>CALXWY010000001.1 GCA_944392535.1 uncultured Alphaproteobacteria bacterium | reverse complement strand
TTCCCGCCGCACAACTGGTCTTGCAACCCGCTTGGGTCCCGGTCGCCGCGCCATCGCGATAGTTCGCCGGACACTGGCTGCGGGTACTGGTGCTGCCGTAACTTACCGTATGCGCCGCACGATAATATCCTGTGCCAACAGATGTACACGCCGCATTCGCTGTCTTTACATATGTTCCCGCCGCACAACTGGTCTTGCAACCCGCTTGGGTCCCGGTCGCCGCGCCATCGCGATAGTTCGCCGGACACTGGTTGCGGGTCAAAGAACCGGCCGCCGACCAATATCCCTTGCCAACACTGGAACACATTTGCGTTAACAATTCCGCACGATTGCCCGCCCAAATATTAGAATCTCCACCCGGCCAATAATATGTCGCAGCACAAGAATTTGGTTTCGTCGCCATACATGTATCGGTACCACCACCGGCAACGCCATAATCACCATTTTTATATGCACAACTGTAATTGTACGAACCCTTGGAATCTGATTCATCAAACTCGACACGACAGCCACCAATAGTGTCATGAATATCATCTTCTGACCAATACCAATAACTTGTTATTATGTCGGCATACTCTGTTGCTGTTGGACATTGCTTGCAACTGCTGGCGCCATCAGTATCTGAATATGTTGCGCCTGTGCACTTATTACAACTAGACGTGTTGCCATAGTACACGGTATGTGCCGGATTCCAATACCCCGCCGTACACGTTGATTGTGTTGAACTGTTTGCTGTCTTAATATAATTACCCGCAGATACATTAATATAACACGAACCAATGCCACCCGTTGTACCGTTCGCAGACGTGTACCCCGATGGACAGGATTTGCAACTATTACCGTCTTTATAATATCCCGCCGAACATGATGTAATGGTTAATGTACCACCACTGCACGAACCCCAACTGCTGCACCCGGTGCACGACCCAGAGCCAGCTGTTCCGCCCGCACCACCGGTATGTTTACCAGTACACTGTTGCTTCGCACCACTGATTGTACCTGCGTATGCATGTGCGTTACTTAATTCCGTGCTGGTTGGATTGCGTGAACATGATTGTGATAAGTCCGTCGCACTGACACTCGTACAGGCCGGACAGCTGCTGCCGCTTTTATAATATCCTGAGTTACAAGATATGCTGATTGAACATGTGGATGACGCCGCACTGCACGAACCACCGTAATATTGGGTACCACTGGTTGATGAACTGCCATGGGTACAGGTCGCATTTGACGGACATGTTTGTCGCGTACAGGCTTTGGTGCATGATTTATAGCATGCCGCCGCACCGTTGGAATTACCATTCGCAGATGATGTATAACCCAGACTGCTGCATGTTGAACAGCTGTTGCCGTTCTTATAATATCCCGATTTGCAACTGCTTATCGTCAATGAACATGTTGAAGATGGGGCACTGCACGAACCACCATAATACTGTGTCCCAGATGTTGATGTGCTGCCATGACTGCAACTGTATGCTGACGATGGACATGTCTGTCGCGTACAGGCTTTGGTGCATGATTTATAGCATGCCGCCGCACCGTTGGAATTACCATTCGCAGATGACGTATAACCCAAACTGCTGCATGTTGAACAACTGTTACCAGCACCGGTACCATTTAAGTAATACCCAGACTTGCACGATGTATATTTCTTGGACGACGCAGAGCATGTATAACCCGCCCCATAACCATCAGGCACAATGCACAGCAAAAGTAGTAAAGAGAAAAAAAAGTAAACGGTTATTTTAGCAATATTTCTATTTCTAAAAATCCCGAAAATCTGCGACATTGTGTCCCTCCGATATCGTCGTGACTAACCGTTCCTTTAGATTCGGCACGTTTTTTGCCCTGCGTCCCTTGCAGTATATGGATTTTTTCACCTTTTTACAAGTGATTTTTTGGCGCCCACAATTTTCAACATCATCATATTATTATATTACGCCGCCTGCTTTATATCACGCTTTATTCCACGCAGATATTTGCGCAATTCGTCAATCGGCACCAATGACCCATCGCGCTTTTCCGCGGACCAATAGTCCCATCCATTAAAACTGACACAATGTTGCAAACGCGCCGCCATAACATGAATTGACGCCTTGCCATGCAGTGAATGTGCCAATTGTCCGTCACGCGTAATCATGACGCGTTCGCCGCGCGGACTGACCAACGTCTGGCCAACATACAACAGTCCTGCATCAATCAGTTCCTTGAACGCCACACGAATTTCCGCACGCTTCGGGATTGCAACCTCTATATCCGACAAATCCACCGCACGCACCGCATCAACACGGGTCCGCGCCGCTGCGACGTATGATTCTTCGCGTTCTATACCTATAAAATTACGCCCCAATTCTTTGGCCGCGGCGGCGGTGGTGCCACTGCCCATAAACGGGTCCAGAATAACATCACCCTGCTTTGTAGAAGACAAAATCACACGGCGCAACAAATCCATCGGCTTTTGCGTATTATGCAAACTTTTACCATTTGCATCTTTGACGCGTTCTTCGCCCAGACATATATTAATATCCCAATCAGAACGCATCTGTTTGCCACCATTTAACTTTTTCATTGTTTCATAATTAAACGTATACTTGCCTGTTTTACGCGGCGTTGCCCAGATCAGCGTTTCGTGCGCATTTGTAAAACGCGTACCGCGAAAATTCGGCATTGGATTGGTCTTGACCCATACAATATCATTCAAAATCCAGAATCCCAGATCTTGTAAAATGGCACCAACACGGAAAATATTATGATAACTGCCGATAACCCACATTGCCCCATCAGGCTTTAACACACGGCGACATTCGGTCATCCACGCACGTGTAAATTCATCATAGGCCGCTGGGCTGTCAAAACTGTCCCATGCATCGCGGACCGCACGGGCAGCTGTTTGATCTTCGGGCCGATACAATGTTTTTTCCCCCAATTGCAGATTATATGGCGCATCTGCGAACACGGCATCAACCGACGCATCTGGGATGCCGCGCATAACGTCCACACAATCCCCGGCAAAAATCTGGTTCAGGTATTTTTCCATCTCTCCGTCTGGCCCTATGTAATACATATTTTACCATAAATCGCATACGTTAAAAAGTCGCCCTGCACCATATCCCGATAAATAAAGTTCTTGATTTTTATAAAAAAGCACTTTTTGGTCACCCAATGGGCCAAATATAAATTCTGCTTTACAGTTGCGGATTTCATTGCTACTGTATACCGATATGAGATGTCCGTATTGTAATTCTACTGACAGTCGGGTTACGGATTCCAGACCCGATACCGAAGACGCTATAATCCGGCGTCGGCGTGTTTGCAACCAGTGTGGCGCGAAATTCACAACGGTTGAACGCGTCCAGATGCGTGACCTGATGGTTCGCAAAAACAGTGGAAAATTGGAACCTTTTGACCGCGAAAAATTAACGCGCAGTATAAAATTGGCGTGTCGCAACCGCGATGTTGGTGACGAACAGATTGAAAAATTGGTCACGTCCATCCATCGTCGTCTTGAAACAGAAACCGCCGATGATACGATAACCAGCGCAATGGTTGGTCAAATGGTGTCTGATTCATTGTTGAATCTGGATCCGATTGCATTTGTGCGATTTGTATCTGTGTATCGCAAATTTTCACGTATATCGGATTTCAAAAAAATAATTGAACAAATCCCAGAGGCTGATGATGGTGCGGTGGTATGCGAACTGCCCAAGACATCGTTATTCTGACTTATGAAAAAAATTTTCACATTTTTAATAGCAATCTTTTTGCCGGTGGCGGCGATGGCGGCCGACCTGCCGACGATTGATGTATTATCTGATTCTGACGCCAGTTTATATAAACAAATCTTTTTATTACAAAGCGAAGAAGAAATCAGCGCGGCCCAAAAACTGCAAGAACAATTGAATGACCCGTTGCTGATGAACGAAGTTTTATACCAGCGTTTTATATCCAAAACATACCGCACCCGTGGCAAAGAACTGGTTTCTTGGATGAATAACTATTACGACATGCCTGGGGCCGATCGCATGGTAAAACTGGCCAAAATCAAACAGGCCACTGTACGCAGTGCATATATTCCACGAACAATCACTGGGGGCGCATCAATTGAAACGCCCCAGTCTGAAACATGGACGGCAAAAAAATACAGCGGTGACACAAATACAAAAATCACACAGTTCAAGCGCGCAATACGCAGCGGCCAAACAAAACGCGCCCGTTTAATACTGGAAGATTCATCATTCAAACGAAAATTAACCGAATCGGATTATGGGCGCTTGGCGGGCCGATTGTCATTCTTGTATTATACAAATGGCGAATATGAACTGGCGAAAAAATGGGGATTTGTCGCATCTGACGCAAAGTCAGAATACGGCCTGTGGTCAATGGGGTTGTTGTATTTCAAAGAAGAAAAATTTGACGAAAGCGAAAAATATTTCAGCCAAATATTGCAACTGGAACAAATAAATGCGGCCCGCAAGACCGAAGCGGCATTCTGGGCGGGCCGTGCCGCCGACATGAATGATAATCGCAGTACAGCAAAAAAATACTGGAAAATTGCATCTGCACACCCGATGTCGTTTTATGGCGCATTGTCGTCCGTGATGTTGGGGCGGACGCCACGATACGAATTTTTTGAACAAGACTGTACCGATGACGACATTGATGTACTGCGCGAATCAAAATACGGCAAACGTGCGTTGGCACTGTTACAGGTTGGGCAAAAAGATCGCGCCGAAATATATTTGAAATACATGATTACGCCCAAGGTTACCGACCGCACATTGCATGCAATAAACTCTGTGGCAACTGCATACGGTTTGCCACGCGTGTCAATCCAGGCATCTGGCCTGGTCCAGGATCGTGGTATTCTGGAAATTGACGACAATATTATTTATTCCGCCCAGTACCCATTGCCAGATTGGGAACCAATGGGCGGATGGTCAATTGATCGTGCATTATTATTGGCCATCACAAAACAAGAAAGCGGATTCAAAACAAATGCAAAATCTGGGGCGGGCGCAAATGGTCTGATGCAAATTATGCCCAGTACCGCCAAACGTGTTGCCCGCGAAAACAAAGTTGATATGTCCGACATAGACATGTTGAATCCGGAACATAACATGTTCTTGGGGCAACAGTATATTGTTGATTTATTGGCACATCCGAACATCAACAACAACATAATAAAAATGCTGGTCGCATACAATGCCGGCATGGGCACATTGGTCAGTTTTGAAAAAATGTTTTCTACGCACGATCCATTGTTGTACATAGAAAGTTTTCCTGTATATGAAACGCGCAGTTATATAAAACGTGTCATGTCAAATTTGTGGCTGTACCGGGCGCGTCTGGATCAACCATTAACCGCACTGCGTGATTTGGCTGATGGGGAATGGCCCCTGTATAACAGCGAAGACGAATATGTCCAGCAACAAATTGCGAATCGCATGGCGATTTAATTTTAATATACAGCAGAAATCATAAAATCACCGTACATTGCTTTAATGCCAAAATATCTGGTTCATAAATTTTTGTATTTATTTTTATACCTATTTTATTAGAATAGCATCAGGAGTATGTCGTGTCACAGAACAATAAACAGATATCTTAAACCAAAAGTACCAGTTGATGGATTTAATCGCAATGAAAGCAACGCCCACATTTGAAATTGAAAACGAAACTGGATTTACCATGGTTGCCGGCGTGGATGAGGTCGGTCGTGGCCCCCTGTGTGGGCCTGTGGTTGCGGCGGCGGTTATTTTCCCACGGCGCGATATTGACATTCCTGTTGTAATTCGCGATTCCAAGCAAATGACGGCGCATGCACGCGCGGTGGCGTATGATTGGATAACACAAAACACAATATGGGCGGTGGCGCAATGCAGCCCGACCGAGATAGACGAATTAAACATTTTACATGCGTCTATGTTGGCGATGTCGCGTGCTGTTACAAAATTAACTTGCACGCCCCAGTTTTGCTTAATTGACGGGAACAAATTGCCGCATAATATAATTGGTATTCCGATTGTCAAGGGTGATGCAAAATCAATATCAATTGCCGCCGCGTCCATTATTGCCAAAGAAACACGCGACAAAATCATGCAAGATTTGGCGACACAGTTCCCGATGTACGGTTGGGATAAAAATGCCGGATATCCCACCGCGGAACATTTGCACGCAATTGAAAAATATGGTATAAACGAACATTATCGTAAAAGTTATAAACCTGTGAAAGAAAGGATGACAAAAGATGAATCTACGCACAATTGATAAACTGGATGTACGTGGCAAATATATTTTACTGCGCGATGATTTTAACGTACAAATTGTTGATGGCGTAATTACAGACGCGTTCCGAATTGACCAGAGCATGCCAACAATATCCGCCCTGCGTGCGGCGGGTGCCCGAATTGCGATTTGCGCCCATCTGGGCCGGCCAAAGGGTACGCGCAACATGGCATACACACTGGCACCGGTTGCTGAATACATGGGCATTCCATTGATTCCCGATTGTTTGGACAAAGAATTCATGAAAACCATGCGCGACGGTGATGTTGTATTACTGGAAAACGTACGATTTTACCCAGGCGAAGAACAAAATGACCCGGCATTTGCCCAGCAATTGGCCACTGGATTTGACATTTTTGTAAACGACGCATTCGCGGTATCCCATCGTGCGCACGCCAGCACTGTTGGTGTCGCCAATATTTTACCATCGTATGCCGGAAAATTATTGGCGTCGGAAATAGAACACTTGTCTGCGGTAATGGAAAATCCACGCCGTCCGCTGTTATCTATTGTCGCCGGCAGCAAAGTTTCCACAAAAATCGGTGTATTACGCGCATTGGCACGACTGTCTGATAAATTAATTATTGGCGGCGCATTGGGAACAACATTTAACTATGCAACCGGTGGCAAGGTCGGTAATTCTTTGTACGAAGCCGACCAAAAAAACACCGCATTAGAAATTTTAGAATATGCCCGTGCAAATAATTGCGAAGTTTTATTACCCTTGGACAAGGGGGTATCCAAAGAATTCAAACCCGATGCCCCGCGCACAAACAAAGATTTTACCGAAATTGCTGACGACGATATAATTATTGATGCCGGCATCGCAACGACAGAACGCGATGTCTCAGAAATTCGCAACGCGGCAACCGTGATATGGAACGGCACCGTTGGCATGGCAGAATGGCAACCAACATGGTCGTATGGTTCATTTGCAATCGCGCATGCGATTGCCGAACAAACACGCGCCGGAAAATTGGAAAGCATTGTCGGTGGCGGGGATACTGTTGCGGCATTAACCGCATGTGGCGTCAAAGACGACATAACATACGTGTCCACCGGCGGCGGCGCATTCTTGGAATTCATAGAAGGCCGAACCCTGCCCGGCATTGCCGTATTGTGCGATTCGTAAAATCACGTCTGCGCGCCATGCACCGGACGGCCCATCGTATTCATATGCAAACACACGCGCAACCCAATCGGTTTCGCCGAATGGTCGCATGAATATTAAAACCGCCGGCGATTTCAAATTTATAATATAACGTTATATAAGCATGTAAATACAGCCTGGATACAACCTGGCCAGTGAAAAACAAAGTCTATAAACTTTGTTATGGAAAAAAAATCCATATTATTCTATAATACGAACGTATCAGAAAGTTTCTGATACGGGGTGTAGCAACCTCGCAAATACGCATACTCCAACCTTGCGGTTGGAGGGTTCGTGAATATATTGAATAAACGACACTATTGTATTTGATAGTTGCTAACCTCCAACCACTTGAAATTATTTCCGGTGGTTTTTTGTTGGGGGGTGGATTATGAGAAAGCTTATATTTATTATCGCTGTTTGCATGCTGTACCACAACGCGTATGGTGCAGGAGAAATATGCAGCAACCCGTGTTTAGAAGGAACATTTCCAGTACCCCATGATAGGGAAGCTTGTGAAGTTTGTCCTGCTAATACATATATGGATGAGAGGTTATGTCATTCAGGAATGTTGCCCACATGTAAGCCATGTCCCGCGGGGACCGGCACAATTGGTGATACGGCGGCCGATCACGACAGTATTGATGATTGTATTCCGATGGAAACAGAAGAAATATCTTGTAATCCGGGATATTATTTACCCGCAAACAGTCAACAATGCACACAATGTCCACGTAATCATTATTGTCCCGGTGGGACGTTTACAGAAACGACATCTGATTCTGGGATAACACAATGTCCAGATAATATGTATTCACCACTGGGGTCAGATAGTGCGGATGATTGTGGGCGCGTGTTACATATTGGCGAATATATTTTATATCTGCGTACGGCAAAACTGACCGTGCCATCACTGAATGTCCAGATTGGCAACACGATATATTACGGTGATATGTTCCCCGCGTAAAATACATTCCAAACTTACAACGCACGCCGCGCGTCATACTGCGGGCCTGATAAATAATATCAGTCAAACTGTTGTGCATAAATAAAGCCTGTCATTCCAGCATATATGGGAAATGACAGGCATAATAATATTTATCACAACAGTTAAAATATCACCTGTTGGTTAATTGCAATTCTATGCGACGATTTTGCTGCATACTGTCTGTATCGGTGCCCAATGTCACCGGGTGCAAATCGCCGAAACCACTGGGGACCAAGCGACGTGGCGACACCCCATTGGCAACCAATTCATCTGTGACCGCGTTTGCACGCAACAATGATAATTCCATATTATTTTTGAATGCACGCGTCCCAGACATAACCTGTTGACGATCCGTATGACCATCCACCCGAATTATCCAATTGATATTCGTTGGGATAACATTTTCCAAATCCTTGATTACATTTGCGATCAAGCGCAATTGATTTTTACCTTCGGGTGACAATGTATATGAACCACTGCTGAACAAAATGTCACTGGCAATTATGAAACGATCACCATCTGGCTGAACGAATCGTTCATCCCCCAGCGCATCTTTGATTGCACGATAGAATTCCGATTGGTACTGTGCAACATCATTTAACTCCGCCACCTTGTCCGCCAATGCTTTATTAAGACGTTCAGACATTTCAACATATTGAATATCTTTTTCATGGGCGGCTGCCTCTGCCGCATCCAGTGCCGCGTTTAATTTATTCAACTGTTCGGCCAATTCCGCACGCTGGGCCGTCATCTGTGCCTGTAATTCGCGGCGTTCTTGTTCCAGTTCGGCCGTTTTTTGTTTATCCAGTTTGGCCTGATTTAATTGCGTGGTCAATGATGCAACCTGGTCCCGTAAATCCGTACCCTGGGATTGTAATTCGGCCACTTTGGCTTCGTAATCCGCAATCAGTTCATCCATACTGACATCCACCTGTTGCAGTTCATTGGTCAGTTCTGTATTACTGGCCGCCAAGTTTTCCAATTCATTACGCGCCAAGATTAACAAACGCTTGGCCTCTTCTTCATCCGCGGTCATTTGCACAATACGTGCCGCCTGTTCTTCATTCGTTGCCCGCAAATCCGCAACCGCCTTGGCCCCAGAATCTTTATTAAACACACTGGTTGTCGTCCACAGAAACACGAACACAATTAATAAAAATATTAAAATTATCACCAGATTTGAAAACAAATCCACAAATGCCGGCCATGCATTTGTCTGGTTACGAAATCTGAAATTCATCATCTGTTCCCCCCTGTGCACACACTTTTAACGTTTTACCACATTGCGCTTTGATTCATTATTAACATCATCCCCTGATATTGCCGCGATAACGCGTTCATTATCCGGAATTGCCGTACTGGTATGCGCCGCCAAATAATCTTCAACATCGCGGAATATAGAATTCTGGGCCGATTGCACCTGTAACCCCAAGAATCCGACGATCAAACTGCCCGCCAGTCCCATCAGCGAACTGGTAAACGCGGTCGCCATTCCCGCCAGTGGCCCGGTCAATCCCGCCTGCATCGTTTGCAAAACTGATTCATCTGAAAAATCCAATGCACCAATTAAATCGGCGAAACCACCAACGGTTATTATCAATCCCCAAAATGTCCCCAACAGTCCCAAGAATATCAACGTATTTGTTATATACCGCACAGATTCACGCGAATCGTCAAAGCGCAATTGAATCATTTCCAGCATTCCATTCAGTGTTGACGCATAAATCCGACGTGGCCGCGAACGCAACAAAATCGCGACAGAACGTAATAATCGTGGTGGTAATGGCACATTGCGCCGTCCCGAAAAATACGCCCGCGCCCAGCGATATTCCGGCAACAATTTGAACATTTCAACAAAACATAACCCAATTCCGAATAAAATTGTTCCAATAATAATGCCGTTCAAAACAACGTTCGCACTGGCAATCCCCAGAAACGGCCGATAAAACAAAATCAGCCCCGCCACCAACAATGCTGTAAAGAAAGCCATTCTGTTCAGTGCATGATGAAATTGATTATTCATGTGCGTTTCTCTCTGTCTTTACAGAAATGATAGTAAATTTTATAAAGGCAAGTCAACAATCTTTAATCAATTTGTTCCGACACTGCATACATCAATATTATCCGTGTCTTCACCGTTAAAGAACACATAGAAATCAACCTTGCGTTCCAGTGCTTTTTGCGCATCAGAACTGTTCGGATTGGCACATTGATCACCAACACCACGAATTGTTATACTTATACCGGCCGGCATATCTGCCCATTTATTTTGAATATAACCGCGTACAGATTCCGCCCGCGCCACCGACAGTGATTGATTTGTGCATATTTTATCACGCGCACATAAATTTGCACTTTGGATTATCTTGTCACTGTCTGTATGCGCAACCAACAATATCTCTACCCCGGTATCGGTTGCAATTTCATTTTTTATTGAATCAATCACATCATCCAGTTTATCTGTTGGTGATTTAACCTGTACCTTGCCACTGTCAAACAATGATTCCGCATACAGTGTAACAATTGGTTTATTAACCGGCTGGGGCACCACATCATCATACGGTGCATCATCATCCAGACATGTTAATGCATAGTTATCCCATATTTGGTAACCCGCACAATGACATATTTCTGCAACCGCATCCCATTCCCCAGACAACGCTTCACACGCCTGTTGCGCATTAATCAAATATTCCGTATGCCCCCCAGACGGCACCTTGCCATCTTCTGGCGCCGGCACGGCATCTTCTGCATCTTGTTTTGAATCTTCTTCGGTTCCAGACAAATCTTCTTTGATAACCGTACGCTTGGCATCATACTTTGCGATGATGTCATCAGTTAAATTTTGGGGTGATTTTTTGTTTTCATTTATCGCAATATTGCCAATTATGCTGGCCAATGTACCAACCCCAGCCGTTATTAAACCTGTTTGTAATTGTTCCGATGTCGCAGATTGTTGCGCCGCCCATGCCGCCGCCGCAGGTCCAGTCGGATCAGATAACGCCGCCGCCAATGATACATACACACCATCACCGCGACCCAACGATACATTGTCGTATAACCCAGATGTCGCACTGTCTTGTATTATCTCGGATTCTATGCCAGGACTTAATCCCAATGCTTCTTTACGTGTCTTTAAGTCTGATGCCAGTGTTATATATTCTGTATACAGTGGTAATAACTGGTTCCCCCCAGGTAACGTTATGCCCGTTTCACCACCACTGATGTTACGACCAGAACCATAGTCACACCGGAATGTTGCCAGGTATGCCGTCATATCGCGTGTCGCATCATTTGATGCATTCTGTTGCGCCAACGCAGATGCTGTTTGCATTAACCCAATACCTGTCGCACCAATGCCGGCGGCCCCCAGTATCTTGTTCGCTGTTGATTGTTCTTTGTCACGCATCGCGTCCGCATTCGCCTGTAATTCCGAAATCTGGGCCAACGAATCTTCTTGCGAAAGAATCTTTGCCGGGGCGTCTTCACTTTGTTGATTTTTTGCATCCGTGTTATTTGTTAACGTTGCCGCATCTTCATCCAGCGCGACTATATTTTCCTGGTACTGTGTGCGCGCAGAAATCAATTCAAATGAATCAACTTTATCCTTGTTTTCTGTAATAACATTTTCCACCGCGTCTTTATATGCCGTCTTTAATTCATCCATTGTTTGCGCTGATTCAATTGCCGACAAATCTGGGGCCCCAAACGCAACAATGGGAAATAACATCATTAATGTGGCGATTAAATTTCGTTTCATTGGTCGCCCCCATTATCTGCATTCGCCACACGACGCAATTGACGAACGCGACGATTAAACGCACGTTCAATATCATCAATATCGTCCCAGAATGCCTTTAACGCTTTGTTATTTGCCTTTTTCTGCTCGCGTGCCGCAATCGTGTCTTCTGTTTCTGTGCAAACCCACAACCCCAGCGCGTTTTTCTTTACCCCCATTGGCGGATTACGACTTTCGCATTCCAGTTGCTTGTCCAGCTGTTTATCTAGATCTTCATTCATTTTCGCGACATCACTATCAATCTGGTCAATGTCCGGATTTCTCATTTCGCTTTCCAGAACGTCGCGATTTACCGCCGCCGTCAGTTCTGACATTGCGGCATCAGATTCTTTCGCACCCGCCCGTAAATCAGACTTTTGATTACGCAATTCATCACGAATTTGACTGCTAAAATCATTCTCTGACGCGGCAATGCTTTTATCTGTGCTTTTTTCAACCGATGCGACAGTACGTGCATTCAATTTTTGCCCACGTATCTCGTTTTCAACGCTGTCCACCAGCCCCTGGTCCGCTTCATTAACCAAACTGTTTACATCCCTGCTAATCTGGCGATTTGTACGGCTGGCCACCTGGCGGTTTACAGATGCTTCAAGTTCAATTATTTCTGGGTCCTGGGATGGGGCCGGCCGACATCGGCAATCATCACCACCCGTGCCAGACACGTATATTTCACCATTTTCGGCACACTGTGCACGACACAGCGCAATTCCATGGGCACTTTTAATATCCGCATCTGCCGGTTCTGTACTTTTCCATGATTCACATAATACTTCTATACCATTTTCACCAACAGTTATCGCACCGGCACCATCTTTGCAAAACAGGCCCTTCATATATTCATCATATGCATCCTGGCCACCTATATCAGGCGTATCTTCAACATCCCACATAACAGTATGCGTAACAAAACCCGCCCCATGAGCAAGATTCGGCAAAACAGCCATTACCCCAATAAAAACACCGTATAAGAACTTCATTCTCTGCCCGTTACGAATAATTATGACACAAATACACATAAAAATCCATGCCAGATTAATCAAATTTACAAAACACTTGATTTTATTAAATTTTTCGTCATAATTGGTGGGATTCCTGCTGGCGACATGGGGTTGCCGGCTGTGTAAACCAAAGGAAAATATAGATGGCTTACTATGAAAGCGTCTTGGTTTTTCGCCAGGACTTGACCGAACCGCAGGTCAAAGAAAAAGCGGCAAAATACACTGACATTATTCGCGAACTGGGCGGTGATGTTAAATCCACAGAATTTTGGGGCTTGAAGAATTTGGCCTATATAATCCGCAAGAATCGCAAGGCACACTATGTCATGTTGAACATTGAATTGCCGGGCGATAAAGTTGCAGAATATGAACGTCGCGCACGCATTGACGAAGACGTAATTCGTTTCTTGAACGTGCGTGTCAAAGAATTAGCGACCACACCGTCTGTGATGATGAAAAAAAATAATGAAGAGGTGGAATAATGGCAGTTCGTGCAGCAATTTATCGTAAAAAGTCTAACCCATTAAAGGGCAAAGTGATTGACTATAAAGACATCAAGACTTTATCACATTATATAACCGAACGCGGTAAAATCGTGCCGTCACGTATCAGTGGCGTTTCACAGAAAGATCAACGCGAATTGGCCAAGGCGATTAAGCGTGCGCGTCATTTGGGACTGATGCCGTTTGTTCGCAATAACTTGGGATAAACAAAACATTATCTGGGAAACATCCCTAACTTGAAACAAAGGACAGATACAATGAAAGTTATTTTAACAGAAAAAATTACAAAACTGGGCAACATCGGCGACACGGTTGAAGTAAAGACTGGATTCGCGCGTAATTATTTGTTGCCTTTGGGCAAAGCCATGCGTTGGTCGCGCGAAAACGTTGCGCTGTTTGAAGCACAAAAGGCTGAATTACAGGCACGTCAAGATGCGGCACGCAAATCCGCCGAAGGCAATGTTGACGCAATCAAAAATGCAAAATTATACATGATTCGCCAGGCGGGTGATACCGGCCAATTATACGGTTCGGTTTCAACACGTGATATTGCCCGCACATTAAAAGAATTAACCGGTATCAATATTGAATCAGCCCAGGTTATGTTAGGCGCACCGATTAAATCTGTGGGGGCGTTTGATACACAAATCGCCCTGCACCCAGACGTTATTGTTCCAGTTAAAATATATGTCGCACAATCCCAAGACGAAATAGAAGCCTTGGTTGCCGGCAAAATTTTGACATTCGGAACAAAAAAGACTGATGAAAACGACGAATCAGAAAATGCGTCTGGTACAGCAGAAACAGATGAACAACCCGTTACAGCACCGGTTGAACAACCATCAGAACCAGCGCCAGAAAACGGTACAGATGCTGAATAATTCAGCACGTGTTTTACGTAAAATCCGCCGATTGGCGGATTTTTTTATTCAATAAGGTATAATAATATACGCCCCAGTTACGGATACATACGCCAGACGGTAATCCCGCGCCCCTTTATGCCGTTGTAAAACACAGTCCGGGGGGCAAATTATCACCCAATACCCTGCAACACACATGGCCGACAATTGTTTCCACCCATGCCCCGAATATAAAAAACATCCCACAAAAAAATCGCCCAATTGGACGATTTTTTTTAACATGCAAACAAGTGATTTATTCATTCAATGCGGCTTCAATTTGATCCGCTGGGATTGCACCCGGGAACGCCTGTTCACCGATAATCAAGAACGGTGTACCATTGATTTCAAAGCGTTGTGCCAAATCACGTACATTTCTCAATTCGCGTGCAACAACTTCGCCGTTCATATCTTCTTTCAATTTTTCTGTATCCAATCCAACTTCTTTGGCAAATTTCATAACATTTGCTTCAACCTTGTCTGCCACGTTGGCTTGGTCTTCCAAATCTGCTTGCGTATAATATTCACGCGTCATCAGCATGTCTGTCAGTTCCGCGGCCTTTTCTGGATCTTGCAGGTTTGCTGCAATAACTGCCTTGGCCGGCGCATCAGACAAAGCCCCATGGATAGAGAAGTTCTTTACAACAACGCGGAAATCATCACGATTCGCCATCACGCGATCCAGTTCACCATGAACCCGACGGCAGAATGGGCAAGAAAAGTCTGTCCAGACATAGATTGTCTTTTTCGCATCGCGATTACCCAGAACCGGCGCATCACGCATCATTCTGTCACCTTCTTCGCGAACATACTTGCGAATTTGCTTGTTCTTTTCCGCCTGTTGCTGTTCCTGCATACCTGTAATCATTTCCTGTACAATTGCCGGGTTAACCGCGGTCAGATAATACGGTGTATACAGACGGCACATGCTGCCTGCAATTAAAATAATCGCAATTAATGTGACAGATTTGTTTGCAACGATTTTTCCCGCAGATGGTTTTTTGTCGTCACCCTTGCCCAGCAACATACCACCGAACAAGAACAACAGAATACCAATCACCAGGATTAAAATTGTCCAAGTCATCATTTTCTCCTTTGTCTGTTGAACGATAGTTACAATACATAAAAATTATTCCCAGTGCAAGGAATAATTAGTAACTTTACAAAATTTTTCGCGCCAGTGGCAATTCCACACCCTGGGCATCACATGCACGATTAATAAAGTGCCGCAGCACATTCAAATCCAGTGGCAAATGATACAGTTTATCCACATATGGTGCGGCACATTTTGCACAAACCGCCCGCCCAGTCCGTGGCGATAAATACTGTAAATCGTCATGCGTCCCGCACCCTGAACACGATCGCAAATCCAATGCATACCCCATTTCGCGCAACAAGGCAATTTCCCAATTCTGGTACAATTCGGTTGCCGCATCCGAACATAAATTATCCAGCATATTCAACGTCTGGTCATACAAATTCTTGTACTGTTCGCGTTCCGGCAACAAAGATAAAATCAGTCCGAACGCACTGTTCAAAAATCCCAATCCGCCGCGCGACAACATAACACCTGCCGCCAAATTCTTTTCTGGTTCCCAATGAAATGTGCCCAATTGCGAATCCAATCGTGCATTCCATGATGCCACACCCACTTGCCCAACCAAAGGCCTGTTTTTTTTCGCAACCATTGCACCACGCATCATACCACACATAACCCCATACCCAGACGTAAATATGTGTGCCACACAATCGCGTTCCCCAAACGGTCGCAACGATATCAAAATTCCCGACGATTCCAATTTCATGTTATTGCAATTATAAACATATTCCATTCATATGTTTATTGAAAAAAACATAAAAACACCAGAGATTAATATTGGCATCTGTCTGAATTACGTCCATGCACCACTATCATCGCCCCCCAAAAAAACATTCCATCCGATATATTGACCACATCCGGGATGCGTTTCCAGTTTTCTGGACACGCCCCAGGCTGCATACAATTTTTTTCGCTTACACGTCTTTGCACCGGCGCATATCAATTCAAGTCACCGCGCCATTTGCAACCGGCACATTCAAACAATACCCAAGTCAATCGCCCAATTAGGCGATTTTTTATTTACCCCGGGCCCCATGGCGGTGATATTAATTATTACGCGGGGAACATATCACCATAATATATCGTGTTGCCAATCTGGACATTCAGTGATGGCACGGTCAGTTTTGCCGTACGCAGATATAAAATATATTCGCCAATATGTAACACGCGCCCACAATCATCCGCACTATCTGACCCCAGTGGTGAATACATATTATCTGGACATTGTGTTATCCCAGAATCAGATGTCGTTTCTGTAAACGTCCCACCGGGACAATAATGATTACGTGGACATTGTGTGCATTGTTGACTGTTTGCGGGTAAATAATATCCCGGATTACACGGTATATTCAGAACACAGTCATCTGCGCTGTCTGAACCCGGCTGTGATGTTGTGTTATCTGGACATTGTGTTATCCCAGAATCAGATGTCGTTTCTGTAAACGTCCCACCGGGACAATAATGATTACGTGGACATTGTGTGCATTGTTGACTGTTTGCGGGTAAATAATATCCCGGATTACAAGATATTTCTTCTGTTTCCATCGGAATACAATCATCAATACTGTCATGATCGGCCCACGTATCGCCAATCGTGACGGTCCCCGCGGGACACGGGGTACACTCTTTACTAGGATTAATACAGCCATCTTGATATGTGTTGGCTGGACAAACCTGACAGTCATTGGCAGAATATGTTGGGGACCACTCACCTGGAATACACTTGTCACCCCGGCATACCACTGGAAGACCCCAACCAACATTGCATATCATACACGCGACAATGGCGACAAATATCTTTTTCATCTTTGACCCCCATTTTTGCAACAAAAAACCACCGGAAATAATTTCAAGTGGTTGGAGGTTCACAACAACTGCAAAGAATTGCGGTCTTTATTCAATATATATTCAAGACCCCTCCAACCCGGATTGGTTGGAGAATTTTTCATCGCATATCGCGATGCTTTGCAGTGGATGTGAAGCCACACAACAATAACACATTGTTGCCATATGAATTATACAATTTATTCAGTATAAATGCAAACCATAAAAAAAATCGCCCAACTGGGCGATTTTTTTATTACAATTTCTGGACATAATCAACATCAACTTCGGTTTTGAACATGCCCGAATCAACTTCGCCATACAGTTTAACTGTATCAGACGGTGTTACTGTCTGGCCACGCCAATCCTTGCGGTCAATTTCAACTGTTACCGAACCTGTTGAATCTTCAAACAAATATTTTTCATCGCCCATACGTTGAACGATACGTCCCTGGATAATCACCGGTGTATCATCGCGCATTTCTTTGACTTGATTTACCGTGACAACTATTTCATTACCGCCAACAAAACCGCCACCAACCGGCGCCGGATTATTCGGCTGGAAATCAGCAAATGCCGCCCCGCTGGCAATTGTGCCCAAGGCCGCAATCACAGAAATTTTTTTCATAAATAACCCCTTTTGTTCGTTTACCTGCATATATAATATCACATTTATTTTCAAAAATGTCTAGGAATTTTGTATTCAAATAAAAGACCCGCCGTTGGCGGGTCAAATACACTACATCACAATATCTTCACAAACCGGTCCAGACGTTTCCGTTGTACAATTAACATTACGGTTATTGTGGAACCAACTGACGCTGCCGGTTGTTTCACAATTTTGTGTCGTTATAGTGGTACAGATATGACATGTACGCGTATCACGATTAAAGACAGCTGTCACCTCTTTGGTCATACCATCGCCTTCCAGTCCAGATCCGCCACCTAAATATGCCTCATTTTTGAATGTCATGCCACCCGCCTGGACAACGCCGGCACCACCACGTGTTAAGTCTTCGGCGGTCAACCCTGTACCAACATCATAACTGATTGCATATGGAACATTTAACGACGTTGACTGTGCAATTGCATCACTGGCAAGCATATTTCCGCCATTTTCTGCAATTTTCTGGCACATGTATTGCGCGATGTCGGCAGATGCATTTTTGGTTGCATCCGCAATCGCCGTATTCAATTTGTTATTATAATTGTCTTGTGCCTGGCGCAACGCAGAAACCGCGATTTGCATTTTCACCTGGTTCAACAGGTTCGGAAAGCGCGCTTCGGTCGTGGCACCATCATCACCAGTTATCTGCGACAGGTCGCGCCCACTGACACAATATTGAATTTCCGGGTCTTCTTCTATCATCGCGATTGTGCGATTAATTGTCCCCGCGATATTATTCAATTCTTCTTCAATTGTATTTATAATTGCATCAGCATTTGGAACATCGGCATTTTGTTCACGTATTTTTGCGATATATTCACCAACACCAATTTCACCAGGCCCCAGTTTAACGGTATCACCATCCGCATTTAATGTTGTCATTTGGCCGGACGCGTCACCCATCTTAATACTGCCGAACGAAATCATCCCGGTTACCCGATACACATCGCCATCTTTCTGCGACCGCAGTGAACCAGTACCAATTGTATCATCCGCAGCAAACCGGTTACAATCAGTTGTACTGCCGCAAATTTCCGCCATTTTCTGGTCAACCAAGTTTTGACACTGGTCCAGCATTGCATTATCAATATTCAGATACAATCCCATCAACATAGAATCCAAATCGTCCATGGAAAAATTCGGATTATTTGCCTTGCACACGACCAGACTGTCAATTGGGCACATTTCATGGATATAGTCATAATCCATACCAATACAGTTTTCAAAATTCGCCCCACAGCGCGTGTCGGCGGTAAAGCAATCTTTGACTTCTTGTGTACATGCATCAACACGCATTGCCGCCAATTTGTCTTCTACATATCCCCAAATCAGCGGTTCCATACGTTCACACGGATCAATTTCAACCTTGCAGAAACTGCGCGCCATTTCCGGACGTGACAAACATGCATCCATGGTGGCAACGCCTTTGCCGGCAATATCATCGCGACACGCGGTTGTAATACATTCAGAAATTGTTGTTAAACAAGACTGACGGAATTTTGATTCTGCCTGTAATTCCGCCACCCGAATTGTGGGCGCGGCCTCTTTCAAGAAATTTGGCCACACCATATCACGCACAGCCACACACTGGGCCAAAACATTTTCACAAATTGGACGTTTAGTATTCAATATGTCCATTGTTGATTCGGTAATATTGTACGTATCCACAGATTCCGCAACTGTTCCAGCTGTACTGACCGCGGCATTATTTTGCATATTTTCTGCGGCAATGGTTGCGACACAGTTTTCCCAGTTTTCACCACATGCGTCTTCGGTCTGCATACACTTTTTGAATTCAACCATACACTGTCCCAAATCATATTTATTTGCACTTTCAAAACTTTCCTGTAATGCCGCACGTACTGCTGCTTCTGCATCTGCCAAATCCAGTTCTGCTTCGGCCCGCTTCGCCGTTAATGAATTCTTGTACCCCAAACAGTCCGACGTAATTTGCCGCGAATATAATTGACGCAAGAAATCAATATCCCCGGCACAAGAATCCGGCACCTGGGCCACGCACAATTCATCGGCCGTGCGATACAGTTCGTCACCAACCATATCCGCAATGCTGGTTGTTGTATCTTCTTCTGGTTCGTCATAAATGCTGGTATTAAACAGCGCCAACAATTCTGCGCGTTCTTGGGCCTTTTGTTCTTCGGCACTTAATTCATCGTCATCAATAATATTTCCGTCTGCGTCATATCTGCGTTCCCCAGAAAATATAATATCTGCATTTGCGCCGGCCTGAACACGTTCAACCTCTTCGGTGCGCAAACGTGTGGCTTCATCCAGAATTTCTTGAATCGCGGCAAATTCCTGTTCATATTCAATACTGTCATCACTGCACCCGCACGCGCCACCATTTGCATTATCAATGATACAAAACTGGTCCATACATCCAAAATACGCATCATAACAGGCCTGGTCATATAAACCGACGGCTTCTATTTTTGTACGAACCGTTGTTCCTTGTTGGATTGCAGATTGCGTTGTTGTTCGCGCCACAGCAAACGCATTTTGCGTTCCAACGAATGCAAAAATCCCCATTACAGACAGAACAAATTTTTTTATTAACATTTATACTCTCTCCGACAACAAGAAAACATGTAATTTGGACAAACGCCCAAATTACATATTAATATCTTCACACGTTTCAATTTCTTGACAGAATTCTTCTTGGCCACTGCCCAGTCCGCCGACCAGTCCGCCACCAACCGCGCCAACGACACCGCCAATCAACGTTCCCCAACCAGGCGACACCATTGTTCCCATTGATGCCCCACCGGCCAATCCACCGGCCAACCCCTGCATTGCGCCAGTCCATTCATTCTGGCCACCGGTTTCACAAACCTGTTGAACGCGACAGACATGACAATTACGCAACGCCGGTTCAAATGTCACACTGCGAATATAACTGTAATTTTTGCTGGATTCATCCGGGCTTTCAACCTGGTAAGTATTATAACAATTTTCTTCGGCCGCGGCCAAATCCTGTTCGCGCGACAGTTCCGCGATCTTGGATTCCAGCGCACGCATTGCGCGATTTTCTGCACCAATTTGGGCAATCATCTTCGCACTGGTAAATACACTGTCCCCCAAGCTTTTTTCACCGGCCGGACGTTGACTGCTTTGACACGCCGCCACGGTTTTATCCTGTTCAAACTGTTCAAAGAATTCGTCCACCGACAATTCTGTATTTTCACGCAACGTTTCACGCAATGCGGCCAAATCTTCCTGGTTATCTGGAATTTCTGTCAACGACGTCACCAACGTATCTGTCGGCAGACACGACATATCTGTCCCGCAAACCGCACCCAACTGTTGACTGAAATAATTCAAACAGCCTTGTAACATCTGGTAATCCATTTGTAACAATGCCGCATTCACAATGATATCAAATTGCGTTTCATTATTACATGACGGGAACATATCCTGGGGACACAGTTCGGCAATTTCACGCGCACTTTTTCCGACACATTCCGGCGCAGTAAAGTTTTCGCCACAGCGGTCACGCAAACATTGGTCAACATCATTTTGACAGAATTGCGTACGCAGATAACCCAACTTGTCATTAACAACCGCCTTGATACCAGGTATCATCGCTTCACATTCATCAATAACCGGGCAAACACCGGCGGCAACATTAACATCTGTTAAACATGTTGAATTCGTACTGGTTGAACAGCCGTCTTCCAAACACAACTGTATCCGTGACAAGCACGTTTGACGTGCATACCGATCAGCATATTTTTCCGCATCCGCCAGTATGGAAACCGCTTCGGCTTCCCAGTCCTGCAAGACGTATTCACGCACAGCCATGCATTGATCCAAAACATTTTCACACGCATTTGCACGGCGTTGCAGCAAATCTGCATCCAAACAGTTTTCAAAATTAACGCCGCAGCCACCCTTGTCCGCGATACAAGAACGATACGCCAATAAACATTCGCCGCGATTATACTTGTTTGTTGTATCCAGCATATCTAAACGCGCCTGGCGCACGGCCGCTTCGGCTGTGCGTTTATTTGATTCCGCAATAGATTTTTGGTCATTCAAATAAGATTCATAATTTTTACAATCTTGAACAATTAAACGTGAATACAATATTTCTTCCATCTGGGCATCATCACCACAGGCCGCCAATTTGTCTGCACAGAATTCTGCCGCCATCATATACAGCCCTTCACCAATATCATAATCTGCGCCCAAACTGGCATCTTCTTGTTCTGTCCCCATATTTATCCAATCTGCAAAGCTGATACCCGACACGCGCGAACTTTTTTGTGCCGCTTCGCTTTCACCAAATACCAACCGCGCCTGGGCCCCCAGTTGTTCACGTTCAACCCCTTCGGTATACAGCAAATCTGCTTCTTCTTGAATTTCTTGTATTTCTTGGATAAGTGGTTTTGCCTGGTTTATATTTGCAGAACACGCACAACGATTCCCCTCGGATTCATCCAGCAAACAAAATTCATCCATACACGCCCGATATGCATCACGACACGACTGGCTGTTTGCAACGATTTCTGTATCCGCGCCCCCCGACGACGAATCATCCGCCCCATCATCAGATTCAGATTCCACAACACTTGGACTGGGGGTCAGTGGATTCACCGTCAACACAGCCGACTGTTCAACTGTACCGCCACCGACATTGGCCGTCATTGTCGGCATTCGCGCGCCAACCTGGGACGCCCGATTGGCACCAACACGCACCGAACTGGCCGACGTGCGATCTGCGGCGTTAACAATTCCAGGGATTAAAAATAATGTGGCTAAAAAAAATCCAAGTTTCATAGAATCCACCCTACATATTACTTTACATAGAATTTTATCAAAACAATCCATCCCGTGCAAGCACATAAAAACATCTTGCTTTTTTTTATTCGCAATAATACAATTACCGCCATGATTTTACAGTAAATACCAAGGATTATAAATGGCAAAAGATGATGTAATTGTTTTCAGTGGCACTGTGGTTGATAAATTACCAAACACAATGTTCCGTGTTCGCTTGGACAATGGCCACGAAATATTGGCAACCGTATGTGGCAAAATGCGCAAGGCACGCATCTGGGTGAACGTCGGCGAAAATGTTCGTGTTGAAATGACACCGTATGATCTGGACAAGGGTCGTATAACATTTGTTGAACGCAACCGTGCACCTGGGGACGCGCCATCACAATCAAATGCATAATCCACCGTTTGGTGGATTTTTTTTGATAAAAATTACAACAAACTGCAAATAAAATTACTTTTCATAAAAATATATTTTTGTTATCATTACTATAATATATGATTTGAAGGAATGAGAAAACTGTGGATTTTTATCATGATGTGTTGCGTTTGCATCGTGCATGCTGACGCTGCTGTTCGTGATTCAAAATCCATAAATCGGACGAATAATTCATCTGACACCGAAACATCTGTTATTGCGCGTGCGACAACAAATTCGCGCACAGGCACCGGTTCTGTTCAATCGGGGCGTCAATCCAATACGGTATCATCACGCGCATCGCACCAGAATACAATTTCACGCAATTCGTCCGTAACATCACGTTCGGCATCGCAACAAACCATAACACGCAGTGCAACAACCCCGACATCACGCGTTGCACGCAGCGCATCAACAACCGTTGCCACCGCATCGCCACGCAGTGCGACAACCAACACCGTAAATCGCGCGGCCACCACGGTACGCAGCGCAACATCATCACCGGCGCGCGCGGCACGTACAACGGCACGTGCGACAACAATTGGTTCACCTGCGACGACCAGTACATTTGGTACTGGATATAACCAGTGCCGCGACGCATATTTTACATGCATGGACCAATTTTGTGCAACCGCCAACGATTCATATCGTCGGTGTATATGTTCTTCACGCCTGACTGATATCCAAGAACGCGAACGCGCATTGGCCCAGGCGTCGGACCAATTACAAGACTTTCACAACTTGAACATTGACGTGATTGATAAAACAGCGGGCGAAGTCAATGCCATGTTACATGCCAGCGAAGGCGAACAAGCAATCAAAAACGATTCATCTGAATCTGCGCAATATTTGGCCGGAATCAGTGAAGTTTTATCAACATCAAAAACCCAGTCTCTGTCAACGCTGGGCAAACTGGACATTGCCGGGGACATAAATCAAATATGGGCAACAACAGATTTGGCATCTGGTGAAAACATTGCCAATTTGACTGGTGAAGCATTGTATAACGCTGTTCATGCCCAATGTGTTGACATTGTTGCCGACAGTTGCACCAATAAATCAACATTATCAATGGTTGTTTCTGCGTACGGTATGTATATTGAAAACGATTGTACAAATTTATCAAATGCACTGGATAACCAGTTAATCCAGGCAAACAGTTCTATACGCAGCACAGAACGCGAAATGAATGTTGCCCGTCTTGATAACTACAACGCCCACAATTCAACATCTATCAACGACTGTATTGCGAATGTTCGTGCCGACATTACCGCAGAAACCGCATGTGGTCCGAATTACGTTCATTGTCTGGATATTACCGGTCGCTATCTGAATCGTGATACCGGCGAACCAATTTACAGCGAAGAATTTTATCAACTGGAATACCAAATATCACTGGACGGCGATGTGCTGAATAACGCAACGAACCGATTGATTGTTGCAGAATTAAATCGCATGCGCATGTATGCCGAAGGCAGTCTGGACACATGCCGCGACATTTCAGACGAAGTATGGGACGAATTCGTACGCCAGGCACTGACCGAAATATACCAAGGTCAACAGTCACGCGTTCGCACGGTAAAGAACGAATGTATGGATGTTGTTAACGCATGTTATGACCAACAATCAGAATCATTGAAAGATTTTAGTAATATCAAAGAAGAATTATTACTGGGGTCGCGTTTGGAATTGTCCGAAGAACTGTGTCGCGAAAAATTAAACACATGCAGCCGCCTGTACGGTGATCCTGATGGCGAAGGGTTGCAATTATTGGTTGATGCAATGGCCGATTTAACTGATCAAAAAATATTGTCAAATTGCCGTGACTTGCTGACCACATTTGCCCAAGAAACCTGTACCGTCCCCAGTAACGATACATTACACACATACCCATATGGATGCCGTGTGTATTCCCCAGGTGACCATATATACGCATCTGACATGGCGTGTAACCGTGCCGAAGGTGTATCTGTTCCCGCGGACAGTTCTGTGGTGGTTGATATTGGGGTGAATCTGCCGGATAATGGATATATGTGTCTGACACAGATTGTATTTTACAGCTGTGCACCAGGATTTTTCTTGGCGACACAAAATGATGGCAATTGGGTACCAACAACCGCGGAATCGGTCAACAACCGTTGTCTGCCATGTCCGACAGGTTACACATGTAACGGTGACACAGCTGCACCAGTCGCTGGGACGGTCGGTGGCACAAGCCTGGATTGTGGCGACGATTACGTCGGCAGTCTGTATCAAAAAATGACCCAGTATGCATTGGAAACATGCCTGCGTCCGTCGTTCTATGAAGAATTAAACGCAACAGATTCAACAGCAACTGTACCAATCGCGGTATTACAGGATATTAACATCGTAATGGATTCTGTACGGCGTGATATGGCGACCCAATTATCTGCGGAATGCGAACGACTGGGTGGAACATGGGTTGATACACAATGGGTTGACAATGCAAATGACACCGCCGACGGCGTTCATGATAAAACAGGACATACCCAGTTAAAATATTTCTATGATGAAACGGGGGCAAATTCAAAGTGGGGTTATTGCGCAGACACATCCAGCATAGAAAGCCTGTCTGACACACCATAAGAAACCAGTATAACAAATGATAAAAATGCATATGCTGTCATATTGATTTGTGTACAAAAATTTGATAAAATATGCACGACAAGAGAATAAAAATGGGAAAAACGTTCGCGATATCTTTACTGGGCATACTGTTGGCATCTGGTGCCAACGCGGCCAGTAATTGGACATTGGCCACATCAACCGTGTGCCGGCGTGATCCCACAGAATGCTATACCAAAATGGGTATCGGATATGAATCGCAAATATGGGACAATGACGCAAAATGCTGGGGGCAAAAATTAATTTGTCCCGAAGCATTGGATGACCCAAACGCATTTATTCCCGTGGCAAAAACAATGAATGACATCAAAAAAAACAACGGTATTAATCCTGATTTTGATACAGATGTCTTGAACGGTGATTGCTTTGGTGTACGCCGAACATCTGCGAACGGTTCCATGGCATATTGGGATGAAGAAATGGTACCCGTATGGTGTGAAAACGTTCCTGTTGATTGGGTGGCTGATGTTCCGAATGGATTAATTGCTGATCCGATTCCGTCATGCCGCGATTTGGCTGATTGGGGATTTATCGCAATTGAAGAAGACGGCTGTTACGGCAAAGAATATGATTATAACCAGTATTATATTGAATGTAACAACGATGGCGAAATGTTACCCAGTCGCATAATCATACTGAACGGTGCCGAATATATAACTGGTACGAACGCCAACGCAATGGATACAAACGCCGCGGACGATATATTTGATGAAATGGAATCTGTATCCGAACGTCAACGTGGCAAATATTTTACAAACAATTAAAGATACCGCCCAGACATGGCGGTATTTTTTACAATATCCCAGACATTATAAACGTACCCACGCGGCTGGCTGTCAGATTTATCCCTTTAATGCATCCAATATCCATTGAACCGAAAAACGGCGCAATTTGTCTAAATTGTCACCAACATTTGGTGTAATCGCATATTGCTGCAAATTTTCCCAATCCGTATCAGAATCAGAATACAAAATCTGGTCCCGTGAAATTCCCACCGCATCAAACAGTGCATACAAGCGTTCTATACGTGCATCTGTTTTCAGTGCCAACGGCACGAACGGCGTGCCGAACATTATCGCGAAACAAATTCCATGAAAAGAATCTGTCACCAATAAATCCGCATTTTTTATTCCCGCCAACCAATCTTGGGCACTCATGCCACTGGCGAACGTATTTTTATCTGCGGCAATATTTTGTATCTGGGGCCATATAGAATAATAAAACGTACCATTTGGATGGTAATTTCCAATCATATCGTCCCAATCTATCAAGAACACAGGATCCAAGATATATACCCCATCCAGTCCCATATCATGCAATATATCAACCCCGGACGGTTCGCGTACTGAAATTGCGTCAAACCGCGCCAGTAAATCATGCACATGTTGTTTTTCGGCGTCATCCCCCATAAAGCGATTCGTTCCAAATGATGCCGCACAGGCAACCTTGCGCCTGTTATCATCAACAAACCCCAGGTAATAAACATCATTTTCTTTGCGCACAAAATCGTGATTAAAAACCTGGTCGCTGCCAACGACAAAAACAGAATATTTTTTATTTAACTTTTTGAAATCCCGCTGTGTTTTTATTGTTTTTGTCATCGGCAGAAATTTTCTGCGAAAATGCACAAACGTATCATTTTTTGCGAATGGTTGATAAAAATTCGGACGATAATTTATGTTTTTAACATCATACCCATTCATCCGCAACAACTTGCTTAAAGCATATGCCGTTAAAATCGCGCCATAATTTTCACGTTCAAAGTTGCCATAATTCAAAATCGCGACTTTATCAGATTTTCTGCCCCACAACCCAAACATAACTCATTCATCCTTTTATTACCCTATCACTCTACATAACCCGCCCCGTCATTTCAATATATTTTTAGGAAACTTATACAAAAATTCCGCAGAAACGGGCATTTTCTGCGGAAAGTATTTTGACGACCAGATATTGTTAAAAATCGTACTTGAACTTTAACATACCTGTATGAGATGTATAGTGTTCATGCAAATCCAAATCATAATTTGCTGAAATTTCCCACCCCTTGTACGTTGCGGATAATCCGATACCGAATTCCCCGCCCAGACGGGACAAAGATTCACCCGATACAACATATGACGCCGCCCCAGGGATTGTCACTGTCGCCACCGCCGCATCAGACAAGAAATCATATGTTAACGCTGCGCGTAAATTCGGACTGAACTTTAATTCACTGTCAGATTCAATTGCGAACGCATATTGCATTCCGGCAATACCGGTCAGATAATCTGTATCTTGAACAGATATATCGTTCAGGCCATTAGTATAATTATCCTGGGCCACATGCAAATAACGCAATCCAACCTCTGGCGTGATTCCAGATGCAAATTCATATCCACCCATCACCTGGCCACCAAACGACGTCACCCCATATGTGGTGTCATCAAACGTCGCACCAAATGCCGTAACACTTTGGTCATAATCAGACATTGTATAATTCAACATCGCATTTACGAACCATTCATTCGGCTTGTATTGGCCATATACGAATATGCTGCTGCTGTCAATATTGGTTGTTCCCATTTCACCAGAATCAACGTCTGTATTGTTATACGCATATCCGATACCCAGTGTATATGTATTGTCTATCATCGTATCAACACCAACCGCAATCCCCAGTGTATCACCAGTAAATTGGCCATTTAATCTGGAATGATTGATTAAGCCCTGGGCCCATACGCCATAATCCAGATTATCTTCGTCGCCACCACTGCGTCCGATACCACCCGTCATACGATTCGCCGCCAACGATATAACCTGGTTTTGTACCGATGACGATACCGACTGGGTCACTGATTGCGCGCCCGGTCCCAATTTCTTGGATTCTGTTTCCAGATATTCTGTATCACCACGTTCCAGTGCCGATTGCGCATTTAACGACGCAATGTTCAATGCATAATCATTACTGTTAGACAGCCCAATCATAGTCCCTGCCACCATCGCAGAAACATTGGAATTATTCATAACTTCATCCATGGACTTTGTCTTGACAACAATTTTCTGACCTGTGACATCAACATTGTACAACTTGTCACTGTACGTAAGGTCAACGCCACTGATATCTGTTCCGATATCATACACGCCCACCGAACCAAATGTCAGCACGATATCCCCATCGCCACTGAAACTGTCAACATCTAACTTGGCATATGCATTGGTGTTGACAAACGATGCGACCAATGTTCCATTCAGTGTAAATGTTCCTTGCTGTAATGTTGTTGCGCCAATATTTAATGTTGCATCTTTGGCAACTGACAACGTTCCCGTTCCGGTCACACCGCCGCCCAGTTTTGTTTCGCCACCAGTGATATTTATCGTACCCGCGTTATAAATATCATTTGCCTTGTTCGCGGCGATGTTGCCTGTAAATACATTACTACCGGCCAGAGTTATCAGAGTTTCGCTTTCATTATAAATCGCGCCACCCATTTCACCGGCACTGTTATTTGTAAATGTAACGTCTTGCAGGTTAATTGTCGGCACTGCGCCAGCCTGGGAACCAACATTGGCGATTGCGCCACCCTTGATTCCTGCCCGGTTACCGGTAAATTCTGTTCTTGCAATCAGGTTAATTTTGCCGGCATTTGTAATGGCGCCCCCCTGTTGCTCAGGGTTAGATGCAGCCAACGCATCATTATTCAAGAATGTTGAATCTTCAATACTGGCAATTCCCGCCGCGCCATCCGTACCAATCAGCCCCCACGAACCGTTCCAGATTGCGCCCCCATTACCGGCATCGTTTTCCATAAATGTCACACGGCTGATTTTTTCAATAACCCCTTCGTTACGAATCGCGCCACCGCCCGACGTTTTTGCGTGATTATCGGCAAATACAGAACGCGATATTTCACCAATTGTACCGAACGTGCCATCTTTGGATATCTTGGCATTGTTAATGGCACCGCCCATGACCGCATTATTATCTTGGAACGACGCGAATGATATTTTATCAATATCACCCTTGTTATAAATCGCCCCAGCAATATTACCTGCTGTATTGTGCCCAAAGTTTAATTGCGTATTACCATTGTTAAACGTCAATGTACCTTCATTCCAAATTGCCCCCCCAGATGCCGCCGCGTTATACATGAATTCGGATCCCTGGTCTATGACAAACGTTGCACCAACGGCATTATACACAGCGCCACCCCAACCATTCGCACTTTCCGAACTAACATAGTTATTGTTAAAGTTCCCTGTGACACGCACGGCGCCTTCATTATAAATCGCGCCACCAAAAGCATCTGTTCCATTTGTTTCAACATAGTTTCCATCAAAATTACCTTCTATGTTAACACTGGCCCCATTTGGCGCACTATCTGCACGCTTAACAGATATGGCACCACCCGAAGATATCTTTTTATTATTCGTGGTATTTGTTGTGGCTTTGACATAGTTGCCGGTAAAATCACCCTTAATCAGTCCGATTGACGTGTCGGCCCCTGTTTGTCCTTCGCGGTCGGCACCACCCTTGATATAAATCGCACCACCACTGGCATATCCATCACCAATTGCCGCATTGTTTTTGAAATTACCGGTGATTGTGCCAATATGCGCTTCGGTTGCAGAACCATTGCCATATTGACCCTCTATATGAATCGCACCACCCCCAGCGGAAATCTGATCACCCGACGTGTATTCTGTTGTCTCATCTGTCCCAACATACTTTGATGTAACAACGTTATTTTCAAAATCACCATTAATTGAACCAATATCTGTCCCCCTGTACAATGCAAACACCCCGCCGTTTACCGACGCCTTGGTCGCGTACGCGGATTCATTTGTAATTGTATTATTTCTGAATAACCCGTTGACAGAATTTATCGCACCATTGGCATACAGAACCGCCCCCTGCCCTGCGACATCATCCGTATCTTCCGTATCTTTTGACAGATATATATGGTTGTTTTCTGCGATACCAACATTAATATCCGCATGTTCATAACCATTGCCCGAAATTTTCAGAACCCCGCCAAGCACCGACGTATTTGCAGGTGCGGTGTATTTCAGTCCACTCCAACTCTTAACTGCGAATGGATTTGTGGCCGGTTGATGCACCACTGGTTGTGCGGCATCATCATTAACATCAGCATCGGCATCCGTTGCAAACGCAGGCATAATAACCAACGCCGGCAATACCGAACAAACCTTTAACAAATCAATCAAATGTTTGTGTGCAGACATATTTTCTCCTTTGTAATTGCGAAAACCCTTCTCACCAAAAAGCCTAGCACAATATATCCAACTTGCAACCACAAAAACACAAGAACATATTCATAGCAACTGTACCAACCAGTCCATTTGTGTATTTTGTATGATTAATTTGTACAATTAATTAAGTATCTGCGCATTCCAAAAAAATAACCCCGCCGAACAGCAGAGTAAATATTAAGTGCGTCTGCCACACTTCGTTAAAACTTCGTGTGACACACCTTCGCAAGAACTGTTCCGCTTCGGCTTGCCGGCGCAACGCCACAGACGCGAAGAATGGTTGGGGCAGCTGGATTCGAACCAACACTGACGGAGTCAGAGTCCGGAGTTCTACCGTTAAACTATGCCCCAATGTGTTGGGCTATTATATATTGTATTATGCGTGTTTGCAATCTATTTTTTTATTTGCGTTTTGACAGATGGGTGCGTATAATATTTCGTGAATCCAAAGGGATTTGGATTCGGGGTCATAAGAAAACCCATACCAAATCGGCATAAACTTACGTTATGTCGCAATCCGCACGGGGATGATATGCGGCGCGATGGGCGCCTTTTATTATCCACCACCCCGCACAGGTCGGGGGGCCGTCAGTTATACAACAGGGACGCAAGCGGACCTGATTCAGGTTTCCCAAAGGCTGGCGGGGTCAAATTTGGTTGATTTTCTTAACTCCCCGACCGCCAAATCCAATTGGATTGGCGGCGTTTTTATGTTTTTGGGGAAAAATTCATAATAATTTATGTTGACAGTTTCTCTGGGCATGATACGCTGAAAGAACAGAAGGGTATCAAATTTCACAAACAGCAAAAGGAGAAAGTATGTCTAATAAATGGCTAAAAGCATGTTCGGTTTTACCTGCATTGCTTATTACACCTGCGTTGGCGGACACCGTTACCGAACCAACTGAAAATTTTAATGGGTATCATTATTTTGTAAGTAATGGTAGTACGTTAACACTTGGAAAAAGTGATGTTAATTCTGTAGATGGCGTTTATAGCGATTGGTACCATGCTGTTGCGGGAGGTGTCGTTCAGAATCATCTTGGCAGTGTCGTTGTTGAAGATGGAACAATCTTTTCAAATAATGCTTCTTATATAAGAACGGAAGAACAAGATGCCAATCTTTCTGAAAGTGACGGCGCAGAAATGGGCGGTGCTATATATGCCCAAGGTAATAGCTCTGAATATGCAACAACAGAAATTGGAAATAATGTAGAATTTAATGGAAATATCGCCTCTGCTGGGGGTGCTATTTTCTTGTATGGTGGTAATGTAGTTAATTTTGGTGACAATGTTAAGTTCTCTGGGAATAAGGGGACATGGAATTTGCCAGAAGATTCTTTTTCTGGTTCTTCTGCAACTGGTGATGGTTATGGTGGTGCAATCGCTTCAACTAAGGCGGATGTACAAGAAGACCCGAATAAATTAGGGCCAGATAATGGTAATGCAATTTTGACTTTCAAGGGTAAATCTATTTTTGAAGATAATGTTGCAGATAGACAGGGTGGCGCAATTTCTTTATATGGCTCACAAGCAACATTTAACGGTGATGCTTTGTTTACAGGCAATACAGCGTTAGCACCTTCTGAGGGAAACGTAAAAGGTGGTGGAGCTATTTCTGCAACAGATAGTGAATTCGTTTTCAACGAAGGGGCTGCTTTTGCAAATAACTCTGCAACTGGTGCTGGTGGTGCAATCTGGAATGGTGTATTTGAAGGTTCTTCAAGTATGACATTTAATGGAAGCGCGTCGTTTGAAAATAACTCTGCTAATAATGGCGGTGCTATCTATAATGAAGGTAAAATATCCTTAACTGGTGATACACAGTTTGTTGAAAATTCTGCTTCAAATACTGGTGGGGCAATCTTTAATGCATCCGAAGGTGTTATAACAGAAATTTCAAACACACTGTTCCAAGGCAATAAAGCCGAAAATCACAAAGATGCAGCAGCAGAATTAACAACAGACGTCTATGCCCAGGGTGGCGCGATTTATAATCGTGGATCAATTGGTGCAATAAATGGCGATTTTATTAACAATTCTGCACATACAAAGTCAGAAACTGCAAGTAAAGCAACTGCAAATGGTGGTGCGCTGGCTTTGTATCAAAGTACAATAGAAAGTATCACAGGTAATTTTGTTGGTAACGCAGCAATTGCAGAAATTGTCGGTGAAGACAAAGATTATTCTGATGAAATGGTATCTGGCGATAAATTAGTATCTGCAGGTGGCGGTGCAATTCATATCGAAGGCAAATGGGCAACCGGTGATGTAACAAAGATTGGTGCCATTAACGGAAACTTTGAAAACAACAGCGCAACCGGTGACGCATATGCAAATGGTGGTGCCATTTATATCAAGGCTGGCACAAATACAGATGTATCAATTGATAACATCACTGGTAATTTCGTAAATAATAAAGTTATCGCAACAACCGATAATACAGACATTACGAAAACATCCACTGGTGGTGCAATTTCCATCAAAGAATCAGGTCATGATGCAACAGTTGCAATCAATGGCGATTTCATTGGAAATTCTGTCACAACGAATCAAACAGTTGCAAATGGCGGCGCCATTTATAACGAAGGTGATTTAACTGTTAATGGTGATTTTATAAATAATTATGCCAGCTCACAGTTAAATAGCAAAGGTTCTAACGGTGGCGCAATTTATAATAACGGCATATTAAAACTGGCAGAAAATCTGACATTCAGCGGCAACAAAGCAGATTATGCGGGCGGTGCCATTTATAATGCAGAATCAGGGAACGCAATCATAAAGTCTTCTACATTTGATGGAAATTCTGCGCAATATGGTGGCGCAATTAATAATGCTCGTTTACAATCGGACAGTGGTGGTGTATTAACTATTACTGATTCAATCTTTACAAATAATCGTGGCTGGAACGGTGGCGCCATCAGAAACCAAGGTGAAGCAAATATCGCTACCATAAACAACACATTATTCAGCGCGAACACATCAACAAATGGTGGCGCAATACATAATGGTGCTTGGGGTAAAGTCAAAATAGATGGTGCCGAATTTTCTGATAATACAGCAACCCTGACAACGGACTTAATGACTGGCAAAACAGGAATGGGTCAAGGTGGGGCGATTACTAATGCAGGTGTGTTAGAAATCACCAATGCCACGTTTACTGGTAATAGTGCTGCTGGTCGAGGTGGTGCGATTGCGAATGTTGAGTCTGGCGGTAGTACTGGAAATATAACGTTGTCTGGTACAAATACATTTGCAAATAACACAGCAGCAGGTGTTGCAAATGACATCTACAATAATGGCACAGTGACGGTCGCATCCGGCACAACTACGCTGGGTGGCGGTATTACCGGTGACGGTACACTGACCATTGAGGATGGTGCAACACTGAATATCGGTACAACAACCGTAAAACAGTCTGAGGTTACACTGGATGGTACACTGACTGCACAAATCTTGAACCAGGGTTCGTATGGTCGTGTCGAAACAGGTAATATCACCGTTGGCGATAACGGACTGTTGAACCTGATGTTCGGATCTGTGGGTACATATAACTTTGGTGTGACAGTACCAGAAGATAAGATTGTGTATAACAATGCAATCTATGACGCCACATTCGGTGAAACAGGTGAAATCACTGTTGCAATCAAATCAGTGGAAGAAATTGCCCAGGGTACAAACCTGTCGATAGGTGCGGCAAACGCGGTCAGCATCATAGCCAACACAAATGACGATGTGTTGAATACGATTTCGCTGATGGCGCAACAAGACCTGGTCGCGGGCAAGACTGGCAATGCTGAAAAAGAACTGGCAAAACTGAACCCAGATGACAAGCCGGTCGCACAATCGGTCGCATCGTCTGTCCAGAACCAGGTGATGTCGCTGGCTGCGGGTCGTATGTCCGGTGCATCGGTCGGCCGCAGTGGTGGTGATTTAACATCTGCGGATTATGGCCTGTGGGTCCAGGGTCTGTACAACCATTCGAAATATAATGGCAAGTTCAGCGGCGATACATGGGGTATTTCTGTCGGTGCAGATACACTGATTGACGGTAAATATACTCTGGGTATCGGTTATGCATACAATGACACTGATGTCGATTCGAATTCGCGTGATACAGGTATCGAATCGAACAGCTTGTTCCTGTATGGCCAGTACAAGCCAAACGAATGGTATGTCAATGCAGCATTGAATTATACAATGGCTAACTATGACGAATCTGCGGATCCATATGGATTCAAACGCAAGACAGAATATGATGTCGATTCGTTCGGTGGTCAAATCATGACGGGTTATGACTTTGCATCCGGTTTCACACCAGAAGTTGGTATGCGTTACCTGCATATCAGCCAGGATGCATATCAGAGCTGGTTGGGCGAAGTTGACGCGTTGGATACAGACTATCTGACCGGTGTCGCGGGCGTAAAGTATGCGTTCGAAATCGAATCGGCGTCTGAACTGAAATTCCGTCCAGAACTGCGTGCAGCGGCGACATATGACTTTATGTCTGATGCAGCTGTGGCCACAGTAAACGCGCCGGGCAACGTATCGTATGTGATTGACGCGGATCGCCTGTCACGCTTTGGTGGTGAATTCGGTATCGGATTGGCCGCCCAGTATCGTGGACTGGAAGTATCGTTGAACTATGACCTGGATCTGCACGAAGATTACACTTCCCAGACCGGTATGTTAAAGTTCAGATATGATTTCTAAAAAAATCCGAACGATAAAAAATCCCTCGATTGAGGGATTTTTATTTTTTTACCCTGCCCCACCATATTTTGTGGCAATCTTTCCTGTGGAAAAAAAATTCAAACGCGCAATAATGACAACATGGCAAAGAGAGAATTATTTTTCGCACTGGCCGCGACAATCGGCTTAATCAGTGCAAACGGGGCCGATGCCTGTACAGGTATCACCCTGAAATCCAAAGATAACGGCGTGGTTACTGCGCGCACCATTGAATGGGGCGCCTCAGAAATGGACAACATGTACACAATTGTACCACGCGGATATATTCAACAATCAATGTTGCCAAATGGCGAAACGGGCGGAATGGCATTTTCTGCGATGTACGGATATGTCGGCTTGGCGGTGGTGGAACCTGGCTGGGTCGTAGACGGCATGAACGAAGCCGGTCTGTCCGCAGGATTATTTTACTTTCCTGGATACGGGGAATACCCTGAATATGACCCCGATGAAAAAGCAAAAACAATTTCTGATTTTCAATTAGTATCATGGATATTGTCACGATTTTCCACCGTTGACCAAGTGCGCGATGCAATCCAAGACATACGCGTAACCAGCATTGACCCACGTGCATCAACCGCGCACTGGCGCGTCACCGAACCATCTGGGAAACAAATAATCATTGAATTCGTTGACGGGCGCCCCAACGTTTATGACAGTCAACTGGGCGTACTGACAAATTCACCCGACTATCCGTGGCAATTAAAGAATTTGAATAATTACGTGAACCTGATTCCGGGCACGGCCGGTCCGATAAAGATGGGTCCGATATCGTTAAACGCGTTTGGTGCCGGTTCTGGATTTTTGGGATTGCCGGGGGACTTTACCCCACCATCGCGATTCGTTCGCGCAGCATTTTTACAGACATATTCTATCCAGCAAGACACATCATATGATTCTGCGATGCAGGCGTTTCATATCTTGAACAATTTTGATGTGCCATTGGGTACAGAATACCCTGTTGGCCGCGCGCCGGTAAATATGCCATCTGCGACCCAATGGACAATTGCAACCGACATGCATGATCGCGTGGTATATTACCATACAATGTACAACCGAACATTGCGCGCAATTGAACTGGACAAGATTGACTTTGCAACTGTATCGTTCCAGTCACACCCATTGGATGACACGCGTTCAGAAACAATCATTCCAATAACTGTTACACAAAACGCGCAATAAAAATTTTCACAGCGGACGTTTGCCTTTTGGATTTATGGGGGTATAATTTAATATGTTCCAACATAAATTCAAACAGCAAAGGAGTATCAAGTATGAAAATAAAGCCATTTGCCGGCGTACGTCCGCCCAAAGAATTTGCCGCTGATGTTGCATCGCGTCCATATGACGTTCTGAATTCTGCCGAAGCCCAGGCCGAAGCCGGTGAAAAATCACTGTTACATATTATAAAACCAGAAATAGATTTTAATCCAATTGCGGATGAACATTCGCCGGCGGTGTATGACAAAGCGGTTGAAAATTTCAAACTGTGGCAAGAACGCGGTTGGTTGGTCCAAGATGATAAAGAAATGTATTACATCTATGCCCAAACAATGGATGGACGTACACAATACGGCCTGGTTGCCGCCGCCAGTGTTGAAGACTATATGACCGGCAAAATCAAAAAGCATGAATTAACCCGCAAAGACAAAGAAGAAGATCGTATGATTCACGTTCGTATCCAAAACGCGAACATTGAACCAGTATTCTTTGCATACCCAGACGTTGATGAAATGAACAAAATTGTTTCAGATTACGTCGCGTCACATGCGCCTGAATACGACTTTGTGGCCCCAGACGGCTTTGGCCATACATTCTGGAAAATTGACGATGACGCAATTAATGCACGCATAACCGAAATATTCCGTGATATCCCGGCATTATATGTTGCCGATGGTCACCACAGAACAGCGGCGGCGGCGTTGGTTGGCGAAGAAAAACGTAACGCAAATCCGAATCACACCGGCAACGAAGAATATAATTATTTCTTGGCGGTAATATTCCCGGAAAGTCAATTGCACGTTATTGACTATAACCGCGTTGTACGTGATTTGAATGGGCTGACCCCGGACGAATTTCTGGATAAACTGCGCGAATCGTTTGACGTCACTGAAATCGGTCCAGATATCTATAAACCGAACAAATTACATAACTTTGGAATGTATTTGAATGGCAAATGGTATTCGTTGACCGCCAAACCGGGTACATACAATGACAACGACCCGATTGGGGTACTGGATGTAACGGTGCTGTCAAATCTGGTATTTGATAAAATATTAAATCTGGGTGATTTGCGCACCAGCAAACGTATTGATTTCGTTGGCGGAATTCGCGGACTGGGTGAATTGCAGAAACGCGTTGATTCTGGGGAAATGGCGGTGGCATTTGCACTGTATCCTGTGACAATGCGTCAAATTATTGATATTGCCGACACTGGCAACATCATGCCACCAAAGACAACGTGGTTTGAACCAAAATTACGCAGTGGATTGGTAATTCACAAACTGTCATAAAAAAAATCCCGTTACAAAACGGGATTTTTTATTTAGATACAACAACCATTGCCGGACGCAAAACACTGTCGCCAAACATATACCCAGACTGCATTTCTTCAACAATCATATTATGCGGGACACTTTTTCCATCTGCGGATGGTGCATCTATTACTTGGATTGCGTTATGAAATTGCGGATTCATAACCTGGCCCACAGATTCTATTTTGACAATACCAATTTGCGCAAATGCGCCATCCATTGCCATTGCCAACGATTTTATACCTTCGTCATCTGGGCTGTGCTTTTGCGCAGATTCAATTGCATCCATCACCGGCAAGAATTTCTTGGCTATGACCATGGCCCGATTACGTGCCGCCGATTCAATATCCAATGCCGCACGCCGACGTGTATTTTCTAATTCCGCCGCCACACGTAAATATTTATCCGTTAATTCTGTTACCTGGGCACTAAGTTTTTCAATTTGTTCGGCCATATCAATTGGTTCGCCCCCCTTGTCCCCAGGTATATTTTCAGAATCCGTGCACGCGGCCTTACCCGCTGTGGGCGCCGAATCTAAATCATTAACTGATACAGTATCTATTTTTATTTCTTTGTCTGACATTTTATATCCTTACATCACCTGTAATAATCCTATACTTATTTGATACTGGTTATTATAGGTATGAGGTCATCAGGTTTCAAGGACGCCCCGCCAACCAAAACACCCCCGACATTTGGCACTGACATGATATCCGCCGCATTAGATGCCTTGACACTGGCCCCATATAAAATCGGCGTATTACTTAATCCCATGGAATCCAGCGTATCTGCAATCAATTTATGTGCTGTGGCAATTTCCGCGTTTGTCGGGGTCAGCCCTGCCCCAATTGCCCACCGTGGTTCATATGCAATAATAACATCACCATCTGGATCCGACGGCACAGATTCCCGTACCCCTGATTCAATGACTTCCATTGTTTTTCCGGCCTGTTTTTCGTCCATTGTTTCACCGACACATATAATTGGCACCATACCTGCGGCGATAACAGCGGCGGCCTTTTGCCGAACCGTATCATTTGTATCGTTGTGATATGCGCGACATTCGCTGTGCCCCACAATAACATACCGGGCCCCAGTATCGGCAATCATATCGGCAGAAACTTCACCGGTATATGCACCTTTATCATGCGCACTGGCATCCTGGGCGCCGATATAAACATTTCCGCCATCAACCCCCAGCATAGTATACGGAACGCACAAAATAACTGTATTACTGGTATCTATATCCTGCAACGCCCGCACCATATTAACCAGCGCATCGCGCGACCCATTCATTTTCCAATTACCTGCAATAATTTTCATTGAAAATTCCCTTTTTTTCGTTGATTTTTCTGATATCGTTTTGCTATGGTATCGCAAAAGGGGATTAAATGCTAGAATATTTACGTAATGCGGCGGACAAACCTGTTGCAAAAATCTTGATTGCATTATTGGCGTTTTCATTTGTCGGATGGGGTGTTGCCGAATGGATTTTCGGTGGCAGTGCGGGTGACACCACCTTGGTTCGCGTTGGTGGCACAGAAATAACAATACAACAATTCAGTTTGGAAAAAACGTCCCAGTTGGCGGACATGTCCCGCGAAGAACAGCGGGTTGTTTACGCTGATTCGGCATTAACCGATGCATTAAATCAATCTGTGCTGTCAAAATTAACGACCCAGGCAATGGCCGAAAACCGTGGTCGTGATTTGGGATTCGTTGTATCAGATTCTGAAATTGCGCGTGAAATTCGTGAATTCCCAGAATTCCAAGAAAATGGTCAATTTTCCACATATTTGTTTGACACAATATTGATGAATACCGGATATAGCGAGGCTGCATTTGCCGCCGTTCTGCGCAACCAGATTATCCGTGAATATGTCTTGGGCGCGTTATCTGTACCAATGCCGGTGGCGGATTTTGCTGTTACGGCAACATATGACGCCCGATATGGCGAACGCAAGATTGATTATTCAACGGTAAAATTTTCTGAATTTACCACGGATAATCCGTCTGATTCCGAATTACGCGCGTTTTACGAACAAAACCCACATGTAATCCCGGAACAGCGCACCGTATCATATGTTTTAATTCCGGCCGAAATGGACAAACCAGACAGTTATGATGCGGCATACGATGTCGCCATAATGGTTGAAGATGATATAATCGCCGGCAATCCGATGGATGTTGCGGCCAAATCACATGATGCGAAATACGTTTCGCTGGGAACATTTGACGCAGAAAATCGCCCAGTGGATAAATTATTAACCGACCGCATGATTGCCCGCATATTTGATATGGACGAAGGCATGGAAAGCGAATTAATTGAAACAGATATGGGTTTTGTCATTGTGCGTGTTGATGCCGTAATTCCGTCGCATAATGCCGAATTTGAATCTGTGAAACAAAATCTGGTTTCTGATTGGCGTCGCAACGAACAGCGCAAACAGGCATATGTCCGTGCAAACGAAATTTTGGTTGATTTGAACCAGAACGGCAATATGACCAACAAGAAAACAGCAACCGTGTCACGCACATCTGGTGCACCATTGGATGTTCTGACCGCGGCATTCAACAACGAAATCGGAACAAATTCAATTGTGGCGGGCACTGATGCATTTTACGTCATGCATATTGACCAAGAAATCGCACCAACACATAACGATAAAAAGATGTCCGAATTGCGTAAAGAATTGGAAACAATGTCAAATCGTGAAATTATTGACGATTACAACGAATTCTTGATTCGCGAATATCCGGTTGAAATAAATGAAAAGGTTTATAACAGATTCTTTGCAAAATAAAAATCGCCCAAATGGGCGATTTTTATTTTGTCCTTTGTTGCATCTGATTTTGTATTTCGCGCATACGTGATTCAAAATCAGGAACAGATTTATTATTCGTAACATCAATTGATTTCACAAAATTCATACGTTCTGGATTGCCGGCGATACGACAGCGCGGCGCGCGTAAAATTGGGCGCACCCGATAATAAAAACGACTGTTATGAACAGATGCCCGAATACCATTTCTGGCCAACAAAAATTTTGCCACTTCTAAATCGGCGACATTCAGTGGACAATAGTAAAAATATACACATCCATTACGCGCCCGTAAAAAACGTGCATCCGCACCGATAAACGACAATGTTTCTGCATCACGCACAGAATCTTTGCCGGGATACGACACATTTTGTGAAAAAATATTTTTTATATACTCAATACCCTTGTATAAACTCATTATGACCACCTTTTTTCAAGCCAAATTATAATATGATAAAAATATTTTTTATCAAGTAATATTGTCATGAATAAAATCAAAAAAAGCACCCCATATTGGGATGCTTACCGCCGGACAAAATCTGTTATATTCCCAAACGATGTGTCATTTTCATCATCAGTATCGCTTCGTTTCCGAACATATCTGTATTATTTGGATTAACCCGATATATAAATCCAACGGCCCCATCTGTAAATTCGCCAAAGTTATGACGATATTCACCAACAAATCGTACTTCACGATGCTGGGCACTTAAATCCATATGTTCAACATGCGTATTTGTTATGGCCAAGTCATATTTTCCATCGGCACTTTCGGTGATATCATAGTCTGCATACGGATACATCAAATATCCATTCGTAACAACCAATGGTTGCGATACACTGAACTTAAAGTTACCAATATCCATTCCGAATGCAAAGGCCCGTGAATCAACATCAGACATTCCCAATATAAATTCGCCACTGGCATCCGACGATGTCCGCGCAAATGTTGAACGCAGTGTGAAATTCAGTTTATCCATCGGCGCCCAACGTAATTCTGTATCAATATATGACGTATCGCCATTACCCATATTCAACAACCCACCAGACAACGCCCCCAACAGAGTATTCGTTTCATGCGCCACACCGAACGCTGCTGTAAATCCGAACTTATCGCCATTCCATGCAACATCCGACTGCACCCCATGCATCATCCCTAAACGGGCCGGCAAATACTGTGACGAAATGGTCGGATCATTATCCAGCATTGTTTCATCTGTAATATTCCCCGAATACGCACGTGCCCCAAACGACCAGCGTCCAATTCCATACGCAACATCAGACGCAACCACATTTGACGCCAATCCCAAAATCGGATTAGACATTCCGTTATACCGTGAATTACCATCTGTAAAGTGCCGTTGATAACCGGCGGCAAAATTCCAATTACCCAATGAATAATCCATAGTTAATTCGTCCAATCCATTCAAATTATCAACATACGGCTTTTCAGAAAATGCCATAGAAAATCCAAAATTACCGAACTGAACCCGCGGCGCATCTGAATCACGTGTTTTGAAATCGCCCAACACGTCACCCATGTACAACCCCCGTTCTGACGCCCCCGCCAACGAGAATTCATTCTTCCACACGCGTGGCAAAGTCATTGAACCATCAAAACTTTCCAGAACATCAAAGAATGGCGCACTGATTGTTGCGGCCCGCGCCCCAAACACCGACGACGGCCGAAACACGGTGTTTGTTGCCGCACGCCAATACGCATTGCCATTATCCGACACAATATCTGTACCATTATAAAAATATATATTTGTTCCCGGCTTTGTTGCGCGTTCCAGGTTAATTACACCATATCCAAAAACTTCCTTAAATACGTCCAGATAGTTTTCACCACCTTCTTTCCAGCGATATTCATATTCGTTCGGCATTTGATAAATACCTTGTAAATAAGAAATCAAACTTTCTTCTGTTGAAAACGGGTTGCCCGACGTATCCGTGCCCAAGTATGCCCCATCGGCGGTCAACGCCATCAACGTAAATAACTGCTCGCTGCTCATATAACTAAACGCGGACTTTAATGAACCTGCGGCCCCTGCGGCCGACGCAACCGCCAATTCATCTGTCACGCCAGCGGCGGCAAAACACCACGGGTCTATTCCATTTGCCCCGGTCCCAGCAATACCACATACACGCCCTTTATAATAAGTATCATCTTCGGTTGTATTTGGCGTATTATTTGTATTCTGCCATTGTGAAATAACATACTTATTATCAGGCGTATACCCACTTACACTTTTGTTTCCAGCAGTTCCATCACCATTTTGAATAACAGGAACAACAGACATAAAAAGATGTTCCAGATTATCAAAAACAAGCGGTGCAGAATTTTCAAAAGAAGCCGTCAATGTCTTACCAGTATAAGAACTGTTTGTCTCGGCAGCACCAGTAGAGAAAATAACCAGCGGCAAATATGTGGCCCCCAAACCAGTAAAAAAGTTGGTTGCATCAGAAGCCACACTTCCGTCTTTATCAACATCATAATACTGATTAACCAAAAGGTTAAATCCAGATTGCATATTAGATTCCCCATATGACAAAACATCATCAATTGTTGCAGAATCTGCTTTATGTAATGGTGATATCACCGAAGCATTTGCCAATATAAAAGGAGTAGAACGACCACCTGCTAAATCCTGTGCCAAATAACGAACCGCCGCATCTTTCAACGCCTTATAATTGTAATAATCTAAACTGGTATTTTCTTGTTTTACCAATGTTAAATTATTATCAGACATCTGATAAGCCTGATTTACGCTGCCACCAGACGTATTTGGCAAATACAACAAACCGTCCGCCCCAATATATCCCGTATACGTAGAATCAGAATCAGACGCCACAATTGTATTTCCTGTTCTTGTTATTGTTAAAGTTTTATCAAAAAGATTGATGGTATCACCAGTTGCAAGGCTTTCGCCCGCCATAGTATAAGTACCTGTTGCAGATTGACCGCTTACCGCGACAAGCCCTTTTCCGCCACCTGTTCTATAAATCAGCATCTGTCCGTTCGGCATAAAACCCATAAAATCTGCACTGCTATATCCCGAATCGTTTCCACCAATAACTTTTGCCAACAAATTATCCGATGCCGTTGCCGATGTATTATTTACCGCCGTACCAAAACCAGACAAATCAAAATTATTAACAAGAGTTCCGTCTTCTGAAGTTGTTGCATTATCTACCTGGGTATCAGTAGTAGTGCCTAATTGTATCGTATTATTATAATATTTGCTTGATAACATACTTACCTGCGCATCCGCAACGGTGGTACCATTCATCATCGACCAGGCAAGCAATTTATCATCCAAAGAATTCACTTGTGCTGTGGCCTCGCCTGCTGGTTTATTAGCAGCATTTATACCGTTTGTTGTAATTAAAGCAACCGTCACAGGCATTCCACCACCAACTATTAAACCACCAACAGAATAATCGCCCAAAACGCTTCCTGGAACAGGTGTTCTATCTGTATATCTAAGTGTTCTTTGCCCCATATAACCACGCGCCAAAGGCGAATAACCATGCATCATTAACAAATAGTTTTGTCCGTAAGTATCTGTCATCAGTTCAAAATTATCTTGCAAAATTCCTTCTGTATCTGGGCTGTACAGATTCAAATTTGCAGTATAATTTTTTGTCTCTGCTTCGGCATCTGGCATTGCCGGGCCATATGGAATTGCCCCAACCTGCCATTCTGTTTTATTACCATTACCACCACTGCCGTCACCCTGGCCAGGACGGTCACCACCGCCAGATATTCCACCATTATTATTTTCATTTCCCGGGTCCAGCCAGTCTGTTAATAAAAACAGCCCACCTACGACAACGGCGGCCCCGGCCGCCGCTAATGAAATACTCTGGGCGGAAGATAGTCCGCTGAACAGTCCCCCGCTGCTCTCGGGCACATTTCGCGATTCGTATTGTTTGATTTGCCGGTCACACTGTGATGCATCTGCACCATACATTTGTAATATCTGTGCTGCGCGTACATCATTATTCATCAACGCGGTACACACCAGTGACAATCCCGTACTGTCCACATAATTAACATTTGCGCCACTGTTGATAAGATTTTGCACCTGTTGAATATCGGCATTCTTGGCCGCAGACAGCAACTGTGCCGCAACCATGAATTCATTACTGGGCGTTGCCGCAAACGCCGCCATTGGTGCAAAAAACAAAGCAAACAGAAAAATTCTGATATATTTCATTAACTATTCTCTCTGTACAAAAAACATCTTAACATACTTATGAAAGATATGTCTAGCAAAAATTCATACCAAAAAAAATGCCCCAGGCAACCCCCGGGGCAAATTATTACACATTACACTTATTTATTAACGCGTCCACGAACGTTCACGTTTTGTCCAAACACATATAACTTTTGCACGCAGTGTATCTGCATGTGCCTTGTTTTTCAACGTATCCGCCGTGTTTTCAGTGGCATTTTTACCATATATTGTGACATTACCACCATTGTTAACGACAATTGTACCATTATTTTCAGCACCATTGCCCAGTGTAATTTGCGTTTTATTATTGCCACGTGTATCGCCATTTGCGACAACAATATCACCATCGTTTTTCACACTGTCACGCAGTTCAATTATTGTTTCGTTATTAACCCCAGACGGCGCCATAACTGTATCAACAACGCGCGGTTGTGGTTTTGGCTGTTTCTGGCCAGGTTGTGATCTGCGCACTGGTTTCTTTTTTGAATTTCTGCAATCAATCAATTGACGCTGGGTCAAATCCAACGAATCGTTTAACACTTGGATTGAATCATTCAGAACAATAATAGAATCCGCCTGGACACCATTATCTTTTAACAAACTGTCAATTGCGACGGCGGCATCTTGTAACGTATGCACTGCCTTGATATATTGTTCTTGCGTTTCATTTGCACTGCGCAGCGCAGATTCTTTGGCCGCACGTTCATCGCGCTTGCCATTGCATTGCGTGATACCAAACACCAGTAACGCAGCACCGGCAATCCCCGCACTTGTTCTGACTAAAATTCTTTTAACATTCGCCATTTCATTTCCTTTTTTAACTTGCTTGTATTAGCAATATAGACAAATTATACTATTTTGTCAAGTATACAGTTCAATTTTTATATTAACCCATGTATTTTTACTTTCAAGTTATAATGTTTTTTGATATAATTTTGCGTAAAGAGAGAAATGAACACACGTATTACATTTTTTTTCGTCGGGGTGTTATTGTGCCCGTCATTTGCGCTTGGTGCCACGTGTTCCCAGATGAACTTAACGCGTTGCCTGGATTCTGTATGTGCAATAAATGTGTCATCTAATCCGGCGGCACGGTGTCAATATTGTGGCACATCCAGTGCCGGCACCCCGCCAACAACCGGCGGCATGCGCAGTCTGTCTTTGGGCCAGTCTGCACGATACACATTAACCGAAGACGAACTGGCTGACGCACCAACCGACCCGGGCCAGCGTTATATATGGGCGGCCCGCCAGTGTATTTCCAAGGTTGACGGTTGCACGGCGGACGACGTATCTGATGTATACGATAAATTAATTGAACAATCATGTCGTGCCGCGGGGGTCAGTGCACAATACGCGGCATCACTGGCGCGTAATGCCCAGACCACCAGTGCGACATCATGTTCCACCGATATTCGTGCATGCATGGTGAATGCGAATCGTTGCGGTCCAGACTGGGCGGCATGCGAAACAGATTCAGATTTTAATAAATTCTTTTCTGAATGCGGGGTTGTTTCTGCGGGATGTGATGAATATCTGGCCGACATACGCGCAGATTTAACATCTGACCGCGACTTTGCCATTGAAAACGCCGATACATTGTTAAACAACATTGTTACCGCGTACCAGAATGCACGCGAACAACGCCTGGCATCGGCACAAAATGGATGCAAAGATGCCAACGCAAAAAATATATGTATTGAAACCGTGTGCGCACAAAATATGCCCAACCACTGTGGTGACGGATATGAATCCGAACGCACGGCGGCAACACAACTGTGTGAATTTTATGACACGGCATGTGAATTATTGGATTAAAGAACATAAATGAAACAACCATTTGAAAATCTTTGCCATAAAATACTGCACCCAATGGGGGCTGTATTTGCGCTGGCGACAATAATCGGCATGATACAATACGCTGATGCCGCCACCGTTGCCCAACGCACAACCACGGCCCGTCCGTCGGTATCCGGTCGTGTTGCATCGGGTGTTCGTACCCCGGTTACCAATACGACAACACAAACAACAGAAAACGCCACAGAACCAGAAACGGCCGAACCAGTATCTGAAACCGAACCCACAGAAATAATTGAAAATAAATCAAGCCAGTTTGATTCTGTACTGGGCGCGTCATCAACATCGGCATCAACAACCGACACATCTGCATTGGCATTGGCCGACATGATTCAACGTCAACGTGCCGCCCTGGATGCGGCCGACGCCACAAACACGGCGACCCAGAATATGCAAAACGCATTGGCCACCGGGCAAAATGCATGTGATGTATCATTGCGTCGTTGCATGCAAGAAAAATGTGGCGAAGATTTCACACAATGTCGTGGCGATACTGATACCGCATGGGGCAACAAAATGGATTTGTGCCGCATGGATGCCGAATGCACTGGCGAAGAATACAAATTATTTTCCACCGAAATCAAGGCCGACCGTGATATGAATGCACGCTTGGCGTCATATAATGACGTACTGGACTGTGGCAACGCATATAATGATTGTATTGTGACCCAGTGCGGAACAACATTTGGTGGATGTCTGGGCAAATCAGACGGCGATGCGGCAATTGCGGCATGTAAAACAATCGCTGACAATTGTATTCAGCAAGACAGCGGTCTGGCCGCCCGTGCAATGAATGTTTTTGCCATTTTACGCCAAGATGCCGAAGTCCAGGTTCAACGTGACGAACAACGTTTATATGAATTACGCGACGAAATGCGCGAAACTTGCATGGCACTGGGGGCAACATTGGACGAACGCACAATGGATTGCGTATACACGGTTGAATTCTATGCGGGCGAAGATGGAACATTATATGCATCTAAAAAGGCGTATGCCGGTTCAACATTTGATTGCACACCTGATTGGTTTGGCATTGATATTACAACATTTATGGAAAATGCGTATCGGTTAACCAGTGCACAAACATCTGCGACGGCGGCGATTATGGGTTCTGGTCTTGGGATTGGCGTTGGTGCGATAACATCTGGGGCAATTGACCGTGCGGTTGATCGTCACCAGGCAGAATCCGCCCTGAAAGATGCCCAGGATGAATACGAACAAAACTATGGCGAATTACCACCGACAACATCAAACGACGCGGTCGCCCCATCCAGCGCGCCAGACAACGATACATCAAATATCCAATCAAACACCCAGCGTGGCGTCGCACAGAGATAGAAAGGCATGAACAAGATATTGACCGGAATTTTTGTGGCATTGTTTACATTGCCCGCATTCGCGGCCAGTATTGACGATTGTGCCATTCGGGTTCGGCAAAAATATGCTTTTGACGCACCGGCCAACAACCCACGATACCAACAAATATATAATCAAATAAAAAATGATCCAAATTCAGAATTCAACAAACAACTTGATACACCGCTGACACAAAATCTGGATGATATGTGCACTTTGGGTATGCAGTCATATCCATACACGTGCCAGGCGGGACAAACATTACGCCAATGCCAACCGCAACAATGTCAAAATGGCCAATTGGAATTTATTGCCGAAGAACAATTCATAAATGAAATGATTGATGCCGAATGTAACGGGAACACCAGAACAGTTACAACACCAGACGCCCCAGAAATATCAAACGACATTGACGTTTCATACGATGATATCCAGGTTCCAGACATGGAATTCACCCCCCCCGATACAGATTTACATGCTGATTTAATGGACATTCCACAAACGCCGTCTGAATCCACGTCTGCGCCGGAATCAAATGCGACAACAATGTTTGTAACCGGTACGGTTGTTGATAACATTGGTCCGGTGGTTGGTGCCGATATATCTGTCCCAGGACTGGCAAACTATGCAACAACTGATGCAAATGGACATTTCAGTCTGGAAGTTACAAGTATAACCGATGAAATATTAATCAGTGGCCTGGGGTATAATCAACAGTTTGTATCTGTATCATCATCGTCACCAGATGTGGGAACCATAACTTTGACCATGGACGATGATATGATGCTGGATGCCGTTGTCGTACAGTCTGTCCAGCCGGGCGACCCGTGCAGCGACAGCGATATTGCAAAAATCCCACATGCAGAATCCGGCACATACCGCACAAATGCCAACGGCGGTATTTCATGCCGTGTGACCAAGTGTAAATCGCCATACATCGCGGATGAACAAAATAACAAGTGTTTGGGTGATGGGGATAATTGCCTGACATTACCAACGAACGCCCGTTCCGGAAAATACGAATTACGTAACGGTAAATTATTATGCATTGTACGATGCGCCAAGGGATTCTTGCCTGATGACAACGATACTGCATGCATCCCCAGCGAAGGTTCATGTACCCCAGAACAAATTTTCGCCATTGAAAACGCCACAAATGGCGAATTGAAAAACGGTGTGTGCCATGCCACAGAATGCAACGCCGGTTTTGATGTCAGTGACGGTAAATGCGTTCCAATTGCGGGTGACTGTCACCCAATGCCAGAAAACGCCATTGCGGCACACCGTGAATGGGACACCGCAACTGGAACCGAAGTATGCATAATTGATACCTGTGCCGATGGATACAGCCCCAGCCCGGATAAAAAATCATGCATAACCCCTATTCTTTCGCAAGAAGATTCGTTGGCCCAGATTTCGGAATTACAGGCGAATGCGGACGCGATGCGTGACAAAGAACAATCAACAGCGAACAAGATACTGGGGGCCGCCGGCATTGGTGCGACAGGTATTGGGTTAATGCAAACAGCATCTGCGTTGGCGCAACAGAATGCATCAAATGATGCGACACGCGATATGACGGCATACCTGGCAACATTCCGGTGTGACTATGGTTCTGGTCGTAACATCAGTGGTGGTGAAACGGGCATAACGTTACCTGGGGGGAACCAGTTATTACCACTGTATACAGAATATATAACACTGGCATCAGACTTAAAGACACGTAAAGAAGCATTGGGATTAAGTCCTGGCATAGAATCCGAGATAATACAAGACAGTGCGACATCTGGGTTATACGACAATGTATCGTTGGGTCGCGGTGATGGTGTGTATGTATCATTGGCGGCGGCGTTATCTGATCCGACTGGACCTGCGGCGGCGGCATGGGCGGCGCAACAATCTGCGACATCGGAACAATTACAAACAGGTTTAATAACGGCTGGGGTTGGTACATTGGCCAGCATAATTGGCAATATTGCGATAAATGAAAACAAAAAATCACCCCAGAATTTAACTGATGACATCATCGCAAAGTATGAACCATTAAAATCACTGGAAAACGCGGTTGCAATCTTGCCCGACCAAGACGCCGATGCACAATGTCCATCCAATGCAACCGGAACATATCCAAATTGTGTATGTTCTGACACAAAATCTGCATATAACAAAAATACGAATACATGTGACATATGTCCAGGCGACAAGATTTCTGTAAACAACACATGCCAATGTCCTGCTGGAACCACAGAAATGGATAACGACGTGTGTATTGCGCCAATTGCAACATGCCAAGAATACGAATGTGATATCACGGCGGAAAACATTCGCTTTGATACAACCGATTGTTCATGTACATGCGACAATGGTTTTATACCGCAATATTCACCAGATAACCCAGAATACATAACGGCATGTGCATGCCCCAGTCCGAATCATATAATAAATCTGGCCGGACAGTGCGTTAAAAATCCCACGTTACCAATTGACAGACTGCAAATACCGGCACCACAGTTGTTTGCTGTGAACGAAAGTCGCTTGACCACCGATGCAGAAAAAATAATAAAAGATTTCGCCACAGATGTAAAACAAACGTCCGGCACAAATGCAAATTATTGCATCAGCGTTATTGGAAATACAGACAAAACAGGTAACGATGCGATTAATACACCCCTGTCCCAACAACGCGCCGATGCTGTGCGTGACGTACTGATAGAATCCGGATTAAATCCAAATAATATCACATCAATTGGCGCGGGTTCGTCGGCATGCCCCGACATCGGTGACCAACCAGATTGCCGCAATATTGAAATACAATACAGTAACACAGTTTGCCAAGTATAAAAAAATCAATAAGCACACCGACTTTTACACCCGGGTATAGTGGCAATTTCTGTATTTGTTTATTCCCTGTATTTACCAAATCTGTACCGCGGTTTGTGGTTTGCAATAACAATTGGCTTATAAACACATACCTATAAACAAAAATTAACAGAATAACGCATATCTGTTTAATGCCATATTATCCACAACCGCACCAACCATTCACCATCACACAAGTATCAGATATAAACATTGCCCATCAATGGAAACGCACCAGTGGCGATACACTCTGTTGCACAAATACTATTCCAGCAAATCAAACAATCTGTCCAAATAACGAAACAAACGCCAAAACGACGTATTACATGAATTGATATTTATTTATACGTCCCGCTTTCCGCGCCCCGTCGCCCCACGGATGACACCCATATTTACAGATGAAAAAATCCGCCATGCGGCGGATTTTTTTACTTACATGCACCAAACGATTTTGCCACCGGATAGTTTTCAATACATTCACTGCCCGATACGGCACATGCCGATGGTATCAGTGTTGTTGTCACCGCCCCGGCCGGCCGATAATTAATCTGAACATGTGGACATTGATTCAAATCTTTGATTGTGCCACATGCACGCCGCCATGAATCACAGTCCACAACCGTGGCCGTCGGCGATACAGTATCCGGTAAATTCAAATTCCACTTAACATAGAAATCTTTTAACGATTCAATCGCATACGATTTACCATATCCGACCTGGGCCAGACCATCACCAACGCGGCAATTAATATTACTGCGTTCAACAAATGCCGTTATCGCTGTGGCCAATCCACCGGCACCGGCACCGGCCGCGGCGCCAATACCAATTGCCTTGCCCATATTAGAATCATCGCCATTTTGCATTAAATCAATTACATCGCTGGTAAATATTTCACGAATATCGCTGGCTTCTTGGGTTGTGACCGTCGTTGTTTCCGACACGCTTTCAACCGTAATCGCATTTCTGTTCACACCCAAATCATTCACCAAGTAATCAATACATTCATCCGGCGACATATTGACACAAGATTGCCCTGACAAGAAATCTTGGCACGCCGCAATTGTGGTTATACCCGCATCGGCACACCCACGTGCATTGGCGTTGATGCAATCAGCCTCTGCCTGGCCAGCGGCACAAACCGCCTGGATATCCAACGTCATTGTCCCAGATATATCCGTTGTCACCAACAACGAATTACTGACCGCGTTATCATACAGGGTAACAACCGCCGCACATTGTTCGCGTGTCATAGTGTCATCAATCACAGACAATTGAACACCGGCCCCCAGATATTTATTCACCTTGCCCACAGAATCATTTTGCTTTAACGCCGACATCAACATATCGCGATGATTTTTGATATCACAGTTAAACGCACGTTCACCATGTCCGGCAATTGCACCAACCCCGACACCCAACAGTGTACCACCACCGATACCAACAACGGCCGCGGTATTTGTTTGATTCATCAAAGAAAATCCGAACAGATCGCGATTGCACGTAAACGTATCCCCGGCCAGACGCCACACTTCGGCGGGCTGGTCATTCCCAGCGGCACCGAACAGCCAACTGTTTTTAATATGTGTATCCTTGTTATAGGCCGCCACCCGCAACCAGCATTCTGCAGTTGTCGGATCCCATCGTGCATAGTGCCCACGTTGGCCATCTACAGAATTGTCATTACTGTTAACCTGGACGCCTTGGGGTGTTGTTTTAACCAACACATTTCCATTTTGGCTGTTATACGCGCCAACCCGGTTATTATATTCTGCGGTAACAGTACCCGAATTTGACACCGCATTAAACGAAGAACCATAAACATTTCTGTCCAACAATTCGCATGTATTTTCCGCCTGGTTCGGGGTCAAGCCCGTTTTGCGCAATACAAAGTTATAGTATTCCGGTTGCACCTTGCGCGAATTAAAATCAATCCAGACATCTGCCGACGAACGATATACATTTTCACAATCGCGCCGCACATCTGTAATACATCTGTCAACCTGGGTTGCACACAGTCCCATTCCATTAACAATCGCGTTACGCAGATCTTCGTTAAACATGTCGTTCAACCCACCCGGCAATGCCCCATTGTTTATGCATGCCAGAATATCATTCATACAATCATCCACTGTATATTCAGAATTTTTAACCCCGCCATCTGGGCATTCTGGTTCTGGGGGAATATCCGGGTTACCATCATTTCCACCGCCATCATCATTATTATTCCCATTATCCACCGACACATTCGGGGACAAATTTCCAACCGCATTAATTGGCAAAGACGGCATTGTCGGCATACGCGCCTGGGATGTGGCACCGGCCCGCGCAGATTGCACCGTATTATATGCCGCACGCCCAGCACTGGTATCCACCGCATACGCGCCCCCAACGAACGCACAGATTCCCAAACCAACAACGGATACGCCAAATATTTTCAGCAAATTTTGCATAGGAAAACTCCCCCTTGTTATAAGACACTCTTATTAACAGATTATATCCTAAAAACGCGCCAAAAAAAAGCACTTTTTCAAAACCCAACAACATAAAATCATACAAGCATTGACAAATCTATATTATTGTCTATACTTTATATACATATGAATAAAGTACTGAATTTTTTCAAACGCATCAAGCATCCATTAATATGGACAGTATTTTATATTTTCACAATGTGGGCAATTTTATATTGGATGTTTAATTTCAATATGTTTTCCACCGAATACTGGATTCACTTGGCGCGTTCAGAACTGCATGGATTTCCTGGATTTGTATTTGGTTTGTTAATATTATCAGCACTGCCATTATATGTTGCAACAACTGTAATAATTGCGCGCCGTAACGCACCACTGTTTATGATAAAAATACCAAAGTTTATGGAACCTGTTCCATGTGACGCGCCACAAACAGACAAAAACAATGATACACCGGCGCCGACGGAAAAAATTCCAGAACAAAATCATGCGCCAGAATTTCCACCAAACATGCCACACGAAATGCGCACAATGTATACGCGTGCAAAAAACAACCTTGCGACCTTGCCCCGTTCTGGATTTGATATCAGTAACATTACATCCGCACCCCTGGCGCAACCCACGGCACCCGAATTACAGCCTGTGGGGCAAATACCATTGCCAAACGATTTTGATATTCCAATGGAATCAGACAGCGACTTTGATACAATGATGCCGGAATTTAACCCAGTATTCTCGGAAATAAATTTTGATGACACCCCAATCCCCAGCATAAATGACAATAACAATGGAAACAGTGTAACAAAATATCTGACCGAACAAGGCATTGCATACACAACCCAAGACGACATAATATTAACCGATAAAAACGCCATTGCCGTACACGACGATGCAAACTTCTGGGTTGCCGATGAAGAAACATGGTTCACAACCGGTGGTCAACGCCCATCACCAATTAAAACACTGGTCACAGTTGCCGCGACAAACAACGTGCAACCAATATTATACATGGGTCAAACGAATATAATGGATTTTGAAACACACCGCCAAGAATGGGAAAAATCTGGCATACGCGTCATAACATCAATTGATGAAATAAAATAAATAGTCACGCCCGTGGTATTACGTCGGAACAATAAAAATCCCGACATTGGCGGGATTTTTTATTTATTAAAACTCAATATCTGAACAAACCTCAATTGGTTCTTCCCATTGCTTGCAAGACTTGCTGCCAAACAATGGCGTTTTTATTTTCGCACATTGACGTGATTTTACACACTTGTGACAAACCAGAGTATCCATATTGAATTCTGTTGTAATTGTTTCTTCGTAATTCCATTGCTTATTTTCAAAATACCCTGTTAAATCCTTGACTTCGTTTGTAACCTGGGCACCAGAATAATCCGCCGTTGCGGCCCCTTGGATCCATCCACTGACCGCCCCCAGTCCGGCTGACCCGGCGGCCACATATACTATTGGTGCCGCCGCGACAATGGCGCTTTTGGCTGTAACGGTTGCTGCCAGCCCGACCAACCCACCAATCCCTGCACTGAACACTGTAATCAGAACCGCCGATGTCGCGATAACCGCGGCGGCAATAATTGTCCCAACCAGTGATTTTGGTGTCTCTGACTTTGGCATACCAGACATATCTGCCAAGTTCACACATGCCTGGCGTGCGGCTTCACGACGAACATCTTTTGCATTTTCACCACTGACCGCGGCAATACGTTCGGCGATTTCAATATTATCCTTGCTCATTTGTTCATTTAATTCATCATATCGCTGGTAATAATTATCCCGCGCGGCATTCAGTGCCGATGTTGCAATCTGCATACGTACCTGTTTGGTTAATTCTGGGAACCGTGGTTTTGTTTCCCCAGAATACGGTTTAATACCCTGAACTTCACGGCCACTCATACAGAATTGTACGGTCGGGTCAGATTCAATCATACCAAACACCATATCTATATTGGTCTGTAACGCCCCCAATTCCAACGCCACCATTTCTTTTTCTGAATCTGATGCATCTGTCAAATCTGCATTTACGAAATATTCATCAACCGGGGTAATGTTGCCATTGCTGTCAACATCAACACTGTCCCAATAAATTGTACCTGTAATAACGCCACCCAACGGTGAAATTTGTCCGGTTGCATTGCGTCCCAATTCAACATCTGTTATTTGCGATGCCGTTGTCCGACAATTTGAATACGCAATATCCGTACCATCAATAACCTGGATATCACAGATTTTGTAATCCAATGAACGCGTACCAACATCTTGATTTAACATGTACTGGTCACAGGAATCTGTTGAACCGCAAACTTCTATGACCGCTTCATCCAACGCAGACTGGCAATATTCCAACATATTGTTGTCTATGCCCAAGAATATTCCCTGGGCGAATTCATATAATTCGTCATACACGGCATCATCGCGAATTTCATTACTGCCATAAACCTGCTGGCATCCGGGCAACGCGTCATACGGGCACATCCGCACGATTGTATCTGTATCCAGTCCAACGCACTGTGTATAATCAGAACCACATCTGTCTTCGGATTGCAAACATTCTTTGAATTGCGTTGTACACGAATTCACACGCATTGATGCCAAACGCGCAACCACAAATTCCCATATTGGCGACACCTCTGCTTCGGCCGCCGACGTCGTAGAAATTCCACATGCATTCAACGGCACTGTACATAAGTTCAGCATTGTTTCTGGCCGTGTCAGACACATATCATACGAACCATCTGGATCATTTGGATCCATGGTATCACGACACGCCTGTTGAAAACATGACGATATATTACCAATGCAATCTTGCCGTGCATTATCTTCGGCAATTAATTCCGCATTTTTTATCTGGGGCGCCGCTTCGCGCAGAAACGTATCCCAAACCTGGTCGGCAACGGCAACACACTGTTGGGTTATGCCATCACACAATGGCTTTTTAGAATACAAAATGTCATATGTTGACGCCGATATTTCAATATCTGTTTTATCACCCTTGATAACATATGGCCGTGCCCCAACACCACGTCCGCGCGTATTTGTCGCATCAAACGCCGCAACTGTTGCACAGCCGGCAAAGTCATCGCCACACCCACCGGTTGTTATCATACAGTTTTTGAATTCAACCGTACATTGACCCAAGTCGTACTTATTCGCCGCTTGCAGTTGTTCATATGACGCCTGGCGTAACGCCGTTTGGGCCGCGGCTAATTTTTGTTGGCTGGCTTGTTTTTGTTGATTCAAACTGTTTTCATACGCCGTGCAATCGGAACGAATTTGCTGGCGATACATCAGTGACAGCATACTTAACTGTTCATTACATTCGGGCATTTGCTGGGCACATAGTTGGTGCGATGCATTAAACAGCGCATCCCCTTCTTTGCCACTTAACGGATTTGCAGAACCCGAATCCAAATCATCCATCACGGTGTATGCGTCCCACAGTGACAAATCAACACCACTGTCATCTTTCGCCACCGAACTTATCGCCGCTGTTGCATCAAATCCTGATTCAATACTTTCCACCCCAACAGTCGCCATTTGATAACTCTGCTGGTCCAAACGTTCTATATCCGCCAAGATTTGATCATATTCTGCATTCTTATCACTGCAAATACAGCGACCGCCATTTTCATTATCCAGCATACAGAACGAATCCATACAACCATAATATTTTTCAAGGCACTGATTTTGGATAACAGTATTTTCATTTGCCGCCTGGACACTGGTACCGGCATTCAACACTTTTTGTGTTGTGGCGGCGCGCGCCGCGACTGTTGGTGTTGATGATGTTTCGGCGCTGGTACGACTGACCGTGGCGCGCCCCGATGTGGCGGCACGTGCCGACGTTTGTGGCACCGCCGCGCTACGTGCTGTGGTTGCGGCACGTGCCGCGGTCGCCCGCGTTGCAGTGGACGACGACGCACCATTTCCACGCGACACCGTTGCACTCTGTCCGCGTGTTGCCGCATCCGCCCCAGGAATAACCAGCAACATTAATAAAATCGCAACCAGTCTTTTCATTTATCCCGCCCCAATCAGAATTCAACCGTTGTGCATGTTTCAACTGGATCTTCCCATTCTTTACAGAACCTTCTGCCACCCTTGGGATCTAAACAATTTTGTTTACGTGTGCATCTGGTACAGGCCAATGTTTCCCAATCAAACGTTGATGTTATTGTTTCTTTATAATTCCAATCGTTTGCGGTCTCTCTGGCACCCGCCAACGGTCCACCCGGTTGGCCGTTTAATGATGCAACCGTTGTGCTTTGCTGGGTTGAATTTTCTGTATCATCACCAGATGCGCCATCACTTTCGGCCAATTCAACACACGCGATACGTGCTGCTTCACGACGTGCATCCAACGTATTTTGATTATTTATTTCCGCAATACGTTCATTCATCGTGACATAGTCTTGCATCTTTCTTTGCGTCAGTTCTTCATATCTTTCATAATAGTTATCCATTGCCGCCTTGATTGCCGACGACGCAATCAGCATACGCATTTGCTTGGTCAGACTTGGGAACCGGCCCCCTTCTTGCGTTCTGTCAACGACATTGCGGATACCTTGAACTTCGCGCCCCGTCATACAGAAATTAACCTGGGCATTTGATTCAATTGTGTTAATCGCATTATTAATATTATTCTGTAACAACACCAATTCTGCATTCAGTTCTTGTTCCGACGCCGCCAATTCTGGGGCCGTTGTTGTAACCACCGGCGTTCTGTTTAATGCGATAACCGGTTGCAATGTTGTCGCCGCTGTCAACGGTTCGTTTGCAACAGTTGCCACACTGGCGTTTGCATTTGCCGTGGCGGTCGTGTCTGATGTGGTTGTGGTATCTGGAACATCGCCCAACACAACGCGTCCTTCGTCATCAAACGATATTTCGCCCCAATCAATTTCACCATCAATTACAATTGCATAATTTGCTGCCTTGCCGCCGCCACGTCCCAACGCCGCATCAGATATCTGGGACAAATCAGTCACACAATTGTTATAATCAATATCTGTACCAGAGCCCGATTTTATTTGGCATATCTTGTATTCCAACGTATTTGCCCCCACAGAATCATCAACCGCCAAACTGTCACAATTTTCCGTATCCCCACAAACACTTATCATTGCTTCGTTCGCGGCATTCTGGCATTCGGCCAACATGTTGTTATCAATATTCAAGAATATACCTTGAATCATATTTTCCAAACTGGAATAGAACGCATCCTGGCTGTCTGAACTTACCCCCCTGGTGGTGCCGCCATCATATCCTTGGCATCCAATCAGCAATTCTTGTGGACACATCCGAATAATCGTATACGAATCCATACCGATGCACTGCGTATAATCCGAACCACATCTGTCTTCGGATTGCAGACATTCTTTAACCTGGGTTGTACACGAATTCACACGCATTGATTGCAAACGCGCAACCACAAATTCCCATATTTGCGATGCCTCTGCTTCGGCCGCCGACGTCGTAGAAATTCCACATGCATTCAACGGCACTGTACATAAGTTCAGCATTGTTTCTGGCCGTGTCAGACACATATCATACGAACCATCTGGATCGTTTGGATCCATGGTATCACGACACGCCTGTTGAAAACATGACGATATGTTACCAATGCAATTTTGGCGCGCATTGTCTTCGGCAATTAATTCTGCTGACTTTACCTGGGGCGCAATATCACGTAAAAAAGTATCCCAAACTTGATCGGCAACATTAACACATTGCTGGGTCACGCTTTCGCACAACGGCTTTTTAGACAACAAAATATCGTACGTTGACGCATTAATTTCTATTTCTGTAACAGCGCCTTTGATTGAATATTTTTCTGCATCACTGGCCCGACCGCGTGTATTTGTTGCATCAAACGCCGCAACTGTTGCACAGCCGGCAAAGTCATCGCCACACCCACCGGTTGTTATCATACAATTTTTGAATTCAACCGTACATTGCCCCAGATCATACTTGTTTGCGCTGCGATATTGTTCCAGTGCCGCGCTGCGCAACGCCTGTTCTGCGGCGGCCAATTTTTGTGCACTGGCGTTTTGTTGCTGTTTCAGGCTGTTTTCATACGCGCTGCAATCTGAACGAATTTGTTGTGCATACATTAATTGCAGCATGTTCATATCCGCGGCACATTCTGGTATTTGTTGTGCACAAATGGCGTGTGATGCCTGGTACAACGCGTCACCTTCTTTACCTTCAATCGGGTCAACCATAACAGTTTCATCAAATACATTATCTGAATATAAACTGGACGTATCCCATAATGATAAATCCAACTTAAACTCTCGCTTGGCTGGTTCTTCTTCTGGGACAGAATCAATAATAGACTGTGCCACAGCATTTGCATTTGCGATTGCCGCATCCGCATCAGCCCCCATTTCTATACGTTCAACACCGTACGTTGCCATTTGATAACTTTGCTGGTCCAGTTGTTGAATTTTGTCTAAAATGGCGTCCAGTTCAGCATTTCTGTCACTGCAAATACAGCGCCCACCACTGTCATTATCCAGCATACAGAACGAATCCATGCATCCATAATACTTTTGGCGACAATCTGCACTGACAACAATATTTTCATTTGCCGCCTGGACACTGGTACCGGCATTCAACACTTTTTGTGTTGTGGCGGCACGCGCCGCGACTGTTGGTGTTGATGATGTTGCGGCGCTGGTACGACTGACCGTGGTGCGCCCTGTTGTGGCGGCGCGCGCCGTTGTGGCCCGTGGTTGCGTTGCACTGCGCGCCGTGGTTGCCGCACGCGCCGTTGCCGTTGCACGCGTTGACGTATTTGTTGCCGCCGCCCCACGATTAACCGTTGTTGCCGACTGGCTGCGTACCGCCGCATCCGCACCGGCAATAAAGCCCAGGCAAATTATCATACTGGTCAGTAATTTTTTCATGAAAAACCCCTCAACAATTTATTTAATTTTATCACATTTTACAAAGTTATTGAAAACATTTTTTATAAAAAATTAACAACTTGACATTTTTTATTCCAGTACTATATATTTAAGGGACATAAAGATGAAACGACCAGAACGAACTTTTAATATTTACGATGCGAAACAGTGCTATATCCGGCACGGTGACGGCGTTGGCATATACAGTAATGTAAGCAATCCTATGTTTGCCAAATATTCGCCGTCATACGTTTTAACGAACGAAAACATTCGTTGGATTTCTGGATTAACATCTGGGATATGCGATAATGTATTGACGGTCGCGGCCAGTGGGGACCAACCAATGTTTTACGCACTGCGTGGTGCAAAGCATATTGATACATTTGATGTGTCTTTTTGTGCCAAAGTGGCGATGGATATAAAATCCACAGCCTTGCATAAATTATCACGTCCAGATTATATAACCCTGTTGAACGATATGCACAATTGCACATACGACACCGGCCTGGCCCAGATATTACCATCTGTACCAGATGCCAGCCGTCAATTTGTTCAAAACATGCCAAAATGCGCGATATTCAGCCAAGGCATAGAACCAATATATTACCAAGAAAACATTCCCACAGAATCAGAATATGATGGGATGCGTAAAAAAATATCACAACCGTTCAATTTCATATGGACCGACATTGAATCACTGCACACACATCTGACGCGCGAATACGACGTGATAAATCTGTCAAATATATTTGAATATTTACGCAGTGCCCAAATGCACGATATATTACTGAATTTGCGTCCATACGTGCGTCCAAATGGGTACATTATCGCCCAGGCTGGTCGCATGGGGATACAAAAACAGGACAAAGTGTACCAATATTTGGCATCCAGATTTCAAAATTGGGCAAAAATAATGCGTGTGGACCAAGACCGCAAAAACCCAAACAGTGAATCAGTTGTTGTTTTACAGCGCACCCGATAAGTTTATTTATTGTACAGAATTTTTATAATCCCACGTATTGCACCTGTCCCAATTTATATTTCTTTTTACATTTTTTGCGGACAATATAAATTAACGATAAATTTTCTTATTATTCAGCACCTTGTGCAAAAACAAACACCACCCAAAACAGGTGGTTGCAGTTTAATAACAATTGAAGTGAATTGCATGGTTTATTCAACATATTCGCCATACTCCAACCGAATCGGTTGGAATTTTTTAGCATAAAAATCCATACGCACTCAATTGGTTCTTAAATCCCAATGCCAGAACACTTTGCATCCCACGCAATAATATCAAATCATATACCGCGCAATAAAAAACACCCCTGTGCGGGGTGCTTTTCTTTTACATTAATGCACCAATTATTTTTTGGCTGCTGTGCGACGTTTTGCCGGCTTTTTTTCTGTTGTTTCTGCATCTGCCGCGGCCGCTTTCTTCGCGCGTGGCGCCTTTTCTTTTTTCTCGGCTGTGTCTGCAACTTTTTCAGTTGCCTTTTCCTGTTTTTCTGCCGCTGGTTTTACAACTTTTTTCGCATTTTCATCACGGTCAACCAATTCAATAATTGCCATTGGCGCCGCATCACCATATCGGAATCCAGCCTTTAACACACGGGTATAACCACCCGGCCGTTTTGCATAGCGCGGTCCCAATACTGTAAACAATTTTTTCACAGTTTCCGCCGAACTGTTGCCCAATTCACTGGCAACCAAACGACGATTTGCAACCGTATCTGTCTTTGCGCGGGTAATTAATTTTTCAACAACACCACGCAAATCTTTGGCCTTTGGCAAAGTCGTTTTAATTTGTTCTTTTTCAATCAAATTCTTCGCCAGCCCAATAAACATGGCCTTGCGTGCATTAGTATCGCGATTAAAAGTGCGACCTGATTTCATATGTCTCATTCTATCATCCTTTGTTTCTGCCCCGCGCGGGGATTAATTTACGCACCGCATCCTGGAATTTCTTTCAGTTATACGGATTTTTTTCGCCATGATTCTAACACAATCATGGCATTTGTAAAGCAATTAAATCACACCTGGGCAGCAACCACCGTTCACCATTGTATTAACGGTGAACGACGGCGCCCCAAAATGAACCTAAATTACTTGTACGGGTCTTCGTACTTTTTGGCCAATTCCGCAATATTTTCCGGTGGCCAACCTGGGACATCCATTCCCAAACTTAACCCCATTGCTTCCAGTTGAACTTTTATTTCGTTCAAAGATTTACGACCAAAGTTCGGTGTTTTTAACATATCCGCTTCGGTCTTTTGAACCAGTTCGCCCAACCAGTTAATCTTGTCGTTCTTTAAGCAATTATTTGCACGAACCGACAATTCCAGTTCATCAACATGCTTTAACAATTTTGGATCAAATGGCAATGCATCCTTGGCCTTTTCTTCTTCGGTCGGTGCATTAATTTGCGCTGGATCTTCAAAGTTAATAAAGACAACCAATTGGTCTGTCAAAATACGGGCCGCCAACGCAATTGCATCTTCGGGCGATACAGAACCATTTGTTTTGACTGTCATTTCCAATTTATCATAATCAGTACTCTGTCCAACACGCGTTTCCGACACTTCGGTTGCCACATTCAAAATTGGTGAAAAAATTGAATCAACTGGGATAACGCCCAACGGCAAATCTTCTGCATGTGCAGACGCCGGCACATATCCGCGACCTGTGCTCAATGTGATTTCCATATCTAAATTTGCCCCATCATCCAATGTGCAAATTTCTGCATCTTTATTCATAACTTCCACGCCACCCGACGTTTCAATCATGCCAGCGGTAACAACGGCGGGACCCTTGACCTTTAATGTTGCCTTGTGTTGACCTTCGGTCAAAGCCTTGAAATACACACCTTTTAAGTTCAATACAATATCCGTCACATCTTCACGAACACCAGACAGACTGGAAAATTCATGCTGGACCCCATCAATTTTAATATAAATCGGCGCACACCCCTGTAACGACGACAGCAATACCCGACGCAGCGCCGTCCCCAGTGTTAATCCGAAACCTTTTTCCAACGGTTCGGCAACCAATTTCGCTTGATTAGGGTTGTTTTCATCAACTGTTATTTTCAGTTTTTTGGGCTTAATCAACGTGACCCAGTTTTTTTCAATCATATAAATCCTCCATTCGGCTTAGTTTATCATTTTCGCCAATCGGCTGGTGCACAGAATTCCCATACACGCCCGCGAATTTTATACCACAAATCCGCAAAAGTCAAACAATTATTCATAATGCCGACCATTTGTAATAATGACACAAAATAATTGACAACACAGAAATATTGTCCTAGGCTGAATATACGAAACAAAAGGATAATTATGAAACATAACATATTGATTTTTGCACTATCATGCATATTTATCGCGTTTGGTGGTGCATATGCTGACGGCATTGCCGAAACAGAAACTGTGACCATTCGCGAACGTATAACTGTGGACACCGTGCGTGTTTATGACGATGCATATGTTCCGCAAACTTGTCGTAATACAAACCCATGCCGTGCGGCATCTTCTATGGACGTTGGCCGCCGGTGCGGCTGTAAAAAGCACACACCTGCCAAGCCGGCACCTATTCGCGTAAAAACATATACCGAAGTAATTGACCATTACCAAGTGTACGAACCGGTCATCACATACAAACCGGCCGGAACATATACAACCCGTCGCTATGTCCCGTCACCTAATCCGCGCTGCGGCACATGCAAACGATGATACAAAGTAACAAAAAGTAAGAAAGCCGAAAGAGAGGGGGAGTAACGTGGCAAAATTTACATTACAACAATTCACCGCATTCCTGGAATCTGTAGATTTAGAACAATATCGTAAACGTTTTTCTCAAATAAAAACGGTTGAGATGGATTTACCACGCAATATACAAGCCCTAAAAACTATATATGAACAATATTGGCAAAACAAAGACGCCCTAAACGAACCACTAGCTTTTGATAAGTATTACGACGTTTACTGGCATACGCATGAAAAAGACATTACGGATTTTTGGAATAAAACGGGCTTTGGACGAAATTGTGACTGTTTTCAGAAGGGCCTTGAAGCCCGCATTTACCGCACTTGGGCATCCTTAATAACACAAATTCATGCAGGCTATGTCGCAGAATCTGTATTCGGCAAAGGCTCTGTCAGAATGGGAACAGAACTAGACCATAAAAATGTTGACATTCTCATCGTTAACCCTATGGATAATTCAGAAAAGCTAAAAATACAAATAAAAAAAGAAACTCATCGCCCAGAAATAGCAAGAATGCAAAAGAATGTAATAAGCGACAATGGCGTTGTAGATATTTACTACATAGTACCCAAGGCATCTGATTACGAAAACCCATTTTACATAATCCCTGCACGCCGCGGTGAACTACGAAATTCTTTGAAAGAATTCCTGGAATTCGGCAACCCAAACGGAACACTTACAAGATTAAAAAATGGCTTTGTCATATTTACCAAAAATGCATTTATTGGCCTGTTGTAAACAAACTTGCCCTGATGAATTTCTCTATATTTTTCTGAGCCAGCAACACATAGTCTGGATTTATTTCATATGCAATGTATTTTCCGCCATTGTTTAAAACGGATATACATTCACTGCCACTACCACAAAAAGGTATAATCACAATAAAATCTTCTTTTTTCGGGCAACATGACTTTATCAACCTATCTGTGACCGCTAAAGGTTTTTGTGTCGGGTGAATAATCAAATTATGCCCAATATGTGATTTTCTGTCAGACGGCGCTATAATTTTTTTACATGTCTTACAATATATAATTCGTTCTTTTACAGCTGCCCCCCCGGCCAATGTAGACTCACAAATAACATCCCGAGGCAACGCACCGTTTTCATTTGCTTTATACACAGTCTCGGTCTTTCCTCCAAATCTAGCGGTTTGAGATTTTGGTCTAATGCGACCTGCGCTGCCCTTTAAAAAACCATCTGTGTACGGCTCACGAACATCATCCCTATTAAACAAGGGTTTCTCTCTCCAATAACACAAAATAGATTCATGACTTCGTTGCCAAAAATTTAAAGACGGTACATTTTTATTTGTGTAATACCATATAAGCCATCTTTGTCTTTCCATTGGCAATAACACAGATATATGCGCTAATATCTCGTCAAAACCATATATAAACATTGTGCCATGGGGTTTTAATATTCGTTGGCATTCTAATAACCACAACTTTACCCATTCTATATAATCATTTTTTTTCTGTTTGTCAGAGTTATTACCAAAATCTTTACCAATATTATACGGCGGATCTGCAATTATAATATCTGCATAATCGTTTGGCAATTGTTTCATACCAATGATACAATCTTGATTAAAAATTTTGTTTTCAAATTTATTCATACTGAACATTATGATAGCACAAATTACCTTATCCAATCTACTTAAATTTAAAAAAATCCGCATCCGCGGATTTTTTTATTTTAACATCAAGATTATTACCGATTTGAAAATTAAACAAAACGATACAGATACACACAGTGGGGGTTGCGAAATGTATCACCAGAACATACACGCCCACCACCGCGAGTAGATATATTATTATATTTTATACACGACGTACTTTTTTCGGACGGCAACCATTGTGTGGAATACGGGTTGTATCCGTAATAGATTGAACAATCAATCCGGCATTTGCCAAACCGCGCACCGCAGATTCACGCCCCTGGCCAATACCACGCATTAACACATCAACTGTTTTCATGCCCATTTCTGCGACTTTCTTACCAACTGCATCTGCGACAACTGTTGCGGCATACGGCGTAGATTTCTTTGCGCCCTTGAAATTATTTGCCCCAGCGGTTGCCCATGTCAACACTGCCCCTGATTGATCAGTGATGGTGATACGTGTATTATTATTTGTCGCAACAACATGCGCGATGCCATGCGATACTTTTTTAACAACTTTCTTTTTTGCTTTTGTTACTGCCATTATTTTATCCCTTTATCAGATGTCTTCAATTAACTATGGTGTTAATCTCTACCCATTGGATATATTTACTTACCCTTTACTGCGGAACCCGCGACAACGACGCGTTTACCTTTGCGTGTACGCGCATTTGTTTGCGTCCGTTGCCCACGCACCGGCAAGCGGTTACGATGACGAATTCCACGGTATGTTTTCAAATCTTGCAGACGTTTAATATTCATCGCTACTTCACGACGAACATCACCTTCTACCTTAAAGTTTTGTTCAATATAACTTGAAATTTTAACAACATCCTCGTCAGTCAAATCTTTTGCGCGCAATCCATCTTTTAATTTCAAGGCCTTGCAAATCTGTGCAGACTTTGCCGGACCAATACCATGAATGTATTGCAATGCGATTTCAATACGCTTTTCTGTCGGAATGTTAACCCCCGCTATACGTGCCATTTTTTATTTTCCTTTTTATGTTACGTGACGCGCGACGCGCCCTATTTACTTTATCTCGCCGCATAATTTTATAAAAAATGTGGCAAAAGTCAAATTTTATTACGATTTCATTAAATCATATTAACGGAACCGTCCTTTTTTTTGTGCCTTTTTAATAACACTTTTATATTGCTTTGCGACCAGATACGATTGAACTTGATTCATGGTATCCAGTACAACCCCCGCAACGATTAACACACTGGTACCGCCGATTGCCAATGGCATACCTGCATGCGAATTCAGAATAATCGGCACAACGCAAACGACGATCAAGTACAAAACACCGATTGCCGTTGTACGCGAAACAACAGAATCTAAATAATGCATTGTTTGTTCACCTGGACGAACGCCCGGGATATATCCACCCGCATTTTTCAGGTTGTTTGCCGTTTCTTCGGAATTAAATATAACCGCTGTCTGGAAATACGCAAAGAACGCGATTAATATCGTATATGTAATGATGTACGACCACGTACCATACGTAAAGAATCCCATAATTGATTGAACAATCGGATTTTCACTTTGTACAAAACGCTGCACAAACGCCGGCAGCATCATTATACTTGCGGCAAATACCGGTCCCATAACGCCCGACATATTGACCTTGATTGGCAAATAAGACGCATTTGTATTAACGACCCCGTTCGCCATAACTTGACGCGGATACAAAATCTGTATACGCCGCTGTGCCTGTTCAAAGAACGCAATCAGCGCGATAATTCCGATAACGAATGCCACAATTAACGCAATCATTGCTGGTGAAATCTGGCCAACCGACCCCAGTGAAACCAGTTGCGCGATTCCACTTGGCACTTCGGCAATAATACCGGCAAAAATCAATAAAGACGCCCCCTGGCCAATGCCACGTGCTGTGATTTGTTCGGCCAACCACATTACAAATACCGTACCACCAACCAGCGCAATAATCGCCGACAGTTCAAATGCAAATCCCGGATTAACAACAGCCGGCACCCCATTAACAGGCGCCATCACTTCCAGTCCACGAACAACGGCCCATCCTTGAATAATTGCCAAGAACACCGCTAAATAACGGGTATACTGATTGATTTTGATACGCCCAGATTCGCCCTCTTTACGCAGTTCACTTAAAGATTTGCTGGTCGCTGTTAACAGTTGTAACACGATAGATGCAGAAATATACGGGAAAATGTTCAATGCCAACACCGACATACGCGACAAAGAACCGCCGGCGAACATATCAAACATTCCCATCATGCCACTGCCTTCGCCAGAAAACAGATGTAACACCGCAGACGCATTTACCCCCGGCAATGGAATAAAAGAACCGATACGATATACAACCAGCGCACCCAGCGTAAACAATATGCGCTTTTGCAAATCGGACATACTTCCAAAAAATTCTCTCAAAAATTTCATGCGATACGACTTTTCAATTATTTGTTTGCACCCAGTTTTTCCCCCAGGTGCAAACACATTAAATTATTTATTTTTAATTGTTCCACCTGCTTTAACAATTGCTTCTTCGGCCGCCTTGGACCATTTATCGGCAATAATATTCACAGATGTCTTTATTTCGCCTTTGGCCAAAATCTTTAACCCAGATTTTGTGCGGTTAATAATTTTTGCACCCAACAGAGAATCAATTGTAATTGGTGATTTTGGATCAATTTTCCCAGATGCAATAAACTTTTCAATATCGCCCAAGTTGATTGTCACATATTCTTTTGCAAACGGATTATTGAACCCAAATTTTGGAAAGCGACGCAAAATCGGCATCTGTCCACCTTGGAATGTCGCCTGTTTACGTGAACCGCTGCGTGCTTTTTGTCCTTTGTTACCACGTCCAGATGTTTTACCCATACCTGAACCGATACCACGTCCGACACGCTTTGCATTTGCGCGTGCGCCGAAATTATCCATTAATGCATTCAGTTTCATATTTTTTCCTTTTTATCCTGCGAACTATTGTAACCCAGTTCTTTGTCGCATGCCAAATCTGACATACTCGGTTTAACAAATTTATTTTTCCACAACTTCAACCAAGTGTGAAACCTTGGCAACCATGCCACGAACCGCCGGGGTATCTTCATGTTCTTTGCACTTTCCGATACGTCCCAACCCCAGCGCAGCAATAATCTTGCGTTGTGCTGTTGGGCGGCCAATAATACTTTTCACCTGTTTTACTGTAATTTTTGCCATAATTAATCTCCGTTATTTATTGGCGTAATGCCCGTTGATTATTTTTCTGCGGTGGCTTCTGCGGTGTCCAGTTTTTTACCATCACGGCCAGCGATAATTTCCGCAACACTTTTGCCACGGCGCGCCGCAACAGTTTTTGGTGAATTCATTTTGCTGAACGCCGAAAACACTGCACGAATCATATTATTTGGTGTATTAGAACCCTGGGACTTTACAACAACGTCCTGGACCCCCAGACATTCAAATACTGCACGCAACGCGCCACCGGCGATAATACCCGTACCTGGAACCGCACTGCGCACCACTAATTTACTTGCGCCATATTTTGCAGAAATATCATGATGCAACGTGCGCCCTTCTTTCAACGGAACCCGTATCATTTTTGCCTTGGCTGCCTTGGTTGCTTTTTGCACTGCACTTTGTACTTCCAACGCCTTGCCTTTACCAAAACCGACGCGCCCTGCTTTATCACCAACGACGACCAATGCCGCAAAGGACATGTTGCGTCCGCCCTTAACAGTCTTAGACACCCGGTTAATAGAAACCAGTTTATCTACTAAATTATCCGTTTGTAATTTCTTATCATCAAAACGTGCCATTATAAAACTCCGTTACTTTATATTCTAACACCACCCGCGCGGATTGCTTCGCACAGTGCTTTTACACGACCATGATAACGGTAACCACCACGATCAAAATAGCAATTATCCGCGATTTTCGCTTTTACAGCGCGTTCTGCGAATGCTTTACCGACCATTTCAGCCCCTGCGACATTCCAACCCTTGCCTTTGAAATTCTTTTCTTTGGATGATGCCGAACAGATTGTATGTCCTTTGACATCGTCAATTGCCTGAATTTCAATATGACGTCCGGAACGGAAAACCGACAAACGGATTTTGCCCGGATTTTTTCTTTTTAACGCACCGCGAATTTTCAATGTACGTCTTTCTTCCGTAGATAAATGTTTTAACATTTTGTTTCCTTTTTTCCGATTCCCGTAACAGCGGGAACGTGCCATTATTTATTATTTCTTTTTACCTTCTTTGCGACGAATTCTTTCGCCCTTATAGAAAATACCTTTTCCTTTATACGGATCTGGTTTACGAACTTTATGCACTTTATCTGCAAATTGTCCGACCAAGCACTTGTCAGAACCACTGATTATAAATTCTGTTGGCTTGTCACCCATTTTTACGGTCAGTCCATCTGGGATTTCCATAACGACGTCATGCGAATATCCCGCCCCCAGAACTAATTTATTACCACTGACTGATGCTTTATATCCGACACCATTCATGTACATTTCTTTTGAAAATCCGTCTGTGACCCCGATAACCGCCGCCCGAACATTACGCGTCATTGTACCCCACATTGCCCGCGATGTTTTATCTTCGGCATCTTTTGGTGTAACAACAACTTGGTCCGATTCAATTACGACATCAACCAGTCCGGCATGCTTTGTATCCAACGGTAATTTTATTTCACCTTTTGGTCCCTTGACTGTCAAGACGCCATCTGCGATTGCCGCTGTAACGCCTTGGGTCAATTTTACTGGATGTTTTCCTGCACGTGACATATTAAACCTCGCTTACCTTAATTATATAACCTTGCACAACACTTCGCCACCAACATTCATCAAGCGAGCCTTGTGATCTGTCATAACACCATTTGGTGTTGAAACAATCGCGATGCCCAATCCATTCAGTACGCGTGGCATTTTTGCACTGCCTGAATATACACGACGTCCAGGCTTTGAAACGACTGTAATATCTTGGATTGCGCCATTTCCGTTAATATATTTCAATTCAACAACCAAATTAGCGCGATGTTCGTCAATTTGTTCTTTATGAAAATCAGTGATAAAACCTTCGTCCTTTAACACCGCCAACACTGCTGCGCGCAGTTTGCTGTTTGGGACAGTCACAAATTCTTTACCGGCATTCTGACCGTTACGAATACGGGTCAGCATATCTCCGATTGGGTGTGATAATGACATCTTTTACTCCTTGTTACTCAGTGGGTTTCCCCAAACTGATGCCCAGCTGCATTGTCCACAACTGGGGATTTAATAAAAACACAAATTACCAACTGGACTTGCGTACGCCCGGCAATTTACCTTCGGATGCCATGGTACGAACCTGTTGACGGCACAGACCAAACAAACGGAAATACCCGCGTGCCCGCCCTGTAACAGAACAACGATTATGCAGTCTTGTTGGATTTGCATTACGTGGCAATTTTGCCAATTTTTTCATTGCATCCATACGTTCATCTGGTGTTGCATTCACAGACATCTTTTCTTTAATAGATGCACGTTTTTTGGCATATTGCGCGACCAACTTTTCACGTTTTTTTTGTTTATTAATTAACGCTAATTTCGCCATTTGTATTACCTTTTATTATTTCAGAACCAGCGGCAACCCGATTTTAGTCAGCAATGCACGCGCTTCATCATCTGTTTTTGCCGTTGTTGCAATGACGATATCCATTCCACGGATTGCGTCAATTTTATCAACGGAAATTTCTGGGAAAATCAAGTGTTCCTTGATACCGAACGCATAATTACCACGTCCATCAAATTTAGACTTTGATAATCCACGAAAATCCTTTACACGCGGCAATGCGACCGTAATTAATTTATCCAAGAAATCATACATTCTTTTGCCACGCAACGTCACCTTGGTACCGATGGGTTGACCTTCGCGTAAACGATACGTTGCAATAGATTTTTTTGCATGCGTAACGACCGGCTTTTGTGCGGCAATCGCGGTTAAATCAGTCACCGCCGCATCCAATTTCTTTTTATCATTAACGGCCTCGCCAACGCCCATATTCAAAACAATTTTGGTCAGTTTTGGAACCGCCAAAGGATTCGTGTACCCGAATTCTTTAATTAATTCAGGAACAATTTCTTTTTCATAAACTTCACGCAATCTGCTTTGCATTTTTTATTCCTTAACGTTTTATTCCCGTAACAGCGGGAAACATTCTTTATTATAATTCCGCACCAGATTTCTTTGCAATGCGAACTTTTTTATCACCATCAACCTTATATCCAACGCGTGACGGCTTTTTTGTTTTCGGATCCACCAACGCAACATTAGAAACATGTATCGGTGCTTCGCGATCAACAATATGTCCTGGTTGTTCTTGTGTTGGTTTCACATGCCACTTGTGGCGATTGACACCTTCTACAACAACGCGGGATTCAGACGGGCGCGCTTCCAAGACTTTACCTTTAACGCCTTTATATTTTCCCGAAATAACTACGACTTCGTCGCCTTTTTTGATTTTCATTTTCCCAATCCTTTGTCTACATCATGCTTGCCATTGACCCAAAATTAAATAACTTCTGGTGCCAAAGACACAATTTTCTGAACATCATATTTACGACGAACTTCACGCGCAATCGGCCCAAAAATACGTGTACCAATTGGTTCAAAATTATTTTTGTTTATCAAAACAACTGCATTGTCATCAAAACGAATAATTGAACCATCCGGACGCTTTACCGGAAACTTTGTACGAACGATAATTGCACGTTGTACCGTACCTTTTTGAACTTTGCCACGTGGAATTGCTTCTTTGATGGCAACAACAATTTTATCACCAACTGTTGCATAACGACGGTGCGAACCACCCAAGACTTTGATACACATTGCCTTGCGTGCCCCAGAATTATCTGCAACCGTCATAACTGTTTCATTTTGTATCATAACTTCACCTTTATCCTGCACGTGGGGCAATCCCCCACTGCTTTGTTATCCCAGGTTCCGACTGTCTGGCGCCATAAAGATATTACGTGCCAAACCTCAAAGACCCTGTGTGATATTATTCAACAACATCCACTGTTTCGTCTTTGGACACACCAACGCGCCCTTTGACCACCCAAGTTTTTGTCTTGGAAATTGGACGATGTTCTTCAATTGCGACGATATCACCAACTTTGTATTCGTTGTTTTCATCGTGCGCCTTGTACTTTTTATTCTGCTTAACAAATTTACCATACAGCGGATGACGAAAACGACGTTCAACTTCCACCACGACTGTTTTGTCATTTGCTGTACTTTTAACTGTTCCTTGCAGTATACGTCTTGGCATAACTATTATTCCCTTACATTTATTTACGCTGGTTTGTGCATTACGGCCCCCCAGCACACATTTTACCCGATTTCGGAATATGATATCTAAAAATTTAGAAATCTCAACAAAAATCGGTGATTTATTTTTTTGACGCGTTAATTTGTGTTTTCACACGCGCAATTTCACGCCGCGTCTGGCGCATAACGTGCGTTTTCGCCATTTGTCCGGCGGCATGCTGGAAACGTTGATTCATTTGTTCTTTTTTCAAGTTTTCCAGTTTGCTTTGCAACGCTTCTGCTGTCAAAGTTTCTTTTTCAACTTTTTTTTCTGCCATTTTTTAACCCTTTTGTCATATTCCGCCCCAGTGCGAAAAATATAACGTTCTTATCAACTTAGTTAACTTTGCGTTCAACCACTTTTGTTTTAACCGGCAACTTTGCTGCGGCCAATGCAAACGCTTCATATGCAACTTCTGGTTTAACACCATCCAGTTCAAACAAGATGCGTCCTGGCTTTACGCGGCAAATCCAGTATTCAACCGCACCTTTACCCTTACCCATACGGACTTCGGCTGGTTTTTTAGTAACTGGAACATCCGGGAAAACACGAATCCACAATTTCCCCATACGACGCATATGACGGGTAATTGCACGACGTGCCGCCTCTATTTGACGCGCGGTGACACGTTCCGGCGTCATTGCTTTCAGACCAAACGACCCAAACGCCAATTCACTGCCGCCTTTGGCAACACCGTGAATACGACCTTTGTGCTGTTTGCGAAATTTTGTTTTATTTGGCATTAACATAATAACAACCTTTTAATTTCTGTTTTTAATTTTTGTCGTCCCGACACCATATAGATGCCGACAAAAATTACTTGCTTTTTCTTTCGCTGGTGCCGGCATATTCGGCTGGACGTGCCATTTCAGATGCCAACTTTTCCTTGTTTACGACGTCACCAGTGTAAATCCAAACTTTCACACCAATAACCCCGTACGTTGTTTTCGCCTGGATTGACGCATAGTCAATATCGGCACGCAAAGTATGCAATGGGATGCGACCTTCGCGAATTTGTTCACTGCGGGCAATTTCTGCACCATTCAGACGCCCAGAACACATAACCTTGATGCCTTGGGCACCTGCTTTCAGTGCATTTTGAACCGCCTTTTTCATTGCGCGCTTGAATGAAACACGCCCTTCTATTTGCTGTGCAATATTCTGGGCAACCAATTGTGCATTCAAGTCCGGGCGACGAACTTCATAAATATTCACAACAACTTGGTCATTTTTAACCAGTTTTTTAATATCGTTACGCAACGTTTCAATATCTGCACCATTTTTACCGATAATCATACCTGGCCGTGACGTATGAATAGTAACAACAACTTTCTTTGCAAAGCGTTCTATAACAACCTTGGCCAAGCCGGCTTTTTTCAACTTTTTTTCAATAAAGTTGCGAATTTTGATATCTTCGGCCAGCAAACCTGCATAGTCTTTTTTACCCGCAATCCAACGCGAATCAGTAATCTTGTTAATAAATTCGCGTAATGAAACTGGTGATACTTTCTGTCCCATTTTACTTTTCCCTTAGTGTTTTTTATGGCAAGTGTTCTTGAAGCCTTGGCATCGGCTTTATTCAGGATTTTCATCCATACCACTTGCCGTATTTATTATTTTGCCTTTTCTTGTTTTTTTGCCTTTGTTTCTTTTTTCTTGGATGGCGCCACCCCAGATTCCAAAACAATCGTCAGATTTGAAAACGGTTTCAAAATCGGACGTGCACGTCCCTGGGACGCCGGCATAATACGTTTCATTGTCAACGCTTTGCCACACCAAATTTCTTTGATGTACAAACTGTCTGCCGGCAAATTTTTATTATGTTCTGCATTTGCAATTGCCGACAACAAAGTCTTCAAAACTTCCCCAGAAACGCGCTTTTTTGAAAATTTCAAGACATCAATCGCACGCGCAACTGGCAACCCACGAACAGTATCACACACCAAGTTCAATTTCTGATGGCTGATACGAATCAGTCTGTTAAACGCACGCACTTGGTTATCTTTAATTCCATATCTTGCTGTTGTCATAACTGTAACCCTTTATTATTTTGCCGCTGCGGCTTTTTTATTCGCTGCGTGTCCTTTGAATGTACGCGTTGGGGCAAATTCGCCCAATTTATGTCCAATCATATCTTCTACGACAGACACCGGAATAAATTTATTTCCATTGTGAACTTCAAAGGTTAAACCAACCATTGGCGGTATAATTGTACTGCCACGGGACCAAGTTTTAATCGGCTTATGATCATTTTTTTCATTTGCCGCCGCAACTTTCTTCAGCACAGACGGATGAACATAAGGACCTTTCCATATTGAACGAGACATTAATCACTCCGTTTTTATATTATTTTTTCTTTGCCAAATGTCTGCTGCGGATAATCATCTTTGCAGTACGTTTATTCTTGCGTGTGCGATAACCCTTGGCCGGGATACCAGTACGCGATACAGGTTCATGACCCTTGGAATGGCCATTACCACCACCCATTGGGTGATCCACAGGATTCTGGGCCATACCACGAACAGATGGACGAATACCCAACCAACGTGCACGTCCAGCCTTGCCCAGGTTAACATTACGCTGGTCTGGATTTGACACGCTGCCAACTGTTGCCATACAATCAGAATGAACCTTGCGTAATTCGCCGCTGTTCATTTTAATCTGGGCATACACACCATCTTTACCCATTAATTGGGCATAGCAACCAGCACTGCGCGCCAATTGGCCGCCGGCACCTGGTTTTAATTCAACATTATGCACAATTGTACCAATCGGCATATTTTTCAACGGCATTGCATTACCTGGTTTAATATCTTCACGATCCCCAGAAACAACAACATCGCCAACTTTCAAATCACGCGGTGCCAAAATATACGAACGTGCACCATCGGTGTATTCAATCAATGCGATAAACGCTGTACGATTCGGATCATATTCCAAACGAACAACAGTTGCCGGCACGCCTTTTTTCTTGCGGGCAAAATCAATTAAACGATATTTACGCTTGTGACCGCCACCTTGGTGCATAACCGTCACATGTCCAAAATTATTACGTCCACCCTTGGACTTTAATCCAACAGTCAGCGACTTTTCTGGTGCGCCACGGTGCAAATCACTGTGGTCAACCAATGTCAAACCACGTGTTCCTGCTGTATTTGGCTTGTAATGTTTTAATGCCATTTTTATTACCTTTTTATTTTATCTTGACAATAACATCCATTTTTGTGGGTTCTCTGCCAAGACTGTGTTTATATTATATATTTGCCGATAAATCCAATTTTGCATCTGCCGGCAAAGATACATATGCCTTTTTAACTGCACGTTGTGCGCCCGCACCACGTCCACGGAAAGATTTAATTTTTCCCTTGGCAACAACAATGTTCACCTTTATCGGTTTTACATTGTAAATTGCTTGGACTGCGCGAACGACATCTGCCTTGGTTGCATTCGGTGCAATTTCAAATGCAACACCATTGCTTTCAGACAATTTTGCCGCCTTTTCCGAAATTATCGGGCGACGCAGTATATCATAAATACCGGCGGTCGCAACGACTTTTTTTTCTGATGTAACTTTCTTTTCTGCCATTTTATTTCACCTTTTTCGTCATACCCAGGCATAAAATTATGCCAAGCGTGCTTCCACCGCTTTGACTGCATCTGCGGTCAAAACCAATTTATCATGTTTCAAAATATCCAACACATTCAAACCGATTGTCGGCAACGCATCAATATTTGGAATATTCGCCGCAGACTTACGGAAATTTTCATCCAACGTATCTGCACCAACAAACAACGCAGAATTCAAATCCAGTTTTTTCAACTGTTTTGCAAACACCCCTGTTTTTGCCGCAGACAATTTTTCAGAATCAATAATGATTAAATTTCCATCTTTTACCTTGGACGACAAGGCCATTTTTAATCCCAATGCGCGAATTTTCTTTGGCAAATCAATGCTGTGGTCACGAACAACCGGTCCGTGTACAACACCACCGCCACGCATGTGAACATTATATCTTTCACCCTGGCGCGCATTACCTGTTTTTTTCTGTTTGAATGCTTTTTTACCACTGCCCGCGACATCTGATACAGTTTTCACTGCATGTGTACCTGCACGTGATTTTGCGCGTTGCCATGTAACAACACGATGCAGAATATCTGCGCGCGGTTCAACACCAAATATCTGGTCTGCTAAATCCACTTTGCCGACCGACTTGCCATCAAAATTAATAACATCTACTTGCATTTTTTCCACCTTACTCTAATCTGTTGCCCATACTATTATTCCGCAACAGTTTCTGTTTCGGTTTCTGCCGCCGGCTGTTCACCGGATTCCACTGATTCTGGTGCCACAGATTCCGCGACCTGCAACTTTGTCGGAACCGGCAAATCTTTCTGTTCTTTTTTTATCGCATCTGTCACCAAGACAAATGTTCCATTTGCCCCTGGGACCGCGCCTTCTACAAAGATTAAATTTTCTGCTTCATCAACACCAAACACTTTCAGATTCTGAACAGTAACAGTTTCGTTACCCATCTGACCGGCCATTTTTTTACCCTTCAAAACACGACCAGGCCATTCACGCATACCTGTACCACCGATTGAACGATGGGCTTTTAACACACCGTGTGATGCTTCTTTACCACCAAAATTGTGGCGTTTCATTGCACCTTGGAATCCCTTGCCCTTACTGGTTGCTTGGACATCAACAAATTGTCCGGCAATAAAATGCGCCGCATTTAATACAGTTCCTGTTGGGATGACACAATCATCAGACACACGAAATTCTACGACTTTGCGATATGGTTTTACGCCTGCTTTTTCTGCCGCAACCGCCTGGGGCTTTGCAACATGCTTTGCCTTGGCTTCGCGCATACCCAACACATTTGCGACATATCCATTTTTATCCATTGTACGATTACCGATAACCGTGCAATCACCCACAGACAGAACAGTCACTGGATGCGCCACGCCACCGTCATCATACAAACGTGTCATACCTATTTTTGTTGTTATTAAACCGCTACGTTTCATTTTATTTGCCTTTTTTCGTCAGTAGGTTGGACGTTGTACACACCATTGATTACGCCGTCCAACACAAACAATTACAATTTAATTTTTACATCAACACCGGACGCCAAATCCAACTTCATCAATGCATCTACTGTCTGAGGGGTTGGATTAACAATATCCACAACCGCTTTGTGATTGCGAATTTCAAATTGTTCGCGGGATTTTTTATGCACGTGCGGCGAACGGTTCACAGTAAACTTCTTAATCAATGTCGGCAAGCGAACGGGTCCAACTACATCTGCGCCTGTGCGCTTTGCAGTTTTGACTATTTCATCCACAGATTCCATTAAAACCCTGTGGTCAAACGCTGTCAATTTGATGCGAATTTTAGATGCTGGTACCATTTGTTCGTTTTCCTTATCGTTATCGGGGCCGGTAATCTCTGGCATTTTTCATCCAGATACACCGACCCACGACTGTTTTACTTATTTAATAATTTTTGATACAACGCCTGCGCCAACTGTGCGTCCGCCTTCACGGATAGCAAAGCGACGGCCTTCGTCCATAGCAATTGGTGCAATCAGTTGCACAGAGATACGGACGTTATCACCCGGCAGAACCATTTCTTTATCAGCCGGCAGTGTGATTGTACCTGTTACGTCTGTTGTGCTGAAATAGAACTGTGGGCGATAGTTGCTAAAGAACGCAGTGTGACGTCCACCTTCTTCTTTGGTCAGAATATAGACTTCTGCTTCAAATTCAGTGTGCGGGGTAATAGAACCCGGTTTGCAGATAATCTGACCACGTTCAACATCTTCTTTCTTGGTTCCACGCAACAACAAACCAACGTTATCACCGGCTTCACCTTGGTCCAGCAATTTGCGGAACATTTCAACGCCAGTAACTGTTGTTTTCTGTGTTGGACGCAAACCAACAATTTCGCATTCATCACCGACCTTTACTGTACCAGATTCAATACGACCTGTAACCACAGTACCACGACCAGTAATAGAGAATACGTCTTCAATCGGCATCAAGAACGGTTTGTCAACCGGACGTTCTGGCAATGGGATGTATTCATCACATGCCGCCAACAACGCGTCAATTGATTCTTTGCCCAAACCATCACTTTTACCTTCTAATGCAGAAACGGCAGAACCACGAATAATCGGAGCCTTGTCGCCATCAAAGTCATTTGAAGACAACAGTTCACGAATTTCCATTTCAACCAATTCCAACAATTCAGGATCATTTACCAAATCGCACTTGTTCAAATAAACAACGATTTTTGGAATACCAACCTGGCGTGCCAACAAAATGTGTTCACGTGTTTGTGGCATCGGTCCATCTGTTGCGGCAACGACCAAAATCGCACCGTCCATCTGCGCCGCACCGGTAATCATGTTTTTAACATAGTCCGCGTGCCCTGGGCAGTCAACGTGTGCATAATGACGATTCGCTGTTTCATATTCAACGTGTGCAGTATTAATTGTAATACCACGTGCACGTTCTTCTGGTGCATTATCAATTTGATCAACACCCTTGGCTTGGTCTGCGCCAACGCCATAATAATGAACGATTGCGGCCGTCAATGTCGTTTTACCATGGTCAACGTGACCAATTGTACCGATGTTAACGTGCGGCTTGGTTCTTACATACTTTTCTTTTGCCATAGTTTTCTCCTTAGGCTTGGCTGTTAATTTGATTTCTGAAATCTGATTTCCGATTCATTGGAATTCTCACCAATCATAAACCAGAAATCAAAAATCACAATCTTTTTTTATTTTTTTATTTTGTCAGTTTCTTGATAACCTCGTCTGCGACATTTTGCGGCACTTCGGCATAGTGCGACAATTCCATATACGGATTTGCGCGCCCTTGCGACAAAGAACGCAATGTCTTGACATATCCGAACAAGTTCGCCAATGGAACGAATGCTGAAATCAACTGATTTCCAAATTGTGTTTCAATACCGTTGATTTGTCCACGACGGCTGTTCAGGTCCCCGATGATGTCACCGACATATTCTTCCGGTGTGTTAACCGAAAGTTTCATAATCGGTTCCAACAACTTTGGCGCCGCCTTTTTCATTGCTTCGCGGAAACAGGCACGCGCCGCAATTTCAAAGCATAATACATTAGAATCAACTTCATGATACTTACCATCAACCAATGTCGCTTTGAAATCCACAGTTGGATAGCCAATCAGAACACCTGTCTGTTGTGCTATCTTTAACCCTTTTTCAACGCCGGGGATATATTCTTTTGGAATAGCACCACCAACAATCTTGTTTTCAAACACATACCCAGAACCTGGTTCCAATGGTTCAAATTCAATTTTCACTTGGGCGTATTGACCCGAACCCCCAGATTGCTTTTTATGCGTATATTCTTCTGTAATTGGTTTACTGAATGTTTCGCGATACGCAATGCGCGGTTCACCAACATTAACGTCAACCTTGAATTCGCGCAGCAAGCGATCAACCAAAATTTCCAGATGCAATTCACCAACACCCGCCAAAATCGTTTGACCGGATTCTTCATCCACGGACACACGGAAAGACGGATCTTCCTTGGCCAATGCCTGTAACCCCAACGACATTTTTTCAATATCTGCCTTGGTTTTTGGTTCAACAGCAATACTCATAACCGGTTCTGGAACATGAATGTTTTCCAAAATAATCGGATTTGATTCATCACACAATGTGTCACCGGTAATTGTTTCTTTCATACCGACCAGCGTAATGATGTCACCGGCTGATGCTTCTTTAATTTCTTCACGTTGATTAGAATGCATCAACAACATACGTCCAACACGTTCACGCTTGTCACGATTAGAATTGTAAATATAAGAACCCGACACTAATTTGCCAGAATAAATACGGATAAACATCAAATTTCCGACAAATGGGTCATTTGCCACCTTGAATGCCAACGCACTGAACGGTTCTTTTGGATCGGCATGACGTTCAATAACCGTTTTACCATCCATCGCCGTTCCTTTAATCGCGGGAATATCCAACGGACTTGGCAAATAATCAACAATCGCATCCAACAGTGGCTGAACACCCTTGTTTTTGAACGCTGTACCACACAAAACCGGATTAAAGTTTTGTGCAATTGTACCCTTGCGGATTAATTTTTTAATTGTTGCAACATCTGGTTCGTTACCTTCCATATATGCTTCCATAATGTCATCATCCAGTGTCACAACTTCTTCAATCAGTTTGTTGTGTAATTCCGCGGCTTTTTCTTTTAAGTCATCTGGGATATCAACAATGTGCGGTTCCTTGCCCAGGTCATCTTCCCAAACAATACCCCGCATTTCAACAACATCAACAACCCCACGGAATTCAGATTCTGCACCGATTGGGAAATTCACAACCAACGGATTCGCCCCCAAACGTTCACGAATCATATCAACACAGCGGAAAAAGTTTCCGCCAATACGGTCCATTTTATTCACAAAACAAATACGCGGAACGTTATAACGATCAGCCTGGCGCCACACAGTTTCTGTTTGCGGTTGAACCCCAGACACAGATTCAAACACCGCAACCGCACCGTCCAAGACGCGTAACGAACGTTCAACTTCCATCGTAAAATCAACGTGCCCCGGTGTGTCAATCAAATTGATACGATGATCGCGCCAAAAGCATGTTGTCGCCGCAGACGTAATTGTAATACCGCGTTCTTGTTCCTGTTCCATCCAGTCCATGGTTGCGCCACCATCATGCACTTCACCAATTTTATATGTTTTACCGGTATAGAACAAAATACGTTCTGACGTTGTTGTTTTGCCCGCATCAATATGTGCCATAATGCCGATATTGCGGTACATATCCAAAGGTGCTGTTTTTCCGACTGACATATTTCTTTCCCTTGTTCTTTATTTGTAAATTCAAAAATATTACCAACGGAAGTGCGCAAATGCCTTGTTGGCTTCGGCCATTTTGTGCGTATCAACTTTCTTCTTAAACGCACCGCCCTGGCCGTTTAACGCATCACGCAGTTCACCAAACAATCTGTCTTTCATAGAACGTTCACCACGTTTACGTGCGAACATAACCAACCAACGCAATGCCAACGTCTGTTGACGGTCCGGTCTTACTTCTACGGGAACCTGATATGTTGCACCACCAACGCGGCGTCCTTTGACTTCCACAGATGGTTTTAACGCATCAACCGCTTCCAAGAACGTGGCCAATTCATCACCATCTTTTGCGATTTTCTTTAACGAATCCAGTGCGCCATAAACAATATCTTCGGCAACTTCTTTTTTGCCGTCCCACATAACCACATTAATACATTTCGCGACAACCAGATTGTTATACTTTGAATCCGGCAGAATTTCACGTTTTGTTGCTCTTTTGCGTCTTGACATTTTAATTTTCCTTTTTGTTCTTCATCCGGGCTGGGGCCCGAATTACTCACACAGACACGCTGTGTGCACCATCATAATTACTTTGCCGTCTTGGCACCATACAGGGAACGCCCCTGCTTTCTGCCATCAACACCCTTGGTATCCAAAACACCACGAATAATATGGTATTTCACCCCCGGCAAGTCCTTTACACGACCACCACGTATCATAACAACACTGTGTTCCTGTAAATTATGCCCTTCACCCGGGATATAGGCCGTAACTTCACGTCCATTGGCCAGTTTTACACGTGCCACTTTACGTTGGGCAGAATTAGGTTTTTTCGGCGTGGTTGTGTACACACGCGTGCAAACACCACGTTTTTGCGGCGCCGCCATCATATCCGGTGCTGTTGACTTTACAACAACCTTTTTGCGCGGCTTCCGAATCAGTTGATTTACTGTTGGCATTCAAAATCTCTTTGTTTTTGCTTACTTTTTGTCTGCACAAAACCTGCCTATCAGACTTATTTCAACGGAAACACCGCGATTATAAATCTGTCAAAATACGCAGATTTCTGTGTTTTTTCTTTCCTTATTTACACGGAAAGCGAATATACTATAATCACGAACCCCAGTATTGTCAAGCAGAATGTGGGAATTTTTATCAAAAAAAACGCTAGAAAATCCCGTAAAACTGGGATGTTTGTCTTGTTTCAACATGACGATTTTTTTATTAGTACATTACATTACTAATAATAACTATGCGGGAAACGCATCCCCATAATATATCACATCACCTATTTTTACATGCAATGCTGGACTGGTTAATTTTGCAGTGCGTAAGTATAAAACATATTCACCAATATGTAATATACGACCACAATCATCCGCGCTGTCAGAACCAATCGGTGATTTGGTATCATTTGGACATGCAATAATACCACTATCTTGACCAGATGATGTATATTCCCCACCCGGACAATATGAATTTTTTGGGCATTGCGTACATGTTGCAGAACCGGCAGGCAAATAATATCCGGACATACAAGAAACAGGTGGAACAACACAGTCATCAATACTGTCATGATCGGCGGCTGTATCGCCAATTGTTATTGTACCCGCGGGACATGGTTTACATTCATATAATTCGGGTGCGGGACATAACATCTCATCCATATATGTATTAGCAGGACACACACCACAATCCCAACTATCTGGTAGTGGGATTGTTCCTTTTAAACACGGCTCGCTGCATGGTTGTCCTATCGCACCATACGCGTTGTGGTACAGCATGCAGACAGCGATAATAAATATAAGCTTTCTCATAATCCACCCCCAAACAAAAAACCACTGAAAGAATTTTCAAGTGGTTGGAGGTTCAAGACTACAATACGGTATAGTGTGCTTATTTTGCGTAAACGCATTATTCACAGCCCTCCAACCAATGGTTGGAGCTTTATCGTCGCATACCGCAACGCCGCATTTCGGGTCTTGACACCCCATGGCGTTAATCCAACGCCACAAAAAATATTATAATTTATATTTGTATAAAAATCCAAGCAAATTTTTATCATAAACCTTTACCGGCAAGTACAACACAATCCAAAAATTAATTGTTATGCATTATGCGTCAAACCACCATCATAGATGCTTAAAATTCTACTGAAAACTCTGCCCCAATTTTCCAAAAATTATCGGGAATATAATTATTGTCTGCTGTATCGGTCTTAAAGTGATATTTTACATAAGGATGCACTGACGCAATATTAGACATATTATATATTATTCCAAAATGAATTGTGCGATCATATTGTGTTATTGGTGCACTAATCTGATTAAAGTCATATTCAAATTCAAACTTGGCGGCAATATCTGGATGGAAATAATACATCGCTTCTGCGGTCAGATTTATATTCCAAAAGTTTTTTGGTTCTGCAAATACAAACTGGCCCATGATTTTCACTGCCCATTGAAAATCCTGCAACGCAATACCATGAACACGCATTCCAAAATCAAAATTATTATTCCCCAAACGTACATCTGTTTTGGCGTTTTTTGTCCATGCAATGCCATAGTCCGCCATAAAATCAATTTTCAGTTCATGAAATTTTATCAGCTTCCACTTTACACCAATCTGTGAATCAGAATAATCATTGTCCGTGCTGAATGAAATCGTCCAATCATCTAAAAAAGTATAATCCAAATCCAGTGATAATTCATGTACACGTCCAGATAAAAAATCTGTTTGGGTCGTATTATCACGATTTGCACCAGTCTTGAACGCCGCACCAAACGATGCAGAAAATTCACCAGATTGACTGATATGACTGACATCCAATCGCGCGGCATGTGCGCATGAGTATCCAGCAATATAGCATACCGTAAATATTAAAAATAATTTTATACCATGCGCCATACCACAATAATTACACGTCTGTGCAAACATAAACAACAAGAACAAAGTCCGCAAAAAAATCCCGCCACACGGCGGGATTTTTTATTAAAAATACCGATGGAAAATCCCAAAAATCAGGGACGTATTAAAAATGGCAAAATGACAATATTTTTATCAGTACAAAATTATTACAATTTATGACAAAAAACAAATTGCAATAAACAAAACGGATTTTTATAATAGCATCTGCAATGGCGGGTTGCTGTTGCGGGGTGTGATTACCCCTGAAAGACATCCATTGGATGAAATTCCAACCTGTTTGGTTGGAGGGTCGTGAATATATTGAATAAGCGGCACTATATCTTTCATAGTAATCAACCTCCAACCACTTAGATTTTTTCTGGTGGTTTTTTATTACATTTTTTTGGGGGGATACAATGACATTAGGGCAAGAAATAGAACACGTACGCCATAAACAAAAAATTCCGGTATTTGTTATGTGCGACATATTCAATACAGATGAATCCGGATATTATCAAATCACCACAGACCAACAACATCCAACTGTATACGAATTAATTTTGTTCATTGATGTAACGCATCATCCATTACAGTCAATATAAAATCCCGCCACACGGCGGGATTTTGTAAAGCAGTCCGGTATTTATTAAAATTGTGCACCAAATTTTACACCAAATCCGATGCCATCGGCGATTTTCCAATCACCAGAACCATGACCCATCATCGCTGACACGTACGCACCAGCAAACATGTCTTGGTTAAAGTTATAATTTACGCCAATTTTGCCGTCCCATCTGCCGGCATTTTCTGCGCTGTCATCCATAACGCCGGTGTATTCCGCCCCCAGCATTAATGCCCAATCTGATGTCAGCGAAACAAATCCATCCAACCCGGCAATCAACAGATGATTATTTCCAAAATCGTTGCCCCAATTGAACGATTCACTGTTCAAATAATTAAATTCAACATGTCCAGCAACCGTCCACAAATCCGTTACATATCCGGCACGAACACCGACACCCCATGTATATGTTGTTGCATTTGAATCCAAGAATTCGGCCCCCCATACTGGCGCCAACGCATACGAACCATACGCATCAACTTTCCAATTCATATCATTCAACAAACGATAATCGGCACCGATTTCAAAATTGCCCCAACCATAGTGGTCAAAAGAATTATATTCATATAAATCAGTATTAATGTAAATAGACGCTTGGTCTGTTATGCCATAACCAAATTTTTCTGTAACTTTCCAACTGTCAATATCTTCGGTATGCGAATTCAATTCTGTAACACTGTAAAAGCGGCCCTGGTCCGGACGATACATAGGATTATCATTAATTGCCGCGTTTGCACTTGTTGCCGCAAAAACAGCCAACAAAGATGTTAAAATTATTTTTTTCATTTCCTGTCCTTTTATTATGTTAAGTTAGCAAAAAACCAGATTTTCCACCCCGGTCATAAATATTGTATAGTCCACAATCACCGATTTTCAAGTTCAAAGATTTTTGCAAAATGACACTAAATATGCTATAAACATATGCAGTAACGAATCGGATAAAATTCGTGAATAATTGATAAACGCCGCATAAATGCGGCGTTTTTGTTACATTGATACACGCCATTATTAAATAAATAAATTATTAATTTTTTTAATAAATGACGACTTTTTATTTTTGATTTTGAATTTTTTTTATCACGCGCCAGTTCGCATGATTTTTCATATGCTCGTCATACGACGACGAAAAACGATGCCCACCAGTACCATCTGCGACAAAAAACAAATAATTTGTGTCTGCGGGTTGCAAGACAGCATATATCGCATCACGACCAACGTTCGCGATTGGTGCCGGCGGCAATCCGCGATTCGTGTATGTATTATATGGGCTGTCTGTTTTCAGGTATTCACGCAACAACGGGCGCCCCTGCATATCCCCCAGTCCACGCGTCACCGCATAAACCACCGTCGGATCCGCCTGTAAACGCATATTATCACGCAACCGATTCAGGTACACACTGGCCACTATTGGCATTTCTGATTTTTTGGGCGTTTCTTTTTGAACAATGGACGCCAATGTAACCACATCGTTCCAAGATTTCAACGGCCGTGGCGCAATCGCCCCACCCCGTTCCCAATTATGACGCAAATCCAGCATTTTTTTACGCATTAAATCCAACACTGCCAATCGCGACGTGCCGCGCGCAACCCGGTATGTATCTGGGAACAAATCCCCATCATGCAAATCACACACCGGCAAATCGGTCCCCGGACCACATTCAACACCACCTGTTAACCCAGATTCGTCCAGCAACAATCGCTTAATCTGTTGTACTGTTAAACCTTCGGGGATAACAATTGTTGTTGACGCCACGTCACCATTGGCAAACATGCGGGCGATACGCCATACACTGGTTCCACGTGGAATATCATACAGTCCTGATTGAATTTGCCCACCATTACCACGAACTGCGATTTTGAACAGTCCTGGCATATCAATCACCCCTATGGCATTTAACTGTGTCGCCACCGCGGACACAGTGGTACCACGCGACAATTCAAACGTCACATCATGCGACACGACACTGCGAATACCAAACAGATATAACAATATCACCAGAATAACAACAATAAAGCCAACAATACCCAGTACTCTGTTATTTGGAATTTTTAATTTCTTTCTCATAGCATACATATTATTACAGATAAAAAAACGAATGCAAATTACAAAAAATAAAAACGCCACCACGGCGCACAAAAAATTTATGGTCGGAGTGACTGGGTTCGAACCAGCGACCTCTACGTCCCGAACGTAGCGCTCTACCAGGCTGAGCTACACTCCGCAACACCAAACAACCAGGCCGATTATGCACCCATGGGAATAAAAAATCAACTTTTTTTATTCATTATTTTTGTTTTACTTGTGAAAATAATCTGCAATACTTGCATACGGCTATTTATAATTTATTAATGTATGAACAAAAAAGGTAACCAGAATATGTTTGCATCAAAATTCCTGAAAAAAGATAAATTTGACAGTTACGAAGACTATATCCAAAATGGCGCCCCTGTTGTTCCAGAAAACTTTAATTTTGCATATGATGTAATTGATGTATTGGCAACAGAAACACCGAATAATTTGGCATTATTGTGGACCGACGATTCGGGGGAAATCAAACGTTTTACATTTCGTGATTTATCGTTAATGTCGGGCGCACTGGCAAATTATTTAACATCACTTGGCATGAACCGTGGCGACACTGCATTGCTGTTCATGCGTCGTCGCTGGGAATATTGGATTTTAATGTTGGCCATGCACAAGGCTGGAATCATACCAATTCCATCAACGAATCAGTTAAAGGCCGAAGATATTGAATACCGCATTCGCCAGGCCGACGCGAAATATATTTTTGCATACGACGATGGACATATTATAAACGAAATCAAGACGGCAATCGGCACATCTGATGTTAAATTAATATTAACCCCAGATATTGATGGCGCACTGGAAACAATGCCGTCTGAATTTGCACGTGTCCCAAATAATAACACTGATACGATGGTAATATATTTCACCAGTGGCACCACAGATTTACCCAAAATGGTTGCACATAATTTCGTATATCCGCTGGGGCATATAAACACCGCCGTGTTTTGGCAACGTCTGCATGATGGCGACATTCATTTTACATTGTCTGAATCAGGATGGGCAAAATGTTCATGGGGCAAAATGTACGGCCAATGGCTGGCGGGCGCGACCGTATTTGTATATGACTTTTCCGGAATCGCGACCGCACATGATTTATTGTCCGCGATGTCAGACAACCACATAACATCATTTTGTGCACCCCCAACTGTATATAAAATGTTAATACACGCTGATTTCACACATTATGATGTATCCGCATTGACCAAGGCTGACGTTGCCGGCGAAGCGTTAAATCCAGAAGTTTTTGAACGCTTTCAATCGGCCACAGACATCAAATTACACGAAGGTTTCGGTCAAACAGAAACATGCATAATGCTGTTTACAAATCAATGGATTGAACCCAAACCGGGCAGTATGGGCATGCCGGCCGCAGGCTGGGATGTTCAGTTATTGGACGAAGGCGGACGCCCTGTTCCGAATGGTACAGTTGGTGAAATCTGCGTATCATTAAAAAATGGCCGTCCTGTGGGATTATTCCAGGGTTATCATAAAAACGAAAAACTGACGAACCAGGTATTTCGTGATGGATTCTATCATACTGGGGACGTGGCGTACCGCGACAACGATGGATACTATTGGTTTGTTGGCCGGAACGATGATTTAATCAAAACGTCTGGATATCGCGTCAGCCCGTTTGAGGTTGAAAGTGTGCTGCTGGAACATCCCGCCGTCCGCGAAGTTGCCGTTACTGGAATTCCCGACCCATCACGTGGCATGGCGGTCAAGGCGACAATTGTTCTGAATAAATATTTCCAAGGAACAGATGTTCTTGTGCGTCAATTACAAGATCATGTACGCAGTCGCACTGCATCATACAAATATCCACGTGTAATTGAATTCGTGGACAGTCTGCCGATGACAATCAGTGGCAAAATTCGTCGTGCATTAATACGCACGCTGGACAGTGCCAAAAACACAATTATTGAACCAATCAAAAGCACGATTGGATTCGGCAAAGATGATGACAAATAATAAAAAAACGGGCATTGCCCGTTTTTTTTATCTATCGCGTTAATTGATTTTATTCATACAAAATATGTATATAAAAATAAAACAAGATATAAGAAATGCCCCATTCGGGGCATTTTTTATTTTTCAAATCGTTTAATAATCAAACTGGCATTCGTACCACCGAAACCAAACGAATTGCTTAACGCAACATCAACCGTGCGTTTTTTGGCAACATTCGGAACTAAATCAAAATCACCAACCTCTTCTTCTGGATTTTCCAGATTAATTGTTGGTGGCACAATTCCGTCACGAATTGCCATCACACAAAATATCGCCTCTATCCCACCGGCGGCACCCAACAAGTGACCTGTCATAGATTTTGTTGAAGACATTGAAACATCGGCACCGGCAAACAACGTCTTTACCGCGGCCAATTCACCCATGTCACCCAAACCTGTTGATGTTCCATGTGCATTGATATAATCAACGTCGCCCGGTTGCATTCCGGCATCTTTTAATGCCGCCTGCATTGCACGCAGCCCACCTTCGCCCCCTGGGGCCGGTGCTGTAATATGATATGCATCACCGGATAAACCGTACCCAGCGACTTCGGCATAAATTTTTGCGCCACGCTTAATCGCATGTTCGTATTCTTCCAGAACTAAAATACCGGCACCTTCGGCAATGATAAATCCGTCACGACCTTTATCCCATGGGCGCGATGCTTTTTCTGGTTCATCATTACGCGTTGACAACGCCTTCATTGCACAGAATCCCGCGACACCAATTTTACCAACCGCACCTTCGGCACCACCAGCAACCATAACATCTGCATCACCATGCTGGATTAACCGCACGGCTTCGCCAATTGAATGCGCCGCCGACGCGCATGCTGTAACAACAGACAGATTCGGTCCTTTCAGCCCATATTTAATAGAAACATGTCCCGCGGTCATATTAATAATAACCTTTGGGATAAAGAACGGACTGATGTGTCGTGGACCATTTGCATACAATTCAACACAGTTATCATAAATCGTATTCAATCCACCAATGCCCGCACCAATTGAAACGCCCATTCTGGTTTTGTCCCCATCGTATTCGGCCAATCCGGCATCTTTGATTGCTTCATCTGCGGCAACAACGCCGTATATAATACATTTATCCATTTTACGCTGTTCGCGCGCATCAACAACCGCATCTGGATTATATTGCCCTGGTTCAGTCCCCACAACCGGTAATCCCGCAATTTGCGATGCCAAATCAGATGCATCAAATGTATCAATTTTCCGCACCCCAGACACACCATTAACAATATTTTTCCATGCATATTCAACGCCTGTTCCAACCGGTGATACAATTCCCATGCCGGTAATAACAACTCTTTTCATACCACATATCCTTTGTAATAAAACCTGTACGATGCAATTATAATATAACGTTTAACAATCAACGTACAGAAAAAAATCCGTCACGCAAAAAATATCGCGACGGACTTTACTATTCTTGATACACAAACCCCAAACTATTATTTTTTATGTGCATCAATATACTTAACCGCTTCGCCCACAGTTGTTAATTTTGCTGCGGCATCATCTGGAATTTCAATACCAAATTCCTGTTCCACGGCCATAACAAATTCCACGACGTCCAAAGAATCTGCGCCCAAATCATTTACAAAAGACGAATTTTCTTCAATTCGCGCTTCTGGTATACTCAATTTTTCAGACACAATTTTTTTTACACGTTCAAAAGTTGTCATATTTTTATCCTTTATTCTTGTTAAATTTTTGGCCCGAACACGGGCGTCATTACTTAAAACTATCATTTTATGCAAACAGTGTCAAGAAATTATAACAAACGATAACAAACACTTGACAAATGCAAAAATATATGTATCAACCAAGCGCATTTACCAAAACATCATTCATATTTGCACGAATATCTTCCTTGTCTGGGGCCCAGACCAATTGTCGCATCAAGAATTTATGCACATCGTCCATTGTCACATTTGGGATACCGGCCTTGGTCACAATCCGCTGCCATGCGACACGCGGATCAGTCAAATGCCCCCGTCCCCGTCCAGGAAATACCCAACGGCCATTTTGCGGCAAATCCTGTAACAAAACAACCGCGGCATCAGACAGTGGCCAATCATTCCACATATAAAGGTTAAAATCCAGGTCACGCCATTGCATTGCAAAGACACGTGATTTCGGTGCGAAACCGTACACCAGCATTAAAAACGCCGCGCGCAAATTCTGGACAGGTTCGCGTTTTATTGCCCCCACCAGCCGATGGACCCCCGCCATATTCAACGGCCGCACACGACGCACAGGCTTTATTTTCTGTAATTTCGCAACTGGATTTTCATTGGCATACCCATTATCAATTGCATACTTGTAAACACTTTGTAACAAATCCTGCATACGGGCTGCGATGGCCGGGCCATGGATACATCTGATAACATTGGCAATATCAGCATCTGAAATTTCATTCAATGGCATATCAAACAGTGGTGACAGATGCCGTCTTATTGCGTGTTCCAATTTTTCGCGCGAATAACTGTTTCTGCGAATTCGGTTCGTCAAATATATATCCAGAAATTTGCGCATTGTAATTTTTTTATTGCGACGGCGTGGTTTTTCCATTGCGCGCGCCAACACAGATGGCACCATTCCACGTGCTGTTTCAACATCAATATCCGGATAATTTCCAATTATTATACGCTTGTCCCGCCCATGTACACGTTTACGCACAAAGAATGTTTTTATCCCGCGACTGGTAATATACATACGCAGACGCGGTTCAGATATATCCTGGACCACATCAAATCCCGCACTTGGTGCCGGCAAGTTATCCAATATAAACGGATTAAAAAAGAATTGATGTGCCATGATATTCCCCCCGTCCAGAAAGACTAACGCTGATTCATTTTATTATCCCAAAAATCACGCCGTGCTGTAATCGCGCTTTCATACCGTTTCAAAATATTAAAGAATGCATTATTGCGCTGATAGAAAGGACAATTTTGTTCATCGCACGCCCCCATCATATTATTTGGATTAAATTTTTCACAAAACAAATCGTCTGTCCCGGCTTCCCGTTTCACACATGCCCGAACATCGTCTGGATTTTGATTTTTCCCCAGGTTACGAATCAAAGAATTGTATGTACATATTTTATCCAATCTTAACGATGCGCACCTATATGTTAACTCGCGAAATTCGTTCAAATCTGCACGTTGTTGTTTTATTGGTGTTGTTAACATATATTGAATTCTTTTCATATTTTTATTTCCCTTGTTTACATTGATTTTCCGAAACGGCCGATAAGCCCAATAAGTCCGAATTTTTTACAATTCACATGATTGCACATATCAACATAATCTGCGATATCACCGACCGTTTGAACATTTTCCACCCAGTTTTTAACATTTGGATAAAAATTTTTACATTTTGATTCTATTTTCGCCTGTAATATAATTCTGTCCAGACTGTCCAATTCTAAATCATTTTCCAGATGAGTTGTTTTATTGATTACACCCGGCCGTATATTAAAACAATCAGAAACAGTTTTTTTTACAACGTTAAATTTATTCATAACATTCACCTTGTTTTTTTTACCGACAGTTTGCAAACTTTTGCACCCAGTAAATCTTGCGCTGTTTTTCCAACATATGCATCATATGCAACGTTTCGCCATAATTTCGGTTAACTTCATAATATTTGCAATATATGTCTTTGCATGGATAACGCGTACATCCAACATCTGTAAAGGATGCACGTGATAAATTATATTGTCGCCTGGCATCCACAAGACGTTCACACAGTTTTTTATATTCTGTGATATCTGATTTTAACGTTTTCCGCGAAGTTTTAATTAAATATTTCCACCCAGACATAACAACAGCCCCACCATTTATCGTACCTTGTTAAACTTTTCTTTCCAAAACCCAGACTTATTACGTTTCAGAACTTCATAAATATTTTTATTTTCAAAATACTTGTTGTTAAACTGGTGATACAGACAGTTTACTTGATTACACGGCCACCAGTTTGGAACGAACAACGGACATTCACATTCATATTCACGCAATACATTAATTCCCATTTGAATATCTAACTCTGGGGTCCAAGATTTTTGCACACAGCCCGCATACGCACGTGCCGATGGAACCATGCACCATTTTTTCCCCATACGCACAATCATATTAACACGTGCATTCTGCATATTACGTCCCACACGCGCAATGTCTTGATTCAGTTTTCTATATTCTGCGAAATCCGCCCGAATTACTTTTATTGGTGTTTTAAGTATATACGTCCACACAGACATGGCCCAGTTCCTTTATATCAGTTTACTTTCAATGCGTTTATGAATGCAGACTGGGGTATTTCCACATTACCAAATGTCCGCATACGTTTTTTTCCCTCCTTTTGCTTTTCCAGCAATTTGCGCTTGCGCGTAATATCCCCGCCATAGCATTTTGCTGTTACATCCTTGCGATATGCCGCAATTGTTTCACGTGCGATAATTTTACCACCGATTGCGGCCTGTAACGGAATTTTGAATTGATGTCTTGGGATTAAATCTTTTAATTTTTCAACAATTTGGCGCCCCCGTTTTTCTGCGGCGCTGCGATGACACATAAAAGACAGTGGTTCTACATTTTCTTCATTAACCAATATGGACACTTTGACCAAATCAGACGGCTGATATCCCTGAACGACATAGTCAAACGATGCATAGCCCGACGATATAGATTTTACCCTGTCATAAAAATCAAACACAATTTCCGCCAATGGCAACTGGTATACCAACACGGCGCGATTACCAACATAAGAGATATTTTCTTGCACCCCGCGCCGTTCGGAACACAGTGACATAATTCCGCCCATATACTTATCAGGCATCATAATTGTTGCCCGCACCCACGGTTCATCAACAGATTCAATTTTTGTAACATCTGGCATATCTGCGGGATTTTCCAGATCAACGATACTGCCATCACGCATATGAATTTTATACAACACGCTTGGCACCGTATTAATCAAGTTCAATCCAAATTCACGGCGCAAACGTTCACTGATAATTTCCATATGCAACAACCCCAAGAACCCACACCGCAATCCAAACCCCAGTGCAGATGACTTTTCTGTTGTAAACACGAACGACGCGTCATTCAACGCCAATTTTTCCGCGCCATCGCGCAAATTCGGATAATCATCCGCCGATACTGGGAAAAACGACGAAAAAACAACCGGCACAGACGGCTTGAAACCCGGCAACGGTTCGCACGCCGCACCCGCACGCGCATCAATAATTGTATCGCCGACCTTGCAATCATGGATTGTTTTCATTCCTGTGATAATAAATCCGATTTCACCGGTCAACAACGCATCTGTATCAATCATTTTTGGTGTAAAACATCCGATTTTTTCAATCACATATTCTGCCCCTGTTGCCATAAAGCGAATTTTCTGACCACGCGCCAATTGCCCATCAACAACCCGCACCAGAATCACAACCCCCAGATAAGAATCATACCACGAATCCACCAACAGCGCGCGCGCCGGGGCATTTTCATCACCGTCTGGGGCGGGCAATTTATGAACAATTTCTTCCAACAATTCTGGAACACCGGCACCTGTTTTTCCCGACACACAAATCGCATTTGACGCGTCCAATCCAATCGCATCGGCAATCTGCTGGCGTGCGGCATCAACATCACTGGACGGCAAGTCAATCTTGTTCAGAACCGGCAACATTTCCAAATCGTTATCCAACGCCAAATATGCATTTGCCAGTGTTTGCGCCTGGACCCCCTGGGTTGCATCAACCAAAATCAATGCGCCTTCACATGCGGCCAAACTGCGTGATACTTCATATGAAAAATCAACATGTCCGGGTGTATCCATCAGATTTAATTGATAAACCTGTCCATCCTTGGCCGTATAATTTAATCGCACTGTTTGCGCCTTGATTGTTATTCCACGTTCACGTTCAATGTCCATAGAATCCAGTACCTGGGCCTTCATTTCGCGCGATTGCAATCCGCCGGTATATTCAATCAACCGGTCAGACAGCGTTGACTTACCATGGTCAATATGTGCAACGATTGCAAAATTTCTGATATACTTTTGATTCATACTATACCGCGCGTTATGCGGCAATAATACACCAGTATATACGAACTTGCAACCAAATTTTCATAAAACTATTTTTCGTTTAATTTGGCAAAAATTTCATCAATTCGCGCGGCCCGTTCCAGCGTATCGTCATATTCAAAACGGATTTCTGGCACATATTTTTGATTCATTCGCGCGGCCAGTTCATAACGAATCGTTTTTGTTTCTTGGTCCAATCGTCGTTGAACATCGGCAATATTTTTATTATGGGAATAAAAGAACAATCGCACGAATTGTAATCCGCCATGTGCCACGGCGCCGACCAGCGACACCCCGCCCAGCAATTCATCATCGCCAAACTGACTGCGCAATATTTCTGCGACCAGTGTTTGAACTTTACTGGCCACACGTTCTGCACGATTGGAATTATTTTGTTTTTTCATCATATTTGCATTCACCATATATAATGTATTGTAAAGTATAAAATATTAATTTACAATCAAGTAAATTTTTTTGAATCAACCATGGGAACCGAGAGATAAATGAAATTCGCAGAATATATATTAAGCAAATCAGAAAGCCGCGCATATTCATGGATTGTATTTTTCTTGACAATCTGCGAATCAATATTTTTATTTATTCCACCCGAAGTATTTATGACCCCGCCAATCATCGCGAACAAGAAACGCGCGTTACCGATAACAATTGCCGCGGCACTGGGTTCAATTGTTGGTGGCATAATTGCATATCTGATTGGTGCATGGTTATGGGATTCACTTGGCATGTGGATAATAAACACATTTACTAATCCAGAATTAATTGACACGGCCATCAAACCGATGTTCAGCAAATACGGCATACTGATTATTGTTTTAACCGCGGTAACCCCGATACCATACAAACTGTTGGCGATATGGCTGGGGTTCATTGGATATCCATTGTGGATATTTGTCGGTGTATCTGCGATATTCCGCACTGGTCGCTTTGCGATAATTGCGACACTGTTGTATTTTTTCCAAGAACGCGCAAACGCGATTGTAAAAAAATATTTCTGGCCGATAACGATTGGGGCAATAATTGCGGCCGGCCTGGGTATTGGATTAATATCCCTGTTTTAATTTGCGATTGAACCCACATGCAAAATTTTATATAATAAATGCAAATGTTGTGAATGACAAATTCGGCATTCACAACAACAAAAGTGGGAGACAAAAATATGTATATAAAATCAAATGCCGCCATTTGGCATGGCGGGGTGTTTTCTGTGTTATGTTGCCTGTGTTTCAATACGCCTGCATTCAGTGCCAACATTCCTGAATCATACTTAGATTGGGATAACGTATCCGAATGCATCAGTGGATGCATGACATGCCTTGACATTGTAAACACCGCATGTTGTCGTCGCTGTGGCGATTCCGGTGGTGGTGGTGGCGGCGGCGGTGGATATGCTCAATGCCTGTCTGCGGGATGCACCAATATATATGAACGCACGGAATTCATAGACTTTGGTTCAACGGCATCTGTGATGGGCGATACTGGGGCCACAGGTACCACAAACATATGTTTTGATGCAGATGGTATTCAATACTATATTAAATCCGCCAGCGGATGTAAATCTGGATACACACGCGTAAAACACACTATTTTGGGATGCAGTAATGTAACCTATTATAAATGTATGAGTGATTCTTTGGCCAGCAATACTGGTGGTGGTGGCACCACTGGTGGCACATGCGATGAATCAACATGCGTTCCAACAGCATGGGAAATGGCATACAGTGGTTCAAACGCGGTCCAGGTCCGCACAAAGAAAGCATGCAGTGGCAACAAATGCATGACGTACATGAATAAACAAACCCGGTGCCCCAAGGGATTTTACGGGGTACCTAATGCAAATTTCGCCGGCAGCATAGTATCATATTGCACCCCATGCCCATCGCATTCATCTGGTACCCAAACGACCGCCGGCCCGGGCGAAATAAACGACGGCTCTATCGGTGTTGGCAGTTCTGCAACCCCTGGCACTGTTTCTATAACAGAATGCTATGTTATACCAAATAAATTCACCGGCAGTGATACCACCGGCAGTTGGGCGTGTGATAAAAATGCATATTATCAGCAATAATTAATAAACATTAACATCCCCAACACATGTTATAAATCGGGGCAACATGTCCCCGATTTTTTTACCCGTATCAGTTGTGCTAATAAATAATCACACGGACCCCGCCACCTGGGGTACCCAGCCCGAAACAAAAAAACGCCAAACGGCGTTTTTTTTATTATGTAAACCTTGGCCCACACACAGCACAGGCTATTCAACCCATATCGTGGCATACGATGTTCCGGTCGCACTGCCCACAGGAATTTTAACATTGCCCTTGGTCACTGAAACCTTGCCACCTGATTGTGACACAGCGGTCACAACGGCACCCGTACCTGTGGATGAACTGTTCAATGCCGTTATTTGCGACTTGGTTGCATACGTACTCGCAATATTATTACCGCCGGCATCATTCGTCGCATTTGTTGCATTGGTTGCATTCGTTGCGGTTGTGGCCGTTGTCGCCTTGTCCGCCGATGCAGCATTGCTGACTGTCACAACACCATCTGCGGAAACAGAAATATCACCGCCCGATTTAACACCGCCCAACGCCGCCGATGTCGCCGCCGGCAAAGTATATGCCGCTGGGATAGACGGCTTGTCCGTCAAATCATCATACGACCCCGACGTTGCAACTGTTGACAGCCCCGAAACTTTTGTACTTGGAACCGTTGGAATATCATCAGCGGTCAAATTGGCCCCACCCGTAACCAATCCTTTGGCATCAAATGTAATTTTTGTTGCTGTGCCACCCGTGATTGCGGCATTCGCCGTAACCTTGTTCGCGACCGCTGCGGTGGCGGCGGCGGCGGCTTCTGATGCCTTTGTTGCTGCACTTTCTGCACTGCTGGCCGCTTCTTTGGCCTCGGCGGCGGCGGCACTGGCGGCATCTATATCACTTTGCATTGCGGAAACAGTGCTGGAATCTGCCTTGACCGCCAACGCAATTGCAACCGCACGTTCTGATGGATACGCCGTGTTTGTTGCCGTCCCAGAATCACGAATGCTTTCAACCTTGTTTTTAATTTCTTCGGCGGTTATTCCCTTGGTCGCGGTAACCGTGTTACCACTGGCTGAAATTGTGGTTACAACATTCCCGTCCCCTGTGACATTTCCCGTAACATCGGTTTCAACGGTGCTGAACTTATCATCAACATACGTTACAGATGCAATATCAGCCAACGCCCCGCCAACTGTCATTATCGCGATAACAGAAACAGCAAAAATATTTTTAACTTTCATCATCACATTTACATAAACAAAACTGAATGTTCAGATTACCGTTACGTTGCACACCACTTATACCCATTTTTATCCTTCTGTGTGTGACGCGCCACGCATCACACACAGAATCTTATCGGTAAAATTATTCACCAACATCCTCTGCCACACCACGGGCAACAACTTCCCATTCAAACGAACTTCTACCATTTGATACTAATACGCATTTGTTTGTTGGGTCGCTGCATTCGCCACTTGGCATTGGGATCTTGCCCGCCAATTCGCTGTTTATTGTTGTAATATCACCGTCCACTTCATTAATTGCGCCAACCAAGTTCGTTTTTTCTGTGGTTGTCAAAGTGGTTAATGTACCAATGGCGGTTGTATTTGTACCGATATTTGTTGTATTGGTTGTAACCTTGCCTTCTAATGTGGTTAACGCGGCCGCATCTGCTTTGGATTTTGCATAGGCATCGTATGCCGCAACTTTTTCTGTGGTGATGCCAGAATCCACCGCCGCCTGTTGCGGTTCTGTTAATGTATCTTGTTTTGTTGCCAATGCATCTGTTGTCGCATAACCCGCCAAATCCGCTTCTTGAACGGCGGTATCCGCCAAGCCCAAAGATGTCTGGACACCTGTGGATAACTGGGTCGCCGTTATGCCCGCCGTCGCAGATATTTCTGTGGTTGTGATTACGCCATCTGCAATCTTGTCTGCGGTCACCGCATCTGCTGCTAATTCGTCTGATGTAACCGCCCCAGTTGCAATTTGCGCACTGCCAACTGCATCTGTGCCGATTTTAGCGGATGTAACGGCACCATCTGAAATCATGCCTGTGGCAATTTGACCCGTGGTAATATTGCCGGTTGCACCGGTAATAACAGCCTTGTTCGCGGCATCAGGGCCCTGGTCAATATCAACCTTGTCCGACACATCGGTAACAACCCCATCGGTTGCCGCATCAATTGCCGCTTCTACTGCCGCCACAGATGGATAACCTGTTTCACTGGATATATGTTCCGCATATTCTGTTGATGTAATCAGTGCTTTATCTTGCTTGCCCGCCAAACTACTTGTTAATGTTGCAATTTCCCCTTCGGCGGTATCAACCCGTCCAGACAATGTTGTTACAGATGTTGCAACGGTATCAACCTTGTCATCAACATATTGGCTGGACGCGATATCAGCGCGTGCGGCACCAACCGACACAACAGCCAATAAGGTTGCAAATATACCTGCGGTTAATTTTTTCATTTGTTTTCTCCCTGTTTTGTTTTTTTCTCTTTATATCTCTTTGTTTTGCCCCAGCCAAATTAATCTGGATACGCCACATTAACCCATGCAAAGTCACCAGAACTGGTTACCGACAACACACACAACCCTGACGATGCCATACATTCATCACTTGGCCGTGGTATTGCCAATGTGGTGATTTGGTTGTCTGTTTCTTCTTTGGTATACGTTGTATCAACATCGGCCTTGGTTGCCAACGCATCGTACACCGCCCCAGATGATGGATATTTTGTATCATCATCAGTGATTGTATTTTCACGACTTGCCACATCTTGCTTGCCAGACATATCGCCTTGCAAATCTGTAACATCTTTGACCAGTCCACCTTCGGCATTACCGACTGTTTGTGTCAACGAATCAACACCCGATTGCGCTGTTTTAACCGCAGTAACAATATCTGCGACCTGGGCCGACAAGCCTGTATCTTCGTTATTAACCAGATATTCCAATATCGTCACATCTTCGGCGATATCAGAAACATCCTGGGTACTGGCCTTGGTTGCCAATGCGGCATTAATAACTTTATTTTGAACCGGATTTGTACTTTCTGCACTTAACGTCGCATCAACGACAATCGGTGCCGGCGCATCTTTCAAATCATTATATGATCCTGTTGTTGCCACTGTTGCCAACGATGCTGCGTCTGGCTTGGCCGCAATCTGGGTTGCATATTCATCATACTGTGTAACCTTGTCCGCAGTAATCCCAGAATTCACCGCATTCATTTGATTATCATTCAAAGAATCCTGTTTTGACTTTACATCAAATTGCAACTGGATAACATTTGTGTTCAGCGCGTTTACATCACCGGCCAAATCTTCTAAATCTTCGCTGCCAACCAGTCCTGTTGTTGCATCTTTGATTGCCGTATTAACCGCCGCCGCCGATGGATATTGTGTTTCCTGGGATTCATCATTTATGGTCTGGGTTAAATTCGCAACATCTTGCTTGCCCGAAATCTGGGATTGTAAATCCGCAACCCCACTAACCAGCCCTGTATCCGGGTCATTAACAACGGTATCCAATTCTGTAACCTGGGTCTGAACAGAATCAACGCTTTCCGCGATAACATTATCAACACGATCAACGTATTCTTGGCTGGCAATTTTCACCGCCGCATTCGCGGTACCCGCCATCAGTAATGTCGCCGCAAATCCACAAAAAACAATTTTTTTATTTTTCATTTACGTTCCCATTCTGCTCTGTTACATAACAATTTCGTACCACGTTTCTTGACCGGCGTCGTCTGTTCCCAAGATACGATTTGAACCGATACCATCAACAACCACCGCTTCATCGGCACGATCCAAAGAATCTTGAACATCCGATGATAATTTAATACGTGAAATCCCCGCATTTTCCGCCACATTTTCATTTGTAATCTGGCCGGTAAAGGCGATTTCATTTAATTCGGTCGTTTCAACCTTGGTTTCCAATGCATTTTCTATGCTGGTGATAGCTTGATTAACTTCTTGGAAATTGCTCTGTGTTGGTAAATCGTCCACCCGACCTGTTATTTCATTGATGGCCCCCACGATTGTTCGCGCTTCGGTTGACAATTCCCCCGCCCCTACGACAGTCTGCATATTTCCAATTGCCGTTTTATTCCGTTTTACATGCCCAATAACCTCATCCACCAAATCAGACACCGTATCAACACCCTGGGCCGCCGATGTTGCGACTGTATCAACATCTGCAACCGTCAGTGCCAACGATTCCACCGCTGTTTTATCCGCCTTGGTATCAACCGTTGCAACCGTTGCATAGTTGACCATATCTTCGTTATCAACCTTGCCCGCCAATGCCGTATTCATATCTTCTGTTTTAACATATTGTGTCAACGCAGTACTTAAATCCCCCGACACAATTTCAGATATACGATTATCAACCCCGGCCTTGTCATAATAATACTGGGTCAGTGTTCCTGTTTTAACATAGTTATCCAATGCCGCGGCATCTGCCTTGGCCGCCAATCCACGTTCCAGTGCCTCGGTCGTTGCCTTGGTCGCCAACTCTGTTTTTGTTGCATATGTTGCCGATACTGTTTCAGACGTTGGATAGTTCTTTAACTCTTCCTTGGTTGCATAGGTTGCAACAACCGTATCCGCGGTTGGATATTTCGCCAATTCCGCCTTGGTCGCGTATGTTGCCGCCACAGTATCAGACGTCGGATACTTTGTTAATTCTGTTTTCGTTGCGTATATTTCAGCCAACGCACCAATTGCATTTGCAATTGCAAAATTCATCTGTTCTGTTGTTGAATATGCGTCCAGATTGGCGGCCTCGCCCTGGGGACCTTGGGGTCCTTCGGGTCCTTGGGGTCCGGTAATATCTTCCTTGGATATCAAATTATTCCACACTGTATCACCGACATAACGCCAAACAACATATTCGCCATCATAATCAATTTCTACTTCACGACCATCATCAACCAGTTCTTCTAATGCATTACTTAAATTTTCAACGTCCAAAAAGATTTCATTATTGTCAATAACAACATATCCATCTTCGGTCGGAACCAAAACATCCTGCTTGGCATCCATGCTTTCCAACAGACTTTCATCTGATGCGCGCAAACTTTCCACATCTGAATGCAACTGGTCAATTTCTTTGATAATTTCCGCGGACGCCCCGGGGGTCATATTACCACCTGTTGACCCAGAACCCGAACCAGACGACGAAGAATCATCACCCGACACCACCGGCCGCAGCATTCCGCCACTGGAATTAATTGCACCGGTCAAATAACTGCCCAACGACAGACGTGGCATTGTTGAAACCCGCCCCGTGGTTGTTCCACCACCGGTTGCCGCGACGCCCGACGACCCAGAACTGGCCACCGGTGCAACACTGACCGAACTGCCCCGTGTTGTGGCCGACGAACCAGACGATGCACTGGATGCACTGGAATACGTTCCACTGCCCCCCAATGCCCGAACAGTTGCCGCCGCATTTGCGTCACACACAAATGCCCCTATGGCCAATGTGATTGCTAATGTTGAAATGCCAAACGTGTTTTTCATAAATTCTCTCTACCTGTTTAATGATATCACAAATGTCCGAATCGGGTCAACAGCATTTTATACTAAAATTCATATCGCAACCCGACCGACAGTGAATTATCCAGTATGAATCCAATTTCATTTTGCACCCAGAACGTTGCACTGCCATCAAACAGTTCTGTCGGATAGAAACGATGCTGGTCCCCCATCATCCCAGACAATCTGTACCGCACATCCAGAACAAAATCATTCCCCAGTTCCAGCGCATAACCCAACATAACCGCCCCCATTGGCGATGCCCCGGTGTTATAGCGATTTTCCGGCGTAGACATCAACGTATCAATTTCTGTTATAACCAGCGACACACCAACGCCCGCCCCCAGATAAAATCCATTTTGAAAATCATAAAATCCATTCACCATTAAATACGGAATTTGCATTGTAAAGTGTGCAATCGGATCAGTATCAGAAAAATATCCGATATAGCCGGCTTCCAGTTCCGCACGCCATGCATCTGTAAACTTATGACCAACCGCCAAGTTGCCACCAAACACCGGTTCCAGCGAATATTTATCCCCGCCAAATCCCGCATCTGTTGGTGCAGTTTCTTGCATTGAATACGTATTCGTCCAATTCAACAAAGCCAATTCGGCACGAATTGTGGCATACCAATTTGTTTTTTCACGATCGGCATATCTGTACAGACTGTCACCGCTGTAATTCGCATCAACATACGAATTACTGGATACATACGTTGGATACATCGGTGCCGCATACGCAGACACAGACAAACCAGCCAACACAGCAAAAGAAATTATTTTTTTCATCCTTCCATAACTCCATAAAATTTACTGTAACTATATCACAAATAAGCATTCATTCCAAATAATAAATTTATATTTTGTGCAACTTGACCGAAAAAAATTTTTTTACTATGATTTTTTATCATGCCAGATAACACTGCGATATCTTTTGCCAATGTGGGTGCGCGTTATGATGACACGCACGAAATACTGTCTGATGTATCATTTAATATCAGTTCTGGCGGATTTTACTTTTTATCTGGGGCATCTGGTGCGGGCAAGACAACGTTACTGCGTTTAATATATCAATTACACAAACCATGCCGGGGCCAGATTAAATTATTTGGTCACATAACCAATGATATGACGCGGGACGAGATTGCAAAACTGCGCCACAAAATGGCAATTGTATTCCAAGAATATTCACTGTTATCACATATGTCTGTGTTTGATAACATTGCGTTACCACTGCGGGTACGAAACTTTCCAGAATCCAAGATACAGAAACTGGTATCCAAAACACTGGAATGGGTCGGATTGGGCAAATATGCCAATGCCAACCCGCGCGAACTGTCTGGCGGTCAACAGCAACGTGTATCCGTTGCGCGTGCAATTATTATCCAGCCGGCAATATTATTGGCCGACGAACCGACGGGCAATCTGGACGACGAAAACGCGTCACGCCTGATGGAATTGTTTGTGCAAATGAATCGTGCATTTGGCACAACAATTATATTGGCCACACACAGCACTAAATTAATAGAAACATATAAATACCCTGTTATTCGTGTTGAAAATCACCGGGTCAGTTTTACAAACGGCGCACCCACCAAGGCCGCCGGTCAATCAACAACACAAAACATTGGAAAAAAGTTGTGGAAAGGCCCAAAACCACAAAATTACTTCACAGAATTATCAAAACAATTTGATGACATCGGAAACGCATAAATGAAAAAGCCCATTGTATTTTCTGTAATCAAAGACCAATCCGTTTTCATGACGGCAATAATGTCGTTATTAACTTTTCTGGCGGTAATTGCATTGGGCATGTCATTGGCAATTGGCACGGGGGTTATTCGCTGGAATTCGCAATGGGATTTATACGCCACTGTCCAGATTATGGATACTGATAATACAGCAAATGTAAAAAAGATTTTTGATGAAAACACTGACAAAATAACCCATGTCACAGAAATAACAACTGAACAAATGCGTGATTTAATGCGGCCATGGATTTCTGGCGGTGGGGCATTGGAAAACTATCTGCCAAAAATGTATGAAGTTGAATTTACCACAACCGATGCCATGGAACAAATCGGCCCCCAGATATCAAAATATGCGCGTTTTTTAACACATGCCGATGCGTTAAACGCATCAACATCGGCCGGATGGAAAATGATTCTGATTGCATCGTTTGTATTAGTGCTGACCCTGGGGGCAATTGGTCTGTGCATATCGTATATCACACGTAATATGGCATTGTTGCACCGACGCGAACTGGAAATATTAAACCAAATTGGCGCCACAGACGCATATGTTGCCCACCAGATGCAAATTATTATTGCAAAAATATGTACAATTGCGGGTGGAATTGGATTTGTTGTTGCGGCCCCAGTATTACTGTTAATACTGTCAACCGCGCACAGTGCGCGCGTTGGGTTAATGGCAATGTTGGACATATCTGGGGCGGGATGGATTACATTGTTATTATTGCCAATTGTTATAATAATATTCGCAATTTGGATGACAAAACGCACAACATTGAATATTCTTAAAAACGAAGAATGAGATTATTAACATCGTCTTTATTACTTCTGACATGCGTTGCGATTGGTGGAATGGCGTTTAAGTTTTCTACACCGTCACAGTGTAACGAAATATTGCCAGACGACAGTATTTTTGTATTAACCGGTGACATGCGCCGCATTCCGTTTGCAATGCGTAAATTACGCACATATCCAAATACAGACCTGTATATCATTGGTGCGGGCGATGATGGTTCATATGAAATAAACCGTCGTGTAACGATTGAATCCGAATCAGAATCAACATATCAAAATGCATTGGCAATAAAAAAAATTGCGACACGCACTGGACTGGACAGGATCGTTTTAATTACAACCGAAGACCACATGAATCGCGCGCGTCACTTGATACAACATGAAATTCCAGATTCAGAAATAATCGCATGTCCGGTGCCATTATCTGGGATGCCGCCTGCAAAAAGACTTGAAAGATGGGCCACAGAATATATAAAATACATTGCAACACTTTGCGGAATCAAAGAACGATAGTAATCAAAAGGAAAAAACAGTAATGTTCAGAACAATTCTTTTCAAAATTACACTGGGACTGTATTTTGTTTTATGGTCACCGATTTTGTTAATTGGGTTAATATCCAAATCATTAATACGTTTTTTAATACGCACATGCGCGCGCGGTGTGCTGGGCATTGCCCGATTGGTCGCTGGGATAAAGTACACATTGCATTTTCCACCAAACGAAGAAAATGGTATCCCAATGACCCCAAACGGAAACATACGTCTGGATGGCAAAGCAATTGTTGCCGCAAAACACATGTCCATACTGGAAGTTGCGATATTAACAACCAAATTGCCACATGCATTTTTTATAATAAAGCGCGAATTATTGTGGATTCCGATTTACGGATGGGCATTTTGGCGCATGGGGTTACAGCCGGTAAATCGTGCACGTGGTGCAACAAACATGCATAAATTAACAAACGCCGTGGCAAAAAAGATTATGGACGGCATGGTACTGATAATATTCCCCGAAGGCACACGTGCAAAGCCGGGACAAAAAGTAAAATTAAAACGCGGTTTGTTATTTCTGGCCCATGAATTAAAATTACCAATATTACCGGTTGGAACAGATACGGGACTGTACTGGCCAAAACGTGGAAAAATGCGCCCAGGCACGGCAAATGTATGGTTTGAACCCATGTTACCTTGTAACGCATCATTGGACGAAATATCTGCGGCCATCAACCGCCACAGTGCATAAAAAATCCCGCATATTGCGGTATTTTAATTTGAATAATGACAATCAGATACATATCTAAACGAACCGGTTGAATCACTGCCGGTGGTACCCGCCGGGATATAACAATCTGTAATTCCATTTGAATTATTGTTATCACTGGTACCTGGCGATGGACATTCTTTGCATTCGGTACTGGTTTTATAGTAGTTTTGCAAGTACTATATTTAACTGCGCACTTAATCACACCATCCATCACGGTGCCCGCCATCATATTTGCGCGCTAAATTTTCTGTCATCATAACGCGGCCAACGTCGCCATGTTTTGCATGAATAACACGGGCGTCAATACGCCCCAGATATTTATCATCACGAATATCTGTTAAATCAACGGATTCACCAATTGGCAACAATTCCGCCAACCGGTCACGGGCCCGGTGTGCCAACATCGTTTCAAATTCACACCGACCATGAATTTCTGGGGCATCAATATTTGCGATTCGTACACGCACATCAACATTGATATCATCACTTACCAACACATGTGCGCCAAACGTATCGCCGTCAATCACATAATCAACAACCGCCGGCATCGCATATGCCACGCCCGATATTAATGAAATCCCCAGCCCTAGGGCAACTTTGGTGACCACGTTGGTTCAACCCCATTTATACCATCTGGCAATTCAATATCATATATATTCTGTCCGGTAATATCCACACTGCGAATATGACTGATACGTTCAATACCATCCAGTGCCTTTTCTGTTTCATAATACACCAGACGCCGTGAACCCGGGGCCCAGGATGGGGCCTCCATATACCATCCACCGGCCAATATTTTTTCATTACGTCCCCGCGGATTCATAATGCCAATATAGAACGTATCGTCGGCAATTTTTGTAAATGCGATAAATTGCCCATCTGGGGACCATGCCGGGGTTGCATATCGCCCAGCCCCATATGTTATACGTTCCACATCCCCTGATTCCAGATCCAACACATAAATTTGCTGGTTACCACTGCGATCAGAATTAAAAGCCATTTTTTTACCATCTGGGGAATAAGACGGACTGGTGTTCAGCGAACGCCCGAAGGTTAATTGACGCAACTTTTTTGACTCAATATCATATTCATATATGTGCGTTATGCCGTTTTTAACCAACGACAGTGCAATTTTAGTACCATCTGGCGAAAACCGCGGGGCAAAGTTCATCCCGCCAAATTGGCCCAACCGGCGCTGTTCCCCTGTTTCCAAATCCAGCGTCCAAACCATTGGATCATCATCACGGAAAGACAAAAACACAATTGTTTGCATATTCGGCGAAAAATGGGGCGACATAACAAACGTATCTTCATCTGATAAATATCGCATTCCATGACCATCTTGGTCCATTATTGCCATCCGCTTTATTCTGTTACCAACAGGTCCTGTTTCCGCAATGAATACAATTTGCGTATCAAAATATCCGACTTCACCGGTCAGACGTTCATAAATTGCATCTGCCATGATATGCGCCAACCGCCGCACAGATTTACGTGATGCGACCAAACTCTGTGCTTCTATCTGTTCACGGCCATTTACATCCCATACATAAAATTCCAAACTGTACCGCCCCCCAGATTCCGCGGCCAATTTTGCCTGGACCAGAACTTGGGCACGCACCGCATCCCACAGTTCAAAATCAGGCATATTTCCCATTTTTACAAATTCAGGCAACGCATCACGCGACACAATACGAAACAGTCCGGTTGATTTCAAATCTGCATCAACAACATCACGTATCATTTCCAGATCGTCTGCATCAACATCACCAACGGGTTCAATTTTCTGAACTGCGACCGATATTGGTTCGGCTGCATTTGCAATAATATCAACCTTGATTTCTGCATGGGCCGGAAACGCAATCATCATTACGGCCATCACACCAAAGATTATTTTCTTTATCATATCTGAACCTTTCCTGCGAACAAAAGACACAATAATTTTATATGCGCAAAACATAAAAAGCAAGATTTTGCGCCCCAAAAACAGTGTCACACACCCGCCCCTACAAACGCCATCACACCCGTGCATACACCCGCAATTACAAATGTATTGACAAATGCCAATACAATGGTATAGTTCGTTGTAAAGACGGCGGTATTGCCGTATGTATAGGGGGTTGTGTATGCCAAACGTAATGCAACAACTGTTCATAATGAACATAGAATCTTTACTGAAAGAATATGCGGCATATCGCGCATTTAATAAATCTGACAGTGTGATAAACATGCGCATTCCGCACCAGATTTTGGAACGCATAAAACAATTGGCCGATCAACAACACGTCCCATACCAATCATTGATTTCGTCTGTTTTGTTTTCATTGGCGAACATAGAAGAACAAAAATAATAATCACCCCAGGGGACAAAAAATGGCACACGAAAAATCTGAAAATATTTACAATCAATTGAATCGTTGCACCCACAGCACATATGACGATAATCCCCCCACCCTGTTTTCTGGCGCCGCCATAACATCCGAATGCGAATATTGGTTATTTTCTGATTTATATAATTTATTTGGTCCATTATACATGGGTCACCACGACGACATTGACACAATTGGTCGCGACGCAATTAATCGCAAAACATTTGAAAAAATCCGCCGACATAATTCAGATAACGAACGTATTCCGCAAAACTTTTATAATTTCTATACTGGTCACATTGCGACGATACATAACAACTATCAAATCAATGACGGCAACCAGACAATAAACAAAACAAACGCCCCAGACGCCAAATTAACCCGATATGCATGCTGGTCAATAATGCGTCAATGGCCACGCCAGATATTCACCCAGACATATTTTATGATGCCGAACGCGACATTCGGTGATATATACAACCAAACATACCAATACGCCCGCATATCATTGCGTGATGAATTAGCACGCGCAGAACACATGGTCAACGGCATTGCCCATCGTAATCATGCCAACATGCGCCATTTTCATTATTATATGCACCGTGCATTTTTCTATGGTCGCGACGCAAACGACATCAAAATCGGTCACGACATTCCGATATACGACAATGACCCACTGTCAAATTATATGGGGGCCCAGTCATTACTGTCACGCCGGCGGGGCATATGCAACGCCATTGCCACATGGGACGCGACCCCACATATGCGATTTGAACGTTTTGCCGATATATTATACGAAGAACTGGTGTCTGCACGCGTTCGCATGATACAAAAGACTGGCATCGCCCCAGAACAAGACATATTCAAAAAATCAGTCACCAATATATCGCGTGAATTCAAAAACGCGGAACAAAAATTTATTCAACAATTCGCGCCCCAGGTTTTACAGCGATAAAAATAAAATAAATAATTCCTTGGGCCCACGCCCGGGGTATTTACGCCAGAACAATAAAAAACGGCCAAATGGCCGTTTTTTTAATTCAATCCCCATTGCAGTATTACATTTTCGCATCCAATCATCCCCAACCCGGCTGATGACAAGAAGAACTGTAACACAATACCGATACCAAACAACAATACGAACCCGACCAACATGCCTGTACCTTTGGCTTTCAGGTCTTCCATTTCAACCTTGCCTTTGGAAATATATGTCCATGCCCATCCAGCGATAATGAACGCGGCCCCAACAAACGCCAACGTACGTAATATTTTGAACACGCCATACATTTGCCCGATTAACATGCACAGTCCGGAATCATTAACACCGACACCGCCCGCCGCGACCGCCATTGCCCCGCCGGCACCGACGGTTGCGATAATACCAGCAACACCCAAAATCTTTAATAATTTTTTCATATGAATCCCCTTTTAACCTGTTACAGCAATTGTATCACAAAAACACGCATGATTCAAGCAAGATAAAAACACAGCGGCAACACCGAACAGCATCGGCATTGCCGCCAAAAGTCAACGAAATCTGGTTTGCTTTACATCGCCGGAACGATGACATATCTGCGTTTCAGAACCGGCTGGGCACCGCAAGAATCGCATCCGCAAGAAACAGTTTCGGCACCACACGCACCACATTGTGTGCACGACACTTCTTGGGCCGCCGGGGCCAGAACCTGGCGTTCATTACGTTGTGGCAAACCAAACGTATCGCGCGCATACAGGTCTTCACACCGTGTGTTGCGATAGACAATCTTTTTGCCATTATCAATACCACTGACATACTGGGAAAAATTACGTCCATATTCGCCGGCGTAATAGATACAATCTTGCCCATCTTGGGTATATCTGACGCCGCCCTTATAGTAGTCATAATATGCGCTGCATCCGGTCAAAGCGGTCAATGCAATTGCGGAAACCAGAACTTTTTTCATATTTCGTGTCCTTTATCAAACTTTACGTATTCTCTGACCCGCTCCCCGATTCGTACTACAATTGTTGCACAAAACGCCACGTTGTCAAGTTATATAATACACAGTCCACGGACATCAAACCAATTAATACGGTATATCAGAATTACTGGGCAAATAAAAGGTTCCGTATTGATCAACAAATTTCGTTCCACTGTTGGTTGGTTTCATAACGCAACTGGTAATCTGCGACTGGCCCGTGCTGTTTGTGGTTGACCCGGCGGGGCAAGCCTTTTCCACACCTTTTGGGCAATAGTGTCCCTTGGGACAGTCGTAATAATGCGGAATCAAAACACGTTCCAAATCATCTGAAAATATCAAAGATTCACCCGGATTGTATTTACCTTTCCCCTGGCACGCCGCACCAGTTTTTACATTATAACACTCATAGTAATCAAAAATTTTCCCATCCAGATACCAATTACTGGGCAACGCCTTTACCTTTCTGTCTGATTCTGGATTCTTTACAGTAAACACAACTTCTGCCTTGGTCGCAGGCGCGTTCCCCCACGACTGTGGTTTTTTATCCATGTACCATACACTGGTATTATGTATTTCATATCGCGCGTACAGTGTATTATTATCACGCAAATCCGCAGATTCAATTTCTACGTCCGGATCAGAATCTATTTTATATTTACCACTTGTATCTATTATCGGCGTTGTATCTTCTGAATCATTGGCCGTTTTGAAATACCCCAAAAACGTATAGTACGACGTTGACGGCTGAAAATATGTATCGGGCAACGTTGTCGGATCAGAGACGCCTTGTAACCCATCGCCATGTTTATACTTAATCTCTTTATTTTTATATTCATCCGACGTTGGCATTCCGCTGGCAACCGGCGTTATATTCGCGGCATACGATGTATTTGTTTGTAAAGATATCGTATATTCAATACCATCACAACGACCAGGTTTGTTTCCAGAAAATATTTCAACAGAATTCCCTGTTCCAACCATCGTGTAAGTGCTGTCATTATCCTTATAGCCGTCACCACATTTCGCACACAATTTTCCGGTCCAATATTCATCAACATCGCATTCTATCAACCACGGACAATCATATTCAGACACACGTTTAGTTATATAACAGGTACGTACACTTTCGCTGTCCTCTTGTTTGCAATTTTTCACATCTGCATCCGCAAGGACGGCGGCAGCCTCATCCGATCCAATAACCCTTGCAAGTCCTGGCGCTTTACACTTATAATTCGCTTGGTTTGCATTGATATCCTCCATTGTGACTTGATGTTGATTAGCTACACCACCTGATATATACAAAGTAGCCCCTATTGCGGTACACGTACCCAATGTAACCTCTGTCCCAAATTTGGACCCCAGGTAACATCCCGAACCACAATACGTACTTTCCACGGGACAAAACTCTTCAAATTCCTGATTGGGATCTGTTGATACCACGCCACAATTTACAATCTTGCATGGCGCCGGTACAGGAACATATTGAACTGCTGCACTTGCATCATTTATGAAAACAACACATAATAAAAAAATAAACGTTCTTATTTTACCCAGGTTTTTCATGATACATATCCCGCATTTTATAAATATATCTTTGCACGTTTACAACAGCATTGTCAAACAATAAAAAACCGGCATTTGCCGGCTTTTTCTGTATCAACGCTGATTTTGTAATGCCTTGTTTATTGTCCAACCGTTTTGAACAAACCACAGACTGTCTTCCGGTACACTGGATGCTTGTCCTGGCATAAAATTAAAATCCCCTTTGCCACGAATCTTTGGTGAATAATTTACTAATGTTTGCAGCCCTGTTTTCATACGGGACATAACCAATGTACCATATGGACTCCAATCACCTGTTGAAACAAGATTTATCGTCTTTACATCTGGATGTTCAACATAGTATTTCACAATGTCACTTGGTATATACTCGTAATCTGTCGCAGTACTATAAACCAACGTAAATACTGGCGACAATTGATCATAAGAAAAACAAACATCAACTTCGGCTGGTTCTGGTTGATATGGTGATGGTTTTTCGCACGACGACACGGCGCCAATACCGGCAATTCCCAATACTGGCAACATCTTTTTCAAATTATACGGAAAAATTTTTCTGAAATTCATTTTTTTCATAATCTTACCCCTTGTAAATAAAGACTGCTTTAGCGTTGTTTTTGATTTATCGTCCAACCGTTCTGGACAAACCATAAACTGTCTTCTGGTACCTTGGCTGGTTCACCTTTCTCAAATGAAAAATTACCCTTGCCATGTATTTTTGGCGACGAATTTACCAATGGTTCCATATACTGGTTGCGCAAATAAGATATGTCATCTTTGTTGTACGGGTATTCACCTTTTGGCACGATATAAATTGTATCAACATAATCTTGATTCAAAAATGTATTCAGCGAACTAAACGAATATTTTTGATTCCAATCCCACATTTCATCAACGGTACTTCCACACACCAAAAAACTAAATTCCAAAGACGTCTTTGGCATTTCTATTGGTTCAACTTTTTCACATGATGATACGGCACCGATACCGGCAATTCCTAATATCGGCAGCATCTTTTTCAAATTATATGGCACAACACGTTTGAACTTCATCACTTACTCCTTTTTATTTTGGCGATTTGACGCAACATAAAACAAAAAACGGGCCGAAAAAATCCGGACCCATCCCTGTCTTACATCGCCCCAAAAACATATTCAGACGCGTTTTGAACAAACGGAAACGATTCATTCCCCCGCATTCCCCCCGTCACCCCACAGGGCGGCCACGACGGCGCACCCCCAGAATAAAAACGGTCAAGAATACAAAAGATATTCATCGTATCCAACCACCTGAATATACGTTGTTTTCAAAGTTCTTGTGAATTATACACTACAAATGTATTTTTTGTCAAGGTGTTAATTTTGCGAAAATATTCCTGATATTTTATTCGCGGCACTTGTGATATAATTGTCACAAAGCATGGGGGATTTTATGGATTACAAAGATTTTGGACTGGTCAACACAAAACAAATGTTTGCCGACGCAATTACGAATCACTATGCGGTGCCGGCATTTAACTTTTACAACATGGAAACATTGGATGCGATTATATCTGCGGCGCGCGACACACACAGCCCGGTTATTCTGGCGGTATCTGAATCTGCGTTAAAATACATGGGCGATAATTTACTGATGGGTATGATTTGGGGGCTAAATCTGCGTCCAGAAAACGGGGTTGCATTACACTTGGACCACGGGACATCATACGAATCGTGTGTTCATGCGATTAAACTGGGGTTTTCCAGTGTTATGATTGATGGTTCCAAATTACCATTTGACGCAAACACAGAACTGACCCGCACTGTCATAGACTTTGCCCATCAATATGATGTATCGGTTGAATCAGAATTGGGAACATTGGCCGGATTTGAAGATGAAACAACACACGGCGATGCGTCAAACTATACCAATCCTGATGACGTGGTTAATTTTGTAAACGCAACAAATACTGATTCGTTGGCCATCGCAATCGGCACCAGTCATGGTGCATACAAACGCAAATCTGATAACGAAGAATTGCGATTTGACATATTGGAAAAAATCGCCACCCAGTTACCTGATTTTCCACTGGTACTGCATGGCGCATCAACCGTGCCACAATCGTATGTAAACACAATCAACACCAGCGGCGGCAAAATCAGTGGCGCACGCGGTATTCCACCCGAACAAATACGACACGCGGTTCAAATGAATATATGTAAAGTAAATATAGACAGCGACCTGCGCATGGGCTTTACCGCAGGTGTGCGTGAAACATTGGCAAAAAATCCAGAAATATTTAACCCGCGCGATTACCTGGGCGCCGGACAAAAAAACATATACGATACGTGTGTGGACGAAATAACAAATATAATGAAATCAAATAACCAGATAAAAAAATGATACCGCATACCTGCGCACGACAACAATGACCCTCATATATATCGGCCGTCACCGTGCGCAGGAATGCTGGTTATAATTTATTTTTTATTTGGCACGTTCAACATATTCCAGCGTTTCTGTATTTACGACAATTTTTTCGCCCTGTTCAATGAACAACGGCACCTGGACCCGCACGCCATTATCCAATATCGCCGGTTTGCCCCCGCTGTTGGACACAGTTTGTCCCTTTAACGCCGGTTCTGTTTCCGCCACGACGGCAACCACTGTTTTCGGCAACGAAATTGATACAGGTTGACCTTCTACGAAATTAGCCTTGACCAGCATTTCCGGGGCCAAGAATTTCATCTGTTCGCCCAGCGATTCAACCGGCATAGTAAATTGTTCATAATCAGACAGATTCATAAAATATGCATCTGTACCATCAGAATACAGATACTGGCATTCAAAATCTTCTACTATTAACTTTTCAACTTTGTCTTCGGCACGCCAACGATTATTATCCTTGTTTCCGGAATCAATATCGCGCAAATCCGCCTGGACAAATGCGCCACCCTTGCCGGGTTTTACCTTGGTTATTGACATAACAGAATATCTTTTCCCGTTGTGCGAAATCACCCAACCCACACGCATATCATTTGCAATATATGATGCCATAATTAATACCCCTTTGTTTTTTGCGCAGTTATTATAAAATCACAATCCATCCCTGGCAAGCATTTATTGTCCGGCACGCTTGCGCGCCCAATATCGGTCAATGCTTTCCATAATCAGTTTATCTGCCATATCGCGATTGGCCCAGCCCTTGACCTTGGACCATGCATTTGGTTGCAAATCTTTATAGTGATGAAAAAAATATTCAATCTTGGAACGCAATATTTCCGGTAACTGTTCAATATATTCTGTATTTGTATAATACGGGTCAATATTATCACGTGGCACACATATAATTTTTTCATCGCCACCTGATTGATCCTCCATCAACAGTGCCCCGATTGGTCGCACTTCAATCAACACACCTGGATTCAATGGCGCATTACAAACGACAACACAATCCAGTGGGTCGCCATCGTCACCCAACGTGCCTGGAAAGTAACCATAATTGGCCGGATACGCCATCGGGGTATGTAAAATTCTGTCCACACGCGGCAACCCGGTGTCCTTGTCCAATTCATATTTTACATATCCATTTTCTGGCACTTCTATGACCGCATTCATTTTTTTTGGTGGTTCTTTACCCGGAATAATTTCTGATATATTCATAAAAAATAACCTCTCTGTTTCTGGCGCAGATGTTATCATAAAAAATCAAGTTTGCAATTCTTGCCAACAAAAAAAACAGTTCCGCATATATTTGCAGAACTGTTCAACATACCAAATAAACAGATTACATACGCATCGGCATCAATATGAACAACGCGTCTGTATTTTTATCTGTGGATTTAATGATTGTTGGTGATAATGGATCCTGCATTTCCATTTGGAATTTTTCACCTTCAACCTGGCCGGCAACATCCATCAAGAATTTTACATTAAACGTAACCGTAAATTCGGTATCACCATTGTATTCAACATCCAGTTCTTGGGTCGCGGTCCCGGCATCTGGACTGGACGCATTAACAACCAACTTGTTCATAGAAAACGTCAACTGAACTGATTTTGTTTTATCAACACTGGCAACCGACACCAAATCAACCGCATTCAAGAATTGCTTTCTGTCCATAACAGCAATTTTGTCATTACCCTTTGGAATAACAACGCGATAGTTTGGATATTGCGCATCAACCAACTTGCTGGTCAATGTCGCTGCCCCAACTGTGAACCGTGCCTTGGTATCCGACAATTCAACCGTAACATCATCAACGGTTGCATCTTCCAATAACTTTGACAATTCACCAATCACGCGGCGCGGCAAAATAACCGCCGGCATTTCTGTACTGCCCGCCGGGGCCGGAATTGCACACAGTGCCATACGCTGGGCATCTGTTGCGACCGCGGTTAACATTTTTTCCTTGCCTTCGTCCGAGATATGGAAATAAATCCCCCCCAGATGATAACGAACATCATCTGTTGGGATTGCAAACTTCGTCTGGTTAATCAAGTGCGCCAAATCACCCGTTGTCATCTGGAATCTGGTGGTTAAATTACTGCCCGCCATGGCCGGAAAATTTTCCGCCGGCAATGTCGGCAAATGAAACACTGCGCGACCACTGGACACCACCAACTGGTCCCCAGATTGCTTGAACGATATTTCCGCATCATCTGGCAATTTACGAACAATATCATACAGCATCTGAACCGGCACGGTCGTGCGTCCACCCAGTGTAATATCCGCCGCGACATGTTCAACCAATTCTAAATCAACATTTGTTGCCGACAAAACCAAATCATCTGTGACATCAATTTTTACGTTCATCAATATCGGCAATGTTGCCCGTTTTTCCACAATAGATTGCATATGCCCCAGCGCACGTATTAAAACCTGACGAAATACTGAAAATTCCATTTATATACTCCTGTTAAATTAAATGTACGCCTACATCCTGTGAATCAGTTTATCAAAAAATGCCGATTCGGTGCAAGGGCAAAACAGCCCCCATATGTCCCAGACAAAAAAGAATTAGTTTAATTATTATCCAGAACAGTGTTTGCCAATTCCATCACAGGCATATTCATCCAATCCGGATCACCTGGCCGTGCCGGGGCGCCACTGTCCAGCGCTGTTTGACACGGATTATCATCCGCCAACCAGTTTTCAATTAAATCGCCCGCCAATAATCCAACACCGGTTCCAGCGACCAGCCCGATTCCACCCGTAAATGGCGCCAACAACAATCCAATACCTGTGGCTGACGCGACCTTGCCCGCCATGGCCGCCCCACTGATTTGAATATCCGGTTCTGCCAGATTTCCGGTAATTTCAATTGAATTCACCACATTACCGGTTAACGACAATTTTAATCCGCGCACCGGCACCGTTGTTAACGACAATTGAATTTTTTCCGTTCCCAAATTCAGCATACCTGTTAACAGAACATTTATTGCATTTGTTTCAACCGCGACACCATTTTGTGTTTCAACCAGTCCTTCACGTAATTTCGTATTAACCGCCACACAAGATATATTTATTTGATTATATTTCTTTTCCGACCGGAACAAATCTTGAATACTGTGCCGCAAAGTCGTTAAAAAATCCGCGCCATACATATTTGCCACCAATGCCGAATGGGCATATCCCGGCGCCGCCGAATAAACACGCACCGGCCCACTGATTGTTTGCATCCATTCTGACAAATTTGAACCACTGGCTTCAACATACATATCCAGGTTCACGGGCAATTCAGAAATAAAATCATCAATATTTATTTCATGCAACAATTGTCCCACAGATATATTACGTCCACGCCCCCCAACACGAACGTACATACGACCTTCGCTGTCAACATTTCCATTACCTGCGACCCGTACATCGCCACCGGCGATATTCACCCCAACATCTGCACGCAACCGCCCCCCATTAACCTTTAATGACACATCAACATCGCGCAGATTCATATCACGATAAACAATAAAATTATCCAATCGTACACGCAAATCCATATCCGTTTTTGCAAATTCTTGCCCAAACAGTGGAATATCTTTGAACACATTCAATTCGCGATTGGGGTGAATCCATTTGTTTCCGTACAGTCCCGGTATCAATTCCAACAAATTAATGTAATCAGAATCTAAATCGGCTTGAATCAGCGGCTTGGCCCCAGACCAATCAACATATCCAGAAAAATTCAAACTGTGTCCACGCATTGCGATTGACGACGAACGCAACGTTAATTTTTTCCAATCAAATCCCCCGGCGATGTTCACGGTAATATCTGATACTTTTGACAAGTCGGTATTCAGTATTGCCCCAATGGCCGAAACATCTGGAATATCACCACGAATAATGAAATCAATCGGGGCCTTGCTGGTTCCTTCCAGGGCGATATTTGCGATTAATGCATCCCCCCCTGTGGCAAATGCGACACGCACTGGGTACACTTTACGTTCTGGGGCGTATTTTGAAAATACAACAATAAAAGGAAAAACTTTGTTATTTGATTTAACCCATCCGCTGTACTCGCGATTTTCCGCGCGCGGAATATACCTGATTTGAAATGCATCCAGTTTATATTTCATACCGATAACATTCAAATCCAGTTTCTGAACTTCCAGTCCACCCAAACCAAATTCAACGAACGGAAAATCTGTCGGCGCATCAACCGATGCCTGTGATGTGTTATTTACAGTATTATTATCAGACATATCTGGCACCACAGAAAATTCACCATTTTCATTTTGTTCCAGGTTAACAACCGCATTGTATACTTTGATATTTTTAATAGTTGGCGCATCCCGGAACAGCGAGATTAAATCCAGTGTAACATCAATTTTTTCTGCACTGAATGCATAATCGGCATTTGCCCATTCTGCATTTGCGACCCGCACTTGGTTTAATTCAATTTGTGGTCGCAGTGATAAATTCCACGACACCGGCCCATCAATTTCCACCGGCAAACCTGTTGACGTACGCAACGCCGCCAATACATCGCCACGCAAACTTTCTAAATCAATATGAAACAACGCGATAACCACCGCGGCTATCAACCCCATCAGTGACAGCCCCAACACGCGCATCATTATTAAAAAAACACTTCTTTTTTTCTTTTTTTTAACCATATTCTCACAAACTTTACGGCAACGGAAATTCTAAAAATGTTATCACAGGCTGCATAAATTCTGGCACAGACGCATGCAATGTCATCATTTTTCCGCTGGACGGGTGCTGGAATGTTAACTTATATGCCAATAAAAACAAGTTATTTGTTACCAGCAGCGACTGTAACGCCCCATCCAGTTTTTTATTTGCCCCATACAACATATCCCCAACGATTGGCGCATGCAAACATTGTGCACTGTGCAGACGTAATTGATGTGTACGCCCTGTTTTTGGCGAAAACAAAACCCATGACAGATGGCCCCCGGCTGTGGCCAAAACATCATATTCGGTTACCGCATGCTGGGGCCGCTGGCCGGTGCCACCATTTATACGTTCTGGACTGTCAAACACTTGTCCCTTTACCAAATAATTATCAATTATCCCATGTTGTGGTCGTACATCACCATTTAACAGCGCCAAATATTCTTTATACGCCTGTTTGTTTTGAAATTCGCTTGCCAAAATTTGCGCGGCACGTTGATTTTTTGCGACGACCAAAACACCACTGGTTTCCCGGTCCAAGCGATGAACCAATGAAATCTTATCATACGGAAATAACGCCGCCGCCATTTTATCCACAGATTTACGAATCCCGGTTCCGCCCTGGACCGCCAATCCAGCAGGCTTGTCAAACACAACAATATCTTCGTCATCATGGATTATGCACCGACGCAGTTTTTCTAAATCCGCCAATGAAAAATTCGTACCCGATTCGTTTTTTGTATTACGTGATTGGGCATAACTGGCCAACGTAGGCGGAACCCGCACAACGTCACCAGCACACAAAATCTCTTGTCCACGGGCACGTGATGAATTCACACGAATCTGTCCGCCACGACACAGTTTATAAAATTCACGCTGGGGCAATGATGGATACCGCCGCATAAACCAGCGCATCAATCGCGTTCCATCTTCTGTCCTAGAAACTTCTACTAATTCCGCCATACGCGCCCCACAAGCATATCATTCGCCATATGTTATTTGCACAACATTCTGGTCCCCCGAACTGGTGCAATCGCCACTGGCCCCACTCTGCGTACGTCCAGACATTTCGTATCCGACCGATCCATCCCATCCCTTGGTAACAAAATATTCACAATCAGACTTTGATAACCCTGTGATAGATATAACAAACTGGCGTGAATTTGATGGATTTACGGAAATTTCATACGCGCCGCCATATGGATTTTGATTTGACATGCCAATTGCGCCAAAAATTGTTGCATTATTTATGTTTGAAAAATCGTCATATTCACTGAATGTTTGGCGCACTTGGGCAACCATTTGCAAGACCTCATCATTAACAGTATTACGCTTTTGCATATTCATTGCGCTGTTTATCCCAGCGATTGCCGCGACCGTAATAACCCCCATAATGGCCAACACACCCATCATTTCAATCATTGAACGTCCTGATTCTTGTTTCATTTTTACGACCTCTATTTGCTATTTATTATTTTCTATTCTATCATAAAAGGCATGAACATTCAATTTTCTGATTTGATTGAAAACAGTCCACGTGCACCCGGCGTATACAAGATGTACGATGCCGGCGATAACCTGTTATACGTGGGCAAGGCAAAAAATCTGTCCAATCGCTTAAATCAATACATGGACATATCAAAACTGGAACCCCATAAACAGGTCATGCGCAGCCTGGTTGCGCGCGTTGAATGGGAAATCACCCCAACTGAATCAGATGCATTAATTCTGGAACAGAAACTTATCAAAACACTGAAACCCAAATACAACATAATGCTGACTGATGGGAAAATGTACCCGATGATTGCCCTGACGCATTCTGAATTTCCGCGCCTGTTAAAATTCCGCGGAAAAATATCCCAGCGTCGTGATGTATACGGTCCATACCCATCTGTTACCGCATTAAATGAAACAATAAAAACGATTCAAAAGGTATGCCGTCTGCGTACATGCACTGATACATTTATGCGTAATCGCACACGTCCATGCCTGTTATACCAAATTGGCCGATGCAGTGCACCATGCACATTACCACAAACAAACTATAACGAAAACGTGGCACTGGCACGCCGGATTTTAACCGGGGACAGTCAACCAATAATCGCCGATTTAACCAAACAAATGAAAAAATTTTCTGAACAAATGGACTTTGAATCGGCGGCCGAATGCCGCGATAAAATTGCAGCATTAACACAAACATCAAATCGCGGTATACGGCGCAATCGTGTATATAGCGCGAATTTTGATTGGCAAAATGCCGTTAACGATCTGGAACAATGGCTGGGCATAAAAATTGAATGCGCGGGGGTATTTGATAATTCACACCTGTTTGGAAAAAATCCTGTGGGCGCAATGATAACATTTGGTCATGATGGTTTTATAAAATCTGGATATCGTCATTTCAAGTTACGCGATATGGCGCGCGCAGGTAACGACATCGCCATGATGAATGAATTTGTATCGCGTGCGATTACACGTGGTCCGAAACTGGATTTAATAATTGTTGATGGTGGGCCGGCACAATGGAACATTGCACACGAAACAGCACCAGACATACCAATTCTGGGTGTAACCAAGGGCGTTGTTCGTGATGGCGACGAACATTTTATAATGCCTGATGGCACCGTGTATCGCGATATGCCAAAAGATTCCAGACTATTTTTATTATTGCGTGCCGTACGTGACGAAGCGCACCGTTTTGTAATAACATTTCATCGCACGGTTCGCGCAAAAAAGATGACATCATCTGTATTGGATGAAATTGATGACATTGGTCCAAAGCGAAAACATGCCTTGCTGACCCATTTTGGTTCGGTGCGCGCCATATCTGATGCCAGTTTGGATGCATTAATGCACGTCCCGGGACTTGGACGCGCGGCGGCAAAAAAAATATATGCCCATTTTCATTCAGAAGTGTTATAATCTGGATAAATATAACGAAAGGAGAAAACATGAAATTTTTTGTAAACTTTTTATCTGCATTTCGCATTGCGGCGGCATTTGCGATTATACCGACACTGATGTTCGGTCTGTATTGGACATCGTTTATATTGTTTATTCTGGCCGCTGTTTCTGATTGGTTTGATGGATTTTTGGCACGTAAATATAACGTATGCACAAAACTGGGCGGCGTTATGGATCACATTGGTGACAAGTTATTGGTGGTTAATACATTTTTAATGTTAATGGTTATGATACCTGTATGGTTCATTGTCGTACCTGTAATTTTAATGGTCGCGCGTGAATTGTATATCAGTGGCCTGCGCGAATTTATGGGGACCCAAAAGATGGAAATGCCGGTACCCAAGGCGCGCTTTTCAATGGGAAAGATTAAAACAACACTGCAAATGATAACCATTTCCGTGTTCTTGCTGTTATTCGCATTAAGTGCGATTGTCACCCCTGAAGCGACCAGCAACACCATCACAGTATCATTGAACGTATTATCACAAATTGGCATATGGGGAACATGGCTGGCATTGGTCGCATCTGTATGGTCAGCGACACAATACACATTCACTTTCGCTGAAAAATTAAAAAAGATAAAATAAAAAAATCAACAAAACAAAAACGCGCTATGTACATGTTTTTATGCACATAGCGCGTTTTTTTACAATTGTTAAAACCACCCTTTTTTGGCACTTTTTGTGCCGGCAAATTCATTTAATAATTTCTTTTGCTTTTCGGTCAATTTTGTTGGCACACGCATATTAACATCTATATACAAATCACCAAAACTGCCCGCGCGTCGTGTCGGCATTCCATGTCCCCGCACACGCAGTTTTTCGCCAACCTGGGTACCCGCCGGCACCTTTACCGATAATTTTTTATCATCAATGGTATCAACTTCTATTTCGCCACCCAACGCCAACGTGGTAAACGGTATATCAACGCGCGTAATTAAATCCGCGCCATCACGTTCAAAACGTTTATCTGGGCGTACACGCACATCCAGGTAAAAATCACCCGCCGGCGCACCGTTTTGTCCGGCTTCGCCCTGGCCCGCCAGACGCAACCGTGTACCATCTTCAACCCCGGCGGGAATATTCACGTCCAACGTGCGACTTTTCCGAATTGTACCATCCCCATCACATTGTGAACATTTTTTATCAATTTTGTGACCTGTGCCATTACATTCTGGGCACGGCGTTTCCATTGCAAAGAATCCACGCGATGTACGAACATATCCACGCCCACCACATCGCGAACATGTTGGTGCAGGCTTGCCATCTGCTGTACCATATCCGTGGCACTTGTCGCATTCAACATTTGTTGTAAATTTAACCGTATGTGTTGTTCCGAAATATGCATCGCGTAAATCTATGGTGACTTCGTCCAACAAATCACGCCCACCACGTTTCGCCGATTGCCCATTGCCTGTGCCAAAATCACCAAATCCGAATCCCCGCATTGCTTCGCGTAATATATCGTCCATGCCGGCCCCACCCATATTAAAGTGGAACGCGCCATTACCAAACGGATTGGCCCCGGCCCCGAACGGATTTGCGCCCGACGCATTACCACCGGCAAACGCCGCATCACCAAATCTATCATATGCCGCACGTTTTTGCGGATCTTTCAGTATATCAAAGGCATTATTAACTTCTTTGAATTTTTCTTCGGCTGACTTGTCACCTGGATTTCTGTCTGGATGATATTTCATAACTAATTTATGATATGCTTTCTTAATCTCATCATCAGACGCATTCCGCGCAACGCCCAAAACTTCATAAGGATTTTTGTTCATTTTATCTGTCCATCGTCTTTATTATCCCCACTTATATAAGTATATTATAAAAAAAATCAAGTCTATAAACAGCATTCGGTATTACAGATTAATTATAACAAATTCTTTCACTTGCAAGAATTTGAAAAATATACTAATACTGTTATGCCATGGCAGAACAAGTAAATCATTCTTATGATGCATCTGATATCCAGGTTCTTGAAGGACTGGAACCTGTTCGTTTGCGTCCTGGGATGTATATTGGTGGCACTGATGAAAAGGCATGGCATCATTTACCAATTGAAATCCTAGATAATTCTATTGATGAGGCTGTTGCCGGTTTTGCCAAAAACATAACTGTAAATTTAATTGATTCAAAAACGATTGAGATTACCGATGACGGCCGTGGGATTCCAGTGGCCGAACATCCAAAGTTTCCGGGAAAATCTGCACTGGAAGTGATTTTAACAACCCTGCATTCTGGGGGAAAATTTAATAATAATGTGTATAAAACCAGTGGGGGCCTGCATGGCGTGGGCAGTTCTGTGGTAAACGCATTATCATCTGAAATGATTGTAACCATTGCACGCGATGGGTACGAATGGCGTCAAACTTTTTCGCGCGGAAAACCGACCAGTCAAATGACCCGTTGCGATGCGACAAAAAAACACGGAACGAAAATCAGATTTACAATTGATGGTGAAATATTTGGCGATTCGGCCGTATTCAAACCGGTCAAAATATATCGCATGGCGCGGTCCAAGGCGTTTTTATCACGCGGTGTGCATGTTGAATGGATGTGTAATCCTGAATTATTAACCGAAGACATGAACATTCCTGTCCAGACAACATTTTTCTATCCAAATGGTGTTGCCGATTTTCTGGATGAAAAAACACGTGATAAACCGCGCATAATGCCAAAAATATTCAGTGGCGCTGTGGATTTTCCTGATGACAGTGGTCGCGTTGAATGGGCGTTAACATTTTTAACAGACGAAAATGGTGCGGCATCCGACGATGGATTTTTTGCATCATACTGTAACACAATCGCAACAATTGATGGTGGCACGCACGAATCAGGGTTCAAATCTGCTATTACCAAGGGGATAAAGGCATACGGCGAAAAAGTAAACAATAAATCGGCCACCACGATTATCAGTGACGATGTATTTGATTCTGTTGCGGCAATTGTTTCCGTATTTTATAAAACGCCACAATTTCTGGGCCAGACCAAAGAAAAACTGTCCAACCCTGAAATTGCACGATATACCGAAAATGCCCTGCGCGATCCGTGGGATATCTTTCTGGCATCTGATCCCAAGACGGCAAATGCAATATTGGAATTTGTAATCAATCTGGCCAATGCCCGTATAAAAACGAAACAGGTCAAAGAAATCGCCCGTAAAACACCAACTAAACGCATCAGAATGCCGGCGAAATTGGCGGACTGTTCAAAACACGGTGTTGATGGCACAGAATTATTTATCGTAGAAGGTGAATCCGCCGGCGGCACCGCGAAACAGGCGCGCGACCGCGCGACCCAGGCAATTATGCCACTGCGTGGCAAGGTATTAAATGTCGTATCAAATTCTGATGAACGGTTCAGCGCAAACAAAGAATTAAATGAATTGATTGATATAATCGGTGCCGGCACGGCCAAGGATTGGGATGAATCAAAATTACGCTATGAAAAAATCATTGTAATGACCGATGCCGACGTTGATGGCAGTCATATTGCATCATTACTGATGGCGTTTTTTTACCAAGTAATGCCCCAACTGATATATGGCGGTCATCTGTATTTATCATGTCCCCCGTTGTATAAACTGACCTGTGGGACCGAATCGGTATATGTTGATTCTGACGAAGATCTAGAAAAATTAAAAGAAACGAAATATAAAAATAAAAAAGTGGAAATTTCCCGATTCAAAGGATTGGGGGAAATGATGCCCAACCAGTTAAAAGAAACAACAATGTCACCAAAAACCCGGCGCTTGATTCGCGTTGAATTACCCCCACGCACAGACGATGGTGCCGAAGATACAGAAAAAACCCGTACAATTGTTTCTGAATTAATGGGTAAAAAACCTGAATTCCGATTCAAATTCATCACCGAACATGCCCAGTTTGTCAAAGACTTGTTCGTATAAAAAACACCATTTTTACGATTGACAATTGTTCTTTTCGTCCTATATTTACCCCGTAAAAGGATAACGATATGAAAAAAAAGAACACATATATTGTACAGTTTTCTACATTTGCAAATTCACAATTATTTGACCTGTGCCCATGCACACCGTTGACAGTGGTTAATAAAAATGGCCAGCGCATCGCCAACAGTGGCAGCTTTTTTTCCAGCACGGACTTTCCAAACCCGGCGGCACATAACATGACACTGGCGTATGAACACCTGCGCCCCGTTATGGGTGAACGTCTGGCGTGCACAATTGTTGAATATCTGGATAAATATACAAACACCCCTGTGGCGTATTTGTTCCCAACAAACGAAATTGATGCCCGGCCAGATTTTATGTCGCATTTGAACCATGCATCACGCCAAGACCTGCGCCGTCAAATGGCAATTCGTCAAAAATTATTACGTTTCGTTAACATGGCACAAAGATAAAATAAAAATGCCGGACTTTGGTCCGGCATTCTTTGTTTTCCCCATCTTATTGGATACCGACGCGGAACTGGTCATTCCAGTTGGCAACAACTTGTCCACCAACCGTACATTGCAAATCTTCAAAGCCGTTTTCTATCTGTCCATTTTTAACAACATGACTGGTTATCAGCCCACCTGCCGTCCCCAGAACGACCCCAGCAATAGAATCAGATAACAAACGCGATGTGTTAAAGTTTCCTTCGGCATTGCGCCACTTGCTGACATCCAGTGTTTCTTGTTGTTCTGTCAACCACGCATATGCGCTTTTGATTTTATTTTGCGACGCTGTTATTTGGGCATTTTGTTGTGCCGCGGCGGCCGCATCATCCGCCCGCCCAATCAAAGACAACAATTGATTATACATATTATTAAACACAATTTGCGACGGGGTACTGCCACTGCAATACGTTAAAATATTGTTTATCTGGGTTGTAATCGTCACATCACCGGCATATTGTGATGCGTAATTACTTATTTGCGACAAAATTGTTGCATCACATTCAAAGACACCCGTTGATTGTGCCACGCTTGCTGTTTCGCACTGTAACGATGACGGATTAAACGTCTGTTGATTGTCCACACATTCACAAATACGTGTGTCACTGTTCCATACTGCAACAGATGCCGGTACGTAACAACACGTAATACACTGGCTGTATGTATTTCCCGTCAACCCGCCACAGCGACTGCGAATGCATCTTTCTGTTTGATTCAATGTATCCCCAGATTGTGCACCAGCACCCGCAACAACCGATTCTTGCCCGGCATCCTGTGCATTGTCTTGCCCGGCTGTGTTGTTGCCGTCTGAAATTCCTGTTGCGTTCGGCTTTGCGACACAGGTTGTCCCGTTCCATTCACGCGCCACGCCATTTAATTCCAGACATTGACATTCGCCGTTAAACCACTGCGCCCCATCTGTTGTTACACACGCAACCCGTTCTGGATTTGTATAGCAAAAAACAGTGGTTTTACCACGGTCAGAATCAATGCGATAAATCATCTCATCTGATGTACCATTCATATCAATATTCAGATTTTCCAACGATGGATTTTTTGCTAAACTTTCATAGAAACTATCGTCGCATGGAATCAAATCATATTCTTGCCATGAATCACCAAATGCATTATTGCACCAATAGAATCTTTCACCTCTCTGCCTGTGGTTATCCCATGCGTGTCCCGCCGGCGCAATTATACCAGAACCGTGTGCGCAACTGTTGCTGCCACATTCCCATACCGAACCGCTGGTTGTAAAATTATTTGCCCCAGGATATCCAGAATTTACCTTGTCAAAATCTGACGTCAATGCATATATATATTCGTTATCATCTGGTCCTTTGAATCCGGAAAAACGAACAGAATTGTCGCCACACGCCGCATCTGCATGCATTGGCGCCCCAGCCAAACAACATACCGATATAACAGATAGTAAAATTTTTTTCATAACTCCCTGCTCCATCACCAACACAACTGTTACTTGCATTTTATCACAAAATATCAGTCTTTCCAACAGTGAATTAAGTTCCGCCCTTTAATACGCGTAAATTATTTTTATTTATATTCTGCAACCATTTGCGAAATTTGCGCCGCCAAAACCAAGTCTGTTTTCTTTAATTTTTCAATTTGTGAAATGGCGTACAGAACAGTTGCATGATCCCGATCACCACAAACACGCCCAATTTCCGCCAGTGACAAATTTGTCGCATCTTTTAATACCGCCATCATCATTTGACGTGCCAAAACGATTGCCCGACTGCGCCCTTTGCCACATACCGCATCATACGACACCGCCAATTTTTCACACATTGATTTAACCATTGCAATTGGTGTTTTTGCCTTCTGCAAAGAATCAGACAACAAACGTTGCACAACATCCATTGTCACAGTTTCACCCATCAGTTCGGCATACGTTTTAATTTTCATCGCCACACCGGCGACCAAATGCCCATCAGACGCAACGCGCGATGCAATTGCATCTGCCATATCAGCGGCAACCCCCGCACGCATCAACATAACGCGACGTACATTCATTGTTGGTGCCACCACATCCGCCACCAGCCCAGATGCCATCAATGATTGCATCCGACGATCAAATCCGTTCAAATTATTTGGTGCCGCATTCGCCGTCAGAACAACATTCTTGCCGGCGGCACGCAAATCAAGAATTAATTGAATAAATTCTTCACATGTTGCACGCTTGCCTGCCAACATTTGAACATCATCCAAGATAAATGTATCACAGTTACGACAAAAGTCTTTGAATGCAAATACTGTTCTGTCATGCAAACTGCGTGTGAATTCAGAAACAAATTGCCCGCCTGACATTTTTATCACACGTCCAGCCGCCGCACGTTCAACGCATTCAGCCAATAAAGATTTTCCACATCCTGCCGGGCCATAAATAAACAACGGCGAGAATGGAACCATACCCGCCGCCAGTTTTTTGCACGCCGACACAACGAACGTGTTTTCATCTGCGCATACGAATGCCGCGAACGCATCTTGATTGGCCACATGCACCGACGAAACCCCGGCCACAGGCGCATATGCCTGGGCGTTATTATCATTTGCAATCGGGGCCACATTCGCCGCGCCACGCACAGATAATTTTACCCCCAAACCAAATTGGGCCGCGACAGACGTCAAAACCCCCATATGAACACTGGCTATAAAGTCTGCTGAAAATTGATTTTGTGCGCCCAATACCAAAACATCATCACACACATCAAATTGCAATGGCGCAATCCAAGAAGTAAAACTTGCAGAATCCATTTTCGCGGCAATGGCCCCCTTGATTTGTTCCAAGTTTGTCATTATTTTTTGTGCCGCTGCCTGCATATCGTTTCTCCTTTTCCTGTCCCCTCAAAAAAGTCATCCGCCTGTGCAAGAGTATAAAAACCACCCCCGCATAAACGCTAAATTTTACTGAACCATACGGTGTCATAAAAATTTAGTGTTTATGTTATGTTCCTACGTTATAACCCCTCTCGCTTTTGGTGATTGAATGTTTCATCAATCGTTTTGGATACGTCTGTTAAGTTAAAAGATAAATTCGTATTTGCAACCAATTGTTAAACAATTTTTCAACATTTACTTTTTGACAACGATTCGTTTTTTTGGCTGTTTTCCGCGCGTTGTATATACACTGTATAGACATGAATTTATTCACGCACGGACATATCCACCATTGGATTTACGCACCAATCCCTGCAATTCCAAGATGACTAAATCTGCTTTTATTTCCGAAACAGATTTTTTGACAATTTCTGCCAATACAGATTCTGACACAGGAATTGTTCCCAACGCATCCAACAGCAAATTTTCCGAATCGAATTTTTTTTCTTTTTTTACATTATTTTTATTTTGTTCAAAAAAATCTGATATTCCCATACACAGTTTTGCCACCCCTGATTGAATCAAAGAATTTGGCCCAAAGGCGCGTGAATCCGACGGATGCGATGGGATTGCCCAAATTTTGCGATTAAATTCAGATGCGAATCGCGCTGTTTTCATACTGCCTGAATTAACATCTGCCTCGCTGATAATCAATTGTTCTCCGATTCCTGCGACCCAGCGATTACGTTGAACAAAATTCGTTGCAACTGGTGTAAACCCAACTGGCATTTCACTGACCACTGCGCCGCGCGAAACAATTTCCCAATACAACGATTCGTTTTCCAATGGCCAAATATAATCAACACCACCGGCAACGACCGCGATTGTTTGCGCATTTCCAGGACAACTTAACGCACCACGGTGCGCGGCCGTATCTGTACCCATTGCCATGCCCGACACAACCACATTTCCATGTTGTGCAAACGCTTGGGCAATATTGGACACAAAATTCATTCCTGCGGCGGTTGCGTGTCGTGTGCCAACGATGCTGATTGTTGGCCGCGTCAATGCATCCAGATTTCCACGTACAGTTAACACCGGCGGATGATTTTTAATTTTTTTTAACATTTGCGGATAGTAAACCGAATCGTCACAAATATAATTTATACCCAAATCACTTGCGCGTTCCATTTCACGCATAACCGAATCCCGAATCGCATTATTGGCCGCCCCGGCCGCACGGGCCGCCGATTCAACATCCCCGAATTGCGATATTAATTCCGTATATCGCACCGGGCCGATTCCCGGACTGCGCAGCAACAATAACTTATAAAACAAATCATCCTGCATCACATAGACCACTATAAGAAAAAATACATACATATTAAAAGTATAAAAACGCCGAATCGGCGTTTTTATATACATATATATAATGTACGCATAAAACTATTCAATTTGTTTCAGACCATTTAATATGAATTCATAGTCAAATTCATCACATTCTGCGGGCTTGCCCCCGGCCATCCAAACATCACTGTTGCATTCTTGCTGCAACACGGTCAAATTTTCCACAAAATCGTCATATTCTGGGTCACCAGAATCCCGCATAACCAATAACTGGGATAATAACAATTGCCCATCATCCATGGCGGCCTGGCCTTCTACGGCGCCACCGATCCAGCGATTACCAAATAATTCCATTGCACCGACACCAATTCCGGCACCACCGACAACACCGCCCACGGTTGCCCATGTACGCACAGATTTCTTGGCATCCAATATACGCTGGCGCAGTGTATCAACATCGGCCCAATCGCCACACGTAATATCATTCCCCATTACGAAATATTTACCAGGGACATCAGAAACACTAATTTTTGGGTCATTTGATTTTACTTCTACTAATACAAAGCAAACATTATTTTCCGGATTTTCCACATCTTCCACCATTGCGGCATAGTCATTTGTATTGCTGTATCTGGACGCCCAGACAAATGTGTTACCAATTCCGATATTATTGCTGATACATGCCAATTTTTCTTTTTCACGATTATCCGTTACGGTATCATCATCCACACTGGGATCCGCATCAACGCGCACCGCACTTGGCACGATATCTGGCGTTGTTGCCAATTTTGCAGACGACGCATTATTTGCATTTGCCATTGCGGTTATCTGATTTGTTGATGCCGTGGCGCGTGGTGCCGCCATAACCATTTGACTGGCCACAGAACGTCGCGCCGGGGCCGACGACGTCGCCGCGAACGCCGGCATTACAAATCCAGCCAGCATAACTAAACACAGAATTTTTTTCATTCCCGTCCCCATATTGATTGTACTTTATTATAGCATAAAATCGCCCAAAAATAAAGAAATAATATATAAAATCAGATGCCGCGATTTACGCAGCACCAAGATTATTTTTTCCATTTCCATTCTATTTTTGATTCTGTTCCGTGCAACAAACGATTTATATTCACCCGGTGTCGCCACAGACACAACAACGCAATCGCCAAAAACGCCCAACCAATATGTGTATCAATAACAAAACCAAATACCGGCATCAAACAGAACGCTACAACCGCCCCCAACGAAGAATACCCCGATGTTAACGCGACAATCAGCCATTCAATTCCACAAAAAACGAATGCCAACGGACTGGTGACCAGCAACACCCCAAACAGCGACGAAATCCCCTTGCCACCGCGAAATTTTAACCACACTGGATAGCAATGCCCAACAATTGCGACAAAACCGCACCACGCGCCCAAGACCGTACCACCAACCGCATTACCAATTAAAACGGCGGCAATTGCCTTGACCATATCCAGAATCCATGTCAACCCGGCCATTCGCAATCCACCGACACGCAATACATTTGTTGCACCGATATTACCACTGCCAACCTGGCGCAAATCACCCCGCCCTGCCAACCTGGTTAAAATCAATCCCATTGGCACCGACCCCAACAGGTACGAAATCAACAATGCGCCAATATAAAATATGACGATATTATCCACTATCATTTTATTTTTCCTTGATTTTATGTTTGTTTTCTATAAAATATCAAAAAACATTGTTAAATAAAAGGAAAATAACGTGGCAAATCATAAGTCATCTAAGAAAAGAATTTTGGTCACTGCAACCAAAAACGCAATAAACAACGCGCGTCGCAGTGCGGTAAAAACTGAAACGAAAAAGGCGTTAAAGGCAATTGAATCTGGGGATAAAGCGGCGGCAACAACGGCTGTCCGTAATGCAGAAAGCAAGATTATGAAATCTGTTGGCAAGATTATGCCGAAAAAGCGTGCCGCGCGCAAGGTTTCGCGTTTGACCAAAAAATTATCAAAAATGGCATAATAAAATTTTTGAATAATAATACCCGCACATTTCTGTGCGGGTATTTAATTTACCACCAACACACCACATTAATCCACCGCTTACAAGTGATTTTTTTGACGCCCGTCCCCACCACACAACATGAAACAAGTATGCATATGCCACAATATCAAAATCTGATAAAAATCCCGCAATCGCGGGATTTTTTAATACTAATTCAACGGTGCCCCCCAATGCTGTTGGATACTGCGTTCTGCATCCATTGGGCTGACCAACACTTGTGGCGTCAATATAACCACCAACACATCACGCGTTGCCGATGTTTCGCGTGACCCCGACAGTGCCATAAAGTCCGGATCACCCAGCCCATAGCGCGTATCCGTGTTACCCTGTTTTTCAAACCCAGACACCACCAACATCTGGCCAGATTCCATAATTACTTCTTGCATGAAACTGCGTTCTTCAACCTCTGGTAATTGCAGGGTAACTTCACCAATCGTCTGGGTTGACATACGCAACAATTCACGCACCGACATTCTGAACAGCAGCAATATTTTGCCATTTTCTAAAACATTCGGCAATAACTGCATTGAAAAACCTGTTTCCAAATCGTCTTGATCAACCGTACTGGATTCAACCGTTGTAAAGTTACGCGATTCAAAACGCTTAATATATCCGGTTGTACGTGTATTATTCACCGGCGCAACGCGATTATTCCGCGTTGTAACACCGACATTGGTAACCAATGATACCTTGCCCTGTTTTGCCAGTGCTTGAATCAACGCATCCGTCCCCGCCAATCCAGATAATGAACCATTTTGAATCTGGTCTTGTGTATACGCCCCAGATACCACATCGCCATCTTCCAGATGTGTTGCCCCGGTAACCGCCGACACCGCATTTGACAACACGGCGATGTTCATACTGCTGGCTTCGGTACTGGTCAAATTATTCTTTGGATTGGCAACGATATTCAGTCCAGACGCCGAATTAATTGCCGCCGCCAGATTTAATCCGAACGCCGAATCATTTGATATTGATACCTGTAACACCTTTACATCAATCGTTACCAACTGTGACAAGCGTTTATTTTGGCGTTCAATATATTCGCCAACACGATTCAGAATTGATGGTGGCGCCGTTACAGTAATCGTACCCAAACTGCGCGATACAGTGAAACTGGCATTATCAACATCACCGATAATTGTTTCAATTGCATTTTCAACTTCGTCCCATTCTTTCAGTGTTGATTCCAGTGAAACCGCATTCCCATCATCTGTTTCAACCGCCGTTTGATATGATACGTCGGTCCCCAGCGCATACAGCGTGAACGTTTTTGTTTCTGTTTCATAAAATACGATTGACGATTTATCATAATACCACAACAGGTCCAAATCTGTGGCAATCTGGGACAACAGCCCCGACAGACGTCCTGTATAGGCAATATTTATCGTCTTTTTTAATTTATCCGAATCAATCTGGCTGTCTATTTTAACCGGTATGCCGGTGATAGATGTTATATTATTTGCCAACACCTGTAAACTGACAGGTTCGTTAAGTAAAATCGTTATTCCCGTATTTGTTTCAAACTGTGACGGTAAATTATTCCGATGTTCCAACAGTGTTGATGACGCCCCCAACCAAACCCCTTCGGACATAGAAACCGTATCACCGTTTGCCACCTGGGCACGTGGTGTTTTGGCCAATTCAAACGCATCATATGCATTAATAAAGTCCTGGTCCACAGATGCCGCAACCTTGGCAGATTCTTCCCGTGCACAGCCGGCCAAAATGGCACACATTGCACTGCACATAACAAAAAGTTTTATCTGTTTGGTCATAATTATATTCTCCTACGGCAATCTGAAATACAACCAACTATTCTTCGGATGTTGATATCACCAGAACACGATTTCCTTTATAAAATTTAGCATACGGAATCGGTGTTGCACGGGCAAAATTACGCACCAGCGCAGACGCCACATCAACAAAGCGTCCCTTGAATACGGCGCTGGCCTCAATCGGGTATTCACGCGATGTTGCCCAAACCAAATCCCAACCTTCTTTGTTGCACCAATCTTGTAACACTTGGCGTAATGTCTGGCCATTTGCAACGACCCACGAACGCACCTGGTCCGTCAAGACAATTGGCGCTTCGGCATCCGCAGATATATCCACCGCAATTTCCGCATCCAACGGATTATCCGTTGTCACCCCATTCAGGTCACTGGAAATATTCGCATTTGCATTGGCCACCTCTGTGGCATCCATACCCATTTTTGCAACGAACGCTTCATATCCATCACGATATTGGGTACAATCACGCCGACTGCTGCGCGACACGGTCAGCACAGTTCCACCATCATCTTCCAGCATTTCACGATGCAGCAATGGCATTTCCGAACCGTTTTTACATTCATCGTCAAATCCCACCGGAATTTGCGTACCATGCAGCATATTCGCCCCACCAGACCATCCAGTAAAATCACCGTCTGATGCCCCCAGATTAAAATTATTTTCAACAACCAGGTCCGCGCCAATTTTTGAAACGATGCGAATGTTGTCTTTTTTGCTGTCCCCGCCACTGCACGCGCCATCTTCACATGTAATTTGAACATCTGCATCAGAACCAGCAATTGGCCACACAGGCACCGATTGCGCAGTTACGGTATTTGCATTTGCATTTTCCTGGACATCTTGGGACACATCAACATCTGTGGTCTGGGTATAAAAAACCTCTGACGTGACAACCTGGGGCAACGTTTCTGCGGCAAAGCAATACCCAGCCGCCGTTGCAAACATTGCAACAATCAAAATCTTGCGGAACATAAAAGCTTCCTTTCCTGAGTGTTTCATCATATTTATTATAATTATTATATCAACTTGACCGAATCTGTGCAAGACTAAAACGCATAAAAGATAAAATCATGCGAATCGGCAAAATTATGCTATACTGAACCATAATAATTTTGCACAGGAGTTGTTTTATGCACGATACCATAATCTTAGTTTGTATGGGCTTAATCACTGTTCTTGGGATTGGCATGTTATATTACACATACCGAACAAACATGCGTATTCGTGATATGTCTAAAACCCTGACCCATCAATACAATTTGATTGTAAAAATTCAATCAGTACTGAAAAACAAGTCTGCGACAAATGCGGTTGCCGAAAATGCCGAAATGATATACCAAGACTTGCTGCAAAATCTGATACCAATCATGGCGGCGATTGATGTCATGCCACGCAACACATCAGAACACCCACTGTGGCGTGCACTGGGTGGGATAATGGACGAATATGCAAAAAATCCATTTGCATTGGAAAAATTGCGCCGTTGTATTAAACTGGATACCGAAGTTGCCCGCAGTGTTGATAACTATATGAATCGTGCGGATGCGTTTTTACACCATTTGACAACAACCGATCCAGACGGAATATTGGCGGCAACATTCACAGACGGCCTGTTGGGACAATCATTGACATTTTTCACCCAGGCCCGACAACTGGCCACCCAAACAAGCGACTGACAAAATGCCACATTTATCCGAAGAACTTATTCACGACATATCGCGCCGGCGCAATGAACCAGAATGGTTATGCCAATGGCGTATTGATGCATTGCACGCATGGAAAAAAATGGCTGAACCGCATTGGGCGGAAATAGACTATGCCCCAATAGATTACGACACACTGAACTATTACAACGAACAGCGCCCAATTGATAATTCTGACCTGCGTGAAACATACGAAAAAATGGGACTGCCGGAAAATGAACAACGGGCACTGTTGGGTATGGCCACAGATACTGTGATTGACAGTCGTTCTGTACACACATCCTATACAGATGAACTGAACAAACTTGGGATAATATTCTTGCCGATGTCAGATGCGGTTCAAAAATATCCTGATTTAGTAAAACAATATTTGGGCACAGTTGTCCCATCAAACGATAATTTTTTTGCCGCACTGAACGCCGCTGTATTTTCAGACGGCACATTTGTGTACGTTCCACCAAACACCAAATGTCCCATTGATTTGGCCAGTTATTTTCGCATAGAAACCGCAAAAATCGGACAATTTGAACGTACATTAATTATTGCCGATTGTGGCGCTGAATTAAGTTATATGGAAGGTTGCAGTGCCCCCCGCCGCCCCAACCATCAACTGCACAGTGGGGTTGTTGAAATAATCGTCCGCGATAACGCAATTGTAAAATATGCAACTGTACAAAACTGGTATGCGGGCACCCCCAGCACATCCAACGATTCTGAACATGGTAAAAAAATATCCAGTGGCGGAATATTAAACTTTGTTACAAAACGCGGACGCTGTGATAAAAACGCACGTCTGGATTGGACCCAGGTTGAAATTGGTTCGGCAATGACATGGAAATACCCATCAACCATCTTATATGGCGATGGCGCATCCAGTGACTTTTATTCGCTGGCCATTACACGCGGCGCACAACAGGCTGACACCGGTACTAAAATGATTCATGTGGGCAACAATACTGTTTCAAACATTGTTTCATACGGTGTTGCCACCGACTGGTCACGGCAAACATTTCGCAGCATGGTCAGTTTTTCTGGTCATGGCGGCAAAAATGCATCTAAATGCGACACACGATTAATCGGTAAAAATGCAATTGCGAATACATTACCAACAATTATTCACAGCAATGCCGACAACACCCAAAGTCACGAAGCATCCACCGGTGCAATTGACGTATCCCAGTTGAATTTTTTAATGCGTGCCGGCATATCCGAAGATGTCGCAACTGCATTAATTATCGGCGCAGATGCGGCGCCAATAATCGCACGATTGCCAATGGAATTTTTGGTTGAATCCAAACAGTTAATACAAATGGCGTTATCGCATAAATAAAAACAGGAAACAAAATGATACTAGAAATAAAAAATTTATCTGTGTCACTGGATGGGAAAAATTTGTTAACAGATATAAATATGAACATTGCCCATGGTGCACGTCACCTGTTGGCGGGTCATAATGGTTCTGGTAAATCCACATTGGTGGGTGCGATTGCTGGAATGCCTGGATATACAATTTCCAGTGGCAATATAATATTTGATGGCCGCGATATTACATCAGAAACAACAACCACACGTGCGTTGCTGGGCATATTTATCGGTGCACAAAATGTCCCAGAAATTCCAGGATTAACTGTACTAAGTTTTTTGAAACATTCCATGGCATCGCACAAACACTTTGACACTGGGCACGATTTATCCATGGGCGAATTTTTATCTAAACTGGATATGGCACGTGAAAAACTGGACATTCCCAAAGACTGGCTGAACCGCAGTATAAATGTTGGTTTTTCTGGCGGCGAACGCAAACGCCTGATGTTGCTGCAATTGGTAATGACAAATCCAAAACTGGCCATTCTGGACGAACCAGATTCTGGGGCTGACGCCAATGTTCGCGGGCAAATTGCACAAACAATCAATGATATGCCTGATACAACATTTTTGATTATCAGTCATCAACCGACATTTACTGAAATGATTAAACCAACAGACATAACAACTTTGTCCCACGGGAAAATTATGATACAATAATGATAAAAATCAAAGGATGTAAACATGTCAAAGCAACGTTCACAATCAATGATATCATGGATTTTATGGAACCCATTAAAATTTGCATTATGCTCTTTTTTATTATTTGTTTTGGTTGGGGCTGTATTGGGGTATATATCACAAAGCATGCCTATATCCAACAGCATTTTTAATACTTCATTGGTTGTCGTATTTATCATTTCAGCGTTTTTGATGTTTCGTGCAATGCCACGTGATGGCCTGGACAGATTCAGTTTTATTGCCCTGAACAATGCACAAAACGTGATTGTGTCGGTTGCATTTGCCATATCAACCGCCCTGATTGTGACACACGCAAATGAAATTATGTTCAAATTAATGCTGATAGAAACACACGCCAGCGCATCATTCGTCGCCATAATGTCGGTCGTTGCGATATTTTATCTGTATTTGTGCGGACTGTTCTTATCAAATGTATATGCCAAATTCCGCCGCGGGCGTGCAATGGGATTAAAGTCGTGGCAAATCATATGTACTATGCCAATGTGCTTTTCATTGGTATGGGTTCCCGGATATTTATTACCCGATAATGAAAAATCACCATCGCGCAAGGTGCACATAAAATCGTCATGGTACACAAAATTAACTGAATGGATTGTATCTGGACGCATCAAAACAATTACGTCGTTGATTGTTGTGATTTTACTGTCTGGGCTGTTTTTTGGATTGAATGCCATCGCATTAACATTAACAATGGCGGTAATATCCGCAATATGGATACGTGTATCAGGACAAAAGAATTTTACCAAACACATTGGGGGAAAATATGCGTGGTTTGCAATCATTATGAACATAATATTATTGGTTGCACTGTGCATAATAATCATCAATACGACATACGGAAACAACGATATAACCATGAACATAACAGACACTGTTCCTGTAACTGGGACTGTGAACTAAAAACGCGCTGGATGCACGTTTTCAACATAAACCAAGGGTGTTGATATATGAATAATTTGATTTGGATTATTGGTCTGGTGCTAATTTTATGGTTGGGACGGTCAATATTTATACCGCTGTTGGTGGCGACATTTTTATGGTATTTGATAAACGCAATTGCGACATACGTACGAAAAATTTTTCCATTAAACGATGAAAATTCACGTGCATCGCGTCCGATTGCGGCACGTGTGTACGATTGGACATCTAACATATTGGCCGTATTGGCAATGTGTGGGTTAATATATTTTCTTGCCACCCAGATTCAGCCTATGTACAAAGAACTGGTTGCGGCGTTGCCTGGACTGCAAGAACAATTTGTTAAATTCGGCAATTATCTGTCAAATTCACTGGGCATAACATTTGATGCCAGCATGTTACCCAACATCGCAAATATTGCCACCAACATCGGTTCATCTGTCGCAGGCATTGTAACATCAACTGGAATGATTATCGTCTATATGCTGTTTATGTTCATTGAACAAAGCACATTTAACAAAAAATTTTCCGCATTAATTCCAAATAAAAAAGAATACAAAAAAGCACGCTTTATCGTAGACAGTATTGATGACAACATGAAAAAATATTTGTTTATGAAAACTGTGCTGTCTGGTATCACGGGTGTGCTGTCGTATTTCTGGTTGCAAATGATTGGGGTTGAATTTGCCGGCATATGGGCATTCATAGTATTCGTAACCAGTTATATTCCAACAATCGGCGCAATTGTGGCATGCGCATTACCGATATTATATTCATTGGTAACCGCCCCGTCATTACAACAACCATTACTGACCGCGGTTGGTTTGATTGCATTACAAGTAATATTCGGCAATATTTTGGAACCAAAATTCACCGGCAAGACATTAAATCTGTCCACATTGGCGATATTAATCAACCTGGTATTCTGGGGCACAATTTGGGGGATTGCCGGAATGTTTTTCAGTGTTCCATTACTGGTGGCAATATTTATTATTACGGCACAATTTGATTCCACACGCTGGATTGCAATATTGCTGTCTGCCGACGGGAATATTCCTGATAAAAGTGAAGAATAAAAAACGGTGCTGTATGCACCGTTTTTGGTATTTTTTACGATTTTAATCGCCGTATAATGGCAATTGCATTTTCCAAAATAATCCGTGCAGACTGTGAATCCAAATCACGTTTAATATCTGATACGCGCACCCGCCCCATGTCATCTTGGGCGGCACGTGACGTCAGTGTTTCATCAATAAACGCAACCGGTAAATCTGTGTATGTGCACAATTCCGCCACACACGCACGAACTGCATCTGTTGTATCTGACGGTGTGCCATCGGCATGCACCGGCAATCCAAAGACAATTCCAACAACACATTCATCATGCGCCAAATCGGCAACCTGACGTGCCACAGACACCCCGCCCCGCCCCGACAAAATCGGGGGCCGCGTAAAGACAAAATCACGCGTCGCATCAGATACGGAAACGCCGGTGCGCCGCGCACCCCAATCTATGCCCATAATGCGCCCACTGCGCGGAAAATCGTTGAAATTCGGCAAAATCATTGTATAATTTCCCTTGATATTGTTTAAGAATAGGATACGACATGGCATTTAGCAAGCAACAATTAAAAAAATTCGCTGATTTAATACGAATTGATATTTCTGATGAAAAACTGGAACAGATGAATATTGATTCTGTTGTTGAATGGCTGGACAAACTGCAAAAAATTGATACTAATGGTGTTGAACCACTGTTAAACCCGTCTGAACATAAGTTACCACTGCGCGCTGACACGGTCACAGATGGCAATATTCGTGATGCCGTTCTGGCAAACGACCCTGATACATCTGGTGTGTCACGCGGTTATTTTGCTGTGCCCAAAGTAATGGACGAATAATCAAAAGGAAAATAATTATGACGCAAAAAACGACTATTTTACTTGTTCATGATTTGTACGCCGGCAATGCCAAGGCTGTGACATGTGGCGCAATACCACATGATTGCGCCGTAAAATACATAAAATCTTTCAGTGCGCATACCAACATACCCGATGATTGTTGTATCAGTAATTTGCGTGCGGTGGCACATCAATCTTTTGATAACGCCGTGGAAATAACGCGAAACTGCACATACCAGGACAGAAAAGTAAATTCTTTTATGCAGGTGCACTATAATCTTGGCATGGACAGCAAGTGTGACCGTTACAGTTGCCTGGAAAACATAAAATCAGGCAAATGCCATGATGAATTTGTTATAAAAAATATCGGCATGAAATTCTTTGCAAATAAGTATAAAGAAAAAACAAAATAACCCCACAGGTATCAGTATGCAAAAGCTTAGCCAACGTGCCATAAAACAAATAAATGAAATAGATAAGTCTATGGCGGCATTGCGCACGCAGTACGATGCATCTGTCGCCGCTGTAAATCAAAAATATGGTAAATGTGTACAGAATTTTGTTCATTCAAAACACACAAATTCTGACCCGGTGGCAAATGGTAATTGGGAATACGAATTTGAAATTAGCCAATTGTATTTTAGTTTTATGCGCCATGTTAAACGCAACGCTGCGCGCAAGGCGGCAATTATGCTGATTGACTACCATATCGCCCGTCCAAACAGGCCACTGCACGAAGGCACTGTTTTAAGCAAAACGGCAAAACTGGGGCGTAATGGCAAATTTATTCGCGAACAGATGCATAATTCATACCATGACAAATTCATGCGGAATAAATCTGCCGACTTGCATGAAATTTTGGAACAAGAATACGGTATACTTTTACTAGATTACAATTTATATAATATGACACTTAATGCAATTAATTTTCCGACACCTGTGGATCAAAAATTGTTTAACGAATATGCAAGGATATTATCTATGTTCCGCCCCGGGATAATAAAACGCGCCATAAGCGAACATAAATTACAACAAATCAAAACACGTTAACAAAAGCAGAATCACGATGATTGATTTAACAATAACAGAAGCATTAAAAAAATTAAACTCACGCGAAATCAGCGCGACAGAACTGACGCGCGCACATCTAGAACGCATTGAAAAATATGGTGCGGAATTAAATTGCTATATCACAACCACACCTGAACGCGCGTTATCGGATGCGGCTGCGTCTGACGCACGATATGCGGCGGGAAATCCCCTGCCCTTGGACGGCATTCCAATCGGGATGAAGGATTTATTTGCAACCCGCGACATTCGCACAACCGCGGCATCACACATGCTGGAAAACTTTATCCCACAATATGAATCAACAGTCTCGCAAAAATTCATAGACGCCGGCACAGTATTATTGGGCAAAACCAACCTGGACGAATTCGCCATGGGGACATTCAGCAAAACCAGTTACTTTGGCGCACCGATTAACCCGTGGCAATTGGAACGCAAATTAACGGCCGGCGGTTCATCCGGCGGCACAACCAGTGCGGTTGCATCTGGCCTGGCCATGGGTGGCACGGGTACAGACACGGGCGGTTCAATCAGATTTCCGGCATCAATTACTGGATTGGTTGGAATGAAACCAACATATGGTCTGTGCAGCCGTTGGGGTTGTGTTGCATTTGCGTCCAGCCTGGACACCCCGGGCCCAATTGCACGCACGGTGGATGATGCGGCATTGTTATTAAGCGCAATGGCGGGTCATGACCCCAAGGATTCAACCAGCGCGGATGCCGGATTTCATGCACATACACCGCTTGAACCAATTTTGGGTGACGGTAAAAAATTACGTATCGGCGTGATAAAAGAATTTTCAAATGTTGAAATTTCGCCCGATATGAAACGCATATTTGATGCGCGAATTGCAGACCTGAAATCATTGGGCGCAGAAATTATTGAAGTATCCATCCCGAATATTCTGGACGCGTTGGCGGCATATTATATCATTGCCCCGGCCGAGGCTTCATCCAATCTGGCACGTTATGATGGCATGCGTTATGGTCTGCGTGTTGATGGCGACGACTTGATTGACACATACAAAAAAACACGTGCCGCCGGATTTGGAACCGAAGTCCAACGCCGTATCATTATCGGCACGGCCGTTTTGTCCAGCGAATCGTACGAAGTCTATTTTATGCAGGCCGCCCGCGTTCGCCGATTGATTGCCGACGCATTTGACCGCGCATTTGAACAATGCGATTTAATTGTGTGTCCATCTGGTGCCGGTACGGCATTACCATTAGATTCAGATTTATCGCCCCTGGAATATTATGCACTGGATTTATTTACCGTTGCAATGAACCTGGCCGGCATTCCGGCATGCAATGTACCGGCTGGAATTGCGAATAATGGGTTACCACTGGGGATGCAAACAATCGGGCGTAAATTTGACGACATGCGCGTCATGCAATTGGCCAAGCACATAGAACAGTGCGCCGGCATTGATAATCGTCCAACAAAAATAATGGGGAAATAAAAAATGGTGGCCAGAAGTGGAATCGAACCACTGACACAGGGATTTTCAGTCCCTTGCTCTACCAACTGAGCTATCTGGCCAGCGAAAGCAATAATAAGATACCAAAACACAAAAAGCAAGGAAAAATAAAAATGTTTACGATAAAGGGCAAAACAACAGATTGGGAATTGGTTATCGGACTGGAAACACACATAGAAGTACTGTCCCACAGCAAACTGTTCAGTGGTGCATCTGCGGACTATAACCCGTCAATTTCCCCCAATACCCAGGTTTCAATGGTTGATGTCGCCATGCCGGGCATGTTGCCGGTATTAAATGAATACTGCGTTGAACAGGCGATTAAAATGGGACTGGGGCTGAATGCCGAAATATCGCGCCGCAGTATATTTGCCCGTAAACAATATTTTTACCCTGACCTGCCCCAGGGATATCAGATATCCCAACCACCCGAAGTTCCACCAATTGTTGGTCGCGGCTGGGTTGAAATTATGGGCGACGATGGCAATCCGAAAAAGATTTTAATTGAACGCGCACACCTGGAACAAGACGCCGGGAAACTGAAACACGACGTACATCCGACAAAATCTTTTGCAGATTACAATCGCACTGGTGTTGCACTGTTGGAAATTGTGACATTCTTGGATACAAAGAACCCGGAAAATAATTCATATATATCATCCCCGGACGAAGCCGAACGTTATCTGCGTGAAATTCGTGAAATCGCCCGTGCATTGGGCGTGTCCAAGGCAAATATGGAAGAAGGATCCATGCGTGCCGACGTTAACGTGTCTGTACGTCCTGTTGGTTCCACCGAATTCCGCACACGCACCGAAACAAAAAACATGGTGTCGTTCAAATTCATAAAATCAGCCATTGAATACGAAGCGCGCCGTCAAATTGAAATATACGAAAATGGTGGCACAGTGTCCCAGGACACAATGCGCTATTCCCAGGCTGATGGAACAACATCCGTTATGCGCAGCAAAGAAGACGCGTTGGATTATCGTTACTTTCCTGACCCAGACCTGCTGCCACTGGAAATCAGCCAAGAAACAATAGAACGCATACGCAGTACCATGCCAGAACTGCCGGCGGCGACCCGCGCGCGCTATGTGCATGATTTCGGGCTGTCTGAATATGATGCCGCGCGTCTGACCGAAACAACAGATATATCAAAATGGTTTGATGCGGCGGTTGGTAACAACCCAAAACGCGCAAAATCCATCGCAAATTGGATGATTTCTGAATTGTTCGCACACCCCGAAAATTGGGATACAAAAAACCCGCTGGATACATCTGAGTGCGGCACAGCGCGGATTATCACCCCATCTGATTTGGCTGAATTAGTTGACATGATTGCCGAAAACACAATCAACGGAAAACAAGCCAAAGAAATATTTATCAAAATGCTGGATGGCGAAACGGGCACCCCGCGCGCGATTGCCGAAAAATTCGGTATGCAGCAAATTACGGACACCGCCGCAATTGAATCAGTTATAGATGACGTAATTGCCAACAACGCACCCCAGGTTGAACAATATAAATCTGGCAAGACAGGGCTGCTCGGCTTCTTTGTTGGTGCTGTTATGAAATCAACCGGTGGCAAAGCAAATCCTGCCGTTGTAAATGAAATACTGCGTAAAAAATTATCATAAAAATAATGGGGGATAAAATGTCAGACGAACAAACTTTTTCCATTGTAACAATCGTCAAAGACGATCCAATAACCGGTGTTGAATACGGCACAGTTCGCGTTCCATACAGAACGCTGCGCCCCACAGAAATAGACGCATATCAAAAACACTTACAGGCGATAAAATCAAAACGCATGCGCGCCGAAAAACAAAAGCAAAAATAAAAATGAAAAAATTTTTCATTCATACATTCGGTTGTCAAATGAATGTCTATGACGGACAACGCATCGCATCCATGCTGCGTGGCCGTGGATACACCCAGACCAACGATTACACCGATGCGGACATAATTATATTAAACACATGCGCCGTGCGCGCCAAGGCAACGGACAAAGTATTCAGTGCCCTGGGGCGTATTCGCACAGAAAAAAAGCCCGATGCCATAATGGGTATCGTGGGATGCGTGGCACGCGAATCGGGCGCGGATGCATTTCGTCGTGTGCCAGAATTAAATTTTGTTTTGGGTCCACAAAGTTATCATAAATTACCGGAAATTTTGGAAAATCCAGACGCACGACTGTTTAATATTGATTTGGGCGGTCTGGAAAAATTTGATGAAATGCCACAAATGGATACGTCACCTGCGGTGGCATATATCCCCATCCAAGAAGGCTGCAATCATTGCTGTACATACTGTATTGTGCCGTATACACGTGGTCGTGAAATATCGCGTCCGTTTAACGATGTCGTACACGATGCAATTCACGCCGCAAACACCGGCGCGACCGAGATATGTTTTCTGGGTCAAAACGTAAATGGATATAAATACACGGACGAAGACGGCAAAACATATCGCCTGTCTGACTTAATTCGCCAAGTGGCCAAATTGGACGCGATACATCGCATTCGTTTTACATCCAGTTATCCAACCGAAATGACAGATGATTTAATAGACATGTTTCGCACAGAACCGAAATTATTGCCTTTTTTGAACATGCCTATACAAAGCGGCTCCCCCGATGTATTGACAAGAATGAATCGCCCGTATACACTGAATCTATATATAGATATAGTTGACAAATTACGTGCTGCGCGCCCAGATATTCAGATATCCAGTGACTTTATTGTCGGATTTCCCGGCGAAACCGATTCGGATTTTGAACAGACATTGAAAATTGCAAAACGCATAAAATACATAAATTCTTTTTCATTCAAATATTCGCCCCGCCCGCACACTGCGGCGGCAACAATGCCGAATCAGATCCCCGACAAAACAAAATCAGAACGCCTGTACAAACTGGACGAATTATTAAATGAAATCCAGCGCGATTTTAACGAATCATGCATTGGGCGTGAATTAACCTGTTTATCCGAAGGGGCCGATAAAACCGGTAAATATACAATTTATCGTACACCATATATGCAGCAGTGCATTGTAAACATCCCCGCATCCGACGCACCGCAATTGGCGAACATAAAAATAACCGCCGCCAACAAGGCATCACTGCGCGGCGAAATCGTAACCGATACCCCTTTAGAAACTGAATCCACCGCCCAACCGAACATTTAACCCATAACCAAAATCTGGACTGTAAACCAGACCCGTATCTACGGTTATACCTGCATTATCTGCAATTGATTGGGCATTCATACGTAACGTCATACCAAACGCCCCATTAAATTCTGATATAAAACGCACTGCATAATTATAATCTATGGTTGCGCCCGATACGATGAACGCAACATCGGCGCCAACACTGGCAATTGGTTCAATATCATATGTATCTAGCATCGTTGTATATTCGGCCCCAGCCCGAACAAATGGCGATATCCCAACAGAATCAGACAACAGAAATTTTATACCAATATCTGTAATACCATATCCCAAAAATCCGCGTGGATTTTCTGTAACCTCGTCATCATGCAATACCGGCCCAGAATCAAACATCGCGATTTTAACACCACCCAATACACGAAAGAATAAACTGTCATGAAAATGATGCATGTGCACATTTCCGCCATATACATAAGACTTAAAATCATTTATATCATCGCTGTATTTTATTTCTGAACCACTGAAAGACAAACCAATCAAACTGTTTTTACCAATACGGACATTCGTATTAATATTAATACCATAAGATAGAAAATCATCCGTGAATATGACGGATGGACGAAAAACAACATCGTTTATATCCATACTGTAATTAATCAATTCAAAATCATTCAATACACGAACCGGGCGCATCATTCTGGATGGATTCAAACGTACAGAACGCGCCATCACAGATTGCAATTCGTTCATCGTTGTTGCGGCATCCAACATATCAAACAACTTTTTATCATTACCCCGTTCACGCAAAGAATTCAAAAACGCACCCGTACGATTATGACCCAAAACTTTTACATAATCCGTTTCGCGCACCAATTTTGCATACAGTTTATCATTTTCAACAAACGACTGTATCGCATATAACGAACTGATGTCATTCGCGTATACATATACATCGCCATCACCATTAATACCACTAAATATCGGACCATTAATCAAATCAGACACAGATTCTGCGCGAACAATCACATCACCAATAACATACACTGATGTACCAGACAGATCTGGTAACATATATCCATTTTCCCCGCCAATTAATAATTCTGAATCTTTGATTATTAAATTACCGGCCCCATCAGCGACACTGGCCAACCGTCCGATTTGAATGCCTGTGGCACTATCAATCTGCACATCAAAATTACCCGTCACCCCCAGCCGTGTCAAATCATCCCCAGATTTGACCAACTGAACCACATGTGAATTGTTACCAAACGAAAATTCGGCATTTATTTGACCACTGTTTTCAATATAAACGACAGAATTTTCTGGTATATTAATCTTATCAGTTGCAATCAATCCATCATTTTGAATAACCACACCATTATACACATTAATAACATCCGCAAACACAATACCAGAACCTGTAACCAACGTATTTTCTGTTAAATTCAACGACGCATCATTAACGACACTATCTATCACCATCGCGCCATATGCGCGTCCCGCAAGCAGACAAATCAGTAAAAAGCAAAATATTCTCGCCCACACGAATTACAAGGCTAGCACATAAGATTTTTTTCTTAAAGCAAAAATAAAAAACACCCCGCATACGCGGGATGTTTTTCATGCGCATCAAATTACAACATGTTTTTTTCCAATGTGCCCCATGCCGCTTTATATCCGCCATCACGTTCCAGATATATTTTGGCATTATTTAATTGTTCCGCGGTCAGTCCACGAATAATAAATGATTCTTCCAGACGACCGGCCTTTTCTATGCGCAGCGTTGGCAAATTAATTTGCATTGGCGATTTGTCACAGCACAAACTGTCGTTATTACAGCTGCTGCATTGATGTATGCGCACAGTGTACGTTTTTCCTGGACGCAGGTCTTTCAAATCCACTTCCATTTTCAGGCCCGCATCTGTTTCATAGAACTTGATATACCCCATTCTGGATTCGCCACCGCGACTGTTATGGGTATACATTTTTGCATGAACGCGACTGACGTCTGATTCTTCATATGTTTGATAGAATACGACTGTTTCTGTTGTTTGCTGCTGCATTTGTGGTTTTGGCGCTGGTTTTTTATGGCCGCACCCTGCACACCCAGACAGCACCACTGCGACGCCCAACACGGACGACAACACTAACATTTTTTTGACCAAGTTTTTCATAAAGTTCTCCTTTTGTTTTCTTTATGGTTACAAAAACATTTTATAATAAAAATTATTACTTTTCGCCAGGTTTGAATCCCTAGGAATCCCAGCAAATCATGCATATAGCGCGTTTTTTACATGTGTAAAAAACGGTGTCACCGGATCATCCCCAACGACACCGTTTCATGTATTATCAGAACATAAATCTGATACCGATATCACCACCAAAGTTATGCAATCCTGATTGGATATCAACATAGTTATAGCGCGCTGCGATATCAACAGCGAAACGTTCCATATCAAATGTTATACCCAATGCCCCCATTGCTGAAAACTTGGTTGAACTGTCGGTTACGCCTGGGACATTTGGAACATTGCGGTCAATATCAACAAATGCGACACCGGCACCCAATCCGATGTACGGCCGTACAATGTGATATCCGCCAAATTCCCAATACATATTCCATAACAGTGTCTGCATATTTGTGCCAACTTCTACATCAGCAATATTACCAAAATCTTTAGATTCTTTGGCTTTGCTGAATATAGACCATTCAATTTCTGAACGTACTGTATCACAAATTTCCAACCCCAGTGCAACATGACCTTGGAACGCCATATCACCAACCGATTCTTTGGTGTTGTTAAAGTTATAATTCAAATTTGTATAACTGGCACCGCCACGTAATCCGATATACGGGTCCAATCCGAATAACTGCCAGCTGCTGCCACTGCCATAGTTTCCTGCAAAGGCCGGACATGCAATCAGCACAGCCAACGTTGATATTGCTAACTTTTTCATTTTCTCTCCTTTTTTTGTTAATTGCATCAAAGTTTTTCATGTCAACACCATAATTCTATCAGAGCATAAGTAAACTTTGCATAGGTATGGATACCTGGGGATAAAGCCCTGTGGCATATTCTGTACGCCATACAAAAAGCCTTGCAATCATTGAAAAAAAGTCTATAATCACCAGAGTTAATTATTGGACCCGGGTGCGTAGCTCAGTTGGTAGAGCAACTGACTCTTAATCAGTGGGTCCAGGGTTCGAGTCCCTGCGCGCCCACCATATATATAAATATTGATATCCCATATGGCCATGTACAATGTGGGATTTTTTTTTGCGCCAAAACGCGCCACATAAATTGCAAATAAGACACAGATTTATACGACATAAAAAAAACGCTGTATATGCATAAAATCATGCATATACACCTGTTTTTAGTTTTTCAGATAAGATGATGGATTATACGCCTTGGTTCCTTTGCGTATTTCAAAATGCAACTGTGGCTGGTCAACCTTGCCTGTTTCACCAACAGTCCCAATCTTCTGGCCCACAGATACCTTGGCCCCACGCCGCACAGACATTGAATCCATGTGTGCATAAACCGTCATCCAACCACCAGAATGTTGAATAATTATCAAATTCCCCATTCCTTTGACTTCATTTCCGGCATATGCAATAACACCATTTTCCGCCGCCTTGACCGCCGTGCCACGTGCGGCCGCAATATTTATACCGTCATTAAACAACCCATCAGATTTTGCCCCATAGTGCGACAACACCTTACCTTGAACCGGCCACGAAAATTTAGATGATGAACGCGCCGTCAATTTAGGCAATTTTTGCGTCGGATCTGATGATATCTTTTCCTTTGGCTGGGCCGCTGTTTTTACATCACCAGACTGTGTTGCCCCAGACGATGTCGCCACTGGCGTCCCTGTTGCAGTGCGAATCGGTGCCGATTCTAAATCCGGCACTTTTAACCTTTGCCCGACAGATAATGTAAACGGTGCCGTTAAGTTATTCATAACCGCCAAATCATTAACCGGCACAGAATATCGCCGTGACAAAGAATACAATGTATCCCCCGGCGCCACCGTTATTTCCTGTAATCCAACACGCGTGGTTGTCTTCTGTTGTTCAACAATGATTTTATTCGTTTGCCTGTCTGCGACGGTTGCGACAACTAATTTTTGACCCACAGACAAATTATACGGCTCTGTTAAATTATTTTTCTTGGCCAATTCATCAACAGACGTTCCATATTTCTTTGCCACCGAATACAATGTATCCCCGGGTGCCACCGTTATTTCTGTATCCTGGAATACAGTTTCGCCGCCATACATTGGCACGGTCAGATATTCGTATTTTTGTGTATCTGCGGTTGCGACAACCGATTCGCCAACATCCACACCGGTTGAAACATCGCCATACAGTGCCGTCACAGATGGTGGCACGATATAATCATCAACACTGGCATATTCAACATAGTCTGTATTTTCCACCGACCCATACAGCGTCGGTGCCGCATACACCCCATAGTCTGATGCCGCAGAATTATATATTTCTGGTTGCGTTTCTGGGTCTGCCAACAATGCCGGATATCGTGCAGAAATAAATTCGCCAACTGTATCGGGAAAAGATAAAATTTTCGGCTGTAAATCACATGCCGCCACAACAACCCCAGACAACACCGCCGTAAAAATCAATCCGATTTTTTTCATACGACAATTATATCATAAAAACATTTAATATCACACTATTGATTTTTTTCATCACGCATGAACAGCAAACTGGCCTCAAACAGTCCCCACATCGGCAACGCCAACAAAATTTGCGACACAACATCTGGTGGTGTTAAGACTGCGGCCACAACAACGATTAACACAATAATATAACGCCGCATTTTAACCGCACGCGCCCGTGACAATATTCCAACCCGATTTAGCAATACCAACACCAACGGCAATTGAAACGCCAACCCAAAAACTTTCAGCATACCAATTGCAAATGACAAATAATCTTTTGCAACCGGCAACAAAACAGACGGCACTGTTGATTCTTGGTTTAATTGGATAAAAAATCCAAATACAAACGGAAACAAAACATAAAATGCGAAACATGCACCAATTAAAAATAATATCGGTGAACAAATTAAAATCGGCCAAATAATACTTTTTTCATTTTTATGCAACCCCGGTTCTATAAAAGCCCACAAGTGCCACAATGCGAACGGCAACGTAACCAACAGCGCGAACCACATTGCCAACGAAAAGCGAATCATTAAACCATCTGCCAATCCCGTGTACAGTAATTCACCATCTGGCCATACATTTAACAACGGCACTGTTAACAGTTCTTGCAGCCACGGCGACAAATACCACCCGGTTACCAATGTAATTACAAATATTCCAAACACCCACAATATGCGACGGCGTAATTCAGTAAAATGTTGCATCATGGTCATTTTTTTCATTTTTTATCACCATCCTTGACCACTGATTTACGTGCACGCCGCACCTTTTTCTTTGGTGCTGTACTTTTTATCGGCTGGGACACAGAATTTAACAAATCAGACGACGTTGTACGAATTAAATCATCAATCGGTTTTTCTAAATCAATTTGTTTTTTTATCTGTTCTGACGTATCGGTAATTTTCCATATTAATTTGCGTATAAATGTAACCGCCTGGGCCAAGAACCGCGCAACATCCGGCCACATACGCGCCGGGATAACCAGCACCCCGACCAACAAAATCACTAAAAATTCTGACCAACTTATACCAAACATGTTTATTCATAAAAGTCATCACCGCCACTGGTACTGACCGTTCTGTGGCGCTGAATTTGGAAATAATCAGACGGGAAATTTGTTTTTGATTTTAATCCTGAAAATGCGACATCTGTTTTTGCCCCGGTTGCATCAACCACCGTCCAAGAATTTAATTTCACCGGGTTATTATCAAAAACGACGGTCATATTCCCCAGTCCTTCTTGCCCTTTCAGATTCATCTTTAACGAAAATGTATCGCCTGATTGACCCGTTTCAACAACATTTATATCTGCATTTTGTAAATCTATATTTTGTCTGACCAAAATTCCGGCCGGTGTACTGGTCAACGGCACGGTTGTAATTTGGTCCAATGACCGATCAAAAAAATACAAATCCGCACCATCAGATATCAATTGCACTGGCATATTATCATAATCCAATCGCACCCGCCCCGGACGCAGCATTGAAAACGTCCCACGTTCTTGATTACCATTTGCGACCTGGATAAATGTACCTGTCAACCCAGTAATAGAATTCAAATAACGTTCGGCCGCATCCACCAGATTATTATCAACCGCCGCATTTGCACCAGCCGCCACGAACATGGTAAAGATACAAAATAATATTTTTTTTATCATTTTAACATCTCCTTAAATAAATCCAGAACCATGGCACGAACATTGTCCAGACTGTCTTGAACGACCGCGCCGGCGGCATACGCGTGTCCCCCGCCCCCCAATGCCGTTGCGATTTCGTCAATTGGTTTCAGTTTACTGCGTAAAGAAACACTTATCTGATTTTCTTTTTGTTGCTTTAATAAAATAATATATTCCACACCACGTATTTGCCCCAACAGGTTTAATATCGTATCACTGCGCCCATCAAGTTTTTTATATTCACTTCTGTCAACAACCGCAATTGCGACCCGCCCGCGCCACATAAACTGTGCACGTGATGCAACCGACGCTTCGGTCAATACACTTTTTCTGGATTTATTATTCAGCAAATTTGCCAAGTGTTCTATATTCACGCCACTGTCAACCAAATCTGCCATTATTCGTAACGCCGCGCCGCGCCGCGCATACTTAAAGAATCCGGTATCTGTTATAACAGACAGCGCAATCAAATCATTAACCGTTTCGTCACGGCGCCAATCCAATTTTTCTGCAACAGTATAAATAATTTCACCCACAGATGATGCGGCAACATCATTTATACACAAATCACCAACACAATTATCATTCTTGTGATGGTCAAATTCTATCTTGAATTTAGATTTGGGCAAAATTTCCGATAACGCCCCCAGATTTTTTATTGTCCCATAATCCAACACAAAGACCAAATCCACAGATTCTGGTATATCAACCTTGGCATAATATCGCATAGATTCCCGCATTGGTATATTATGCAAACTGTCCGGCATATTGCCATCATACAGACATAAACAATCTTTGCCATAATTCAACTTTATCAATTGTGCCAACGCCAATCCAGAACACATTGAATCCGCATCAAGATTCTTGTGACCAAAAATAATAATTGATTTGGCATTCTTGATTTTGCTGACCAATATATCAAAAGCATCATTTTTTTTCATATTTTATCCAATTGCGATATCTTCCAGAAAGAACTGTGCATTAACGCGGCCATTATATTCATTTTCTTTCAAACGTCCCAACATCATTATTTTAGTGTTTGCATTCGCGTCGTCCAGCAAAAAATCACCAACCGGAGTTCCAACCAGATTAAACCCAACAAAGGCCAATTGATTCCCTGCACTGGTTGCGACCGAACCACGCAAATGCGCCCCACTTCCCATCACAGATGCATATCGCACAGATGCACCATGCAAAATCAACACAGGTTCTGGATTACCCTGGCCGAATGGTTCCAGCGCACTTAATTTATTCACCAGTTTCATGGTCGCCCCACCGGCATCCATTTCTGCATCTGCAACAACTTCTTTACACGGCATCCGCCCGTTCAGTTGTTGTTTAACCGATTGTTCCAAGAAATCACAAAATGCCAATTCATTTTCAGCCGGCAAAGAAAATCCTGCGGCGGCGGCGTGCCCGCCCCCTTCGGATATAATACCGGCGGCCAAGGCATCATGTATAATTTTTCCCAAATCAATCCCTGGGATTGAACGTCCTGAACCATTGATGACCCCGTCACATCGCGTTGCCACACATGACGGCAAATTAAATTTATCTTTCAGCCGTCCGGCAATGATTCCCATAACCCCGCCATGCCAGTTATCACCACAAACGAACAAACTGCAATGTCCATCTGCACAGTATTTTTGCGCCATTTCGCCTGCGGTCATCATTATTGCATTTTGTATATCAATCCGTTCTTGATTCATATGGTGCAATTTCTGTGCCAAATCATTTGCAATCAACGGATTATCTGTTAACAGCAAATCCAACGCCGGCGCCGCAGAATCCAAACGCCCCGCGGCATTCAATCGTGGTCCCAACGCAAACCCCGCCGCGTATACAGATGGCTTTTTAATTCCCGCCACATCCATCAGTGTACGCAACCCCAGATTTTGCCGCAGTGCCATAATCTTTAATCCCGTTGCAACAAATGCGCGATTCAGTTCTATTAACGGCATAGTATCACATATTGTGCCCAGCGCGACCAAATCCAAATAGTTCATCAGATTAATTTTATTTATGCGCGATTGCATTTCTTGACTTAAATCACGCGACTTTAATTCACGTCGCACGGCAACCAATGTCAAAAACGCCACCCCGACACCCGCCAAATATGATAACCCCGATTCGTCATCTGCGCGCTTTGGATTAACAACCGCATCCGCATTTGGCAACACAGAATCTGGGGAATGATGGTCAGTTACGACAATCTTTATTCCATTTGATTTTGCAAAATCAACCTCTTCCAGACCGCTGATTCCGCAATCCACAGTAATTATCAGGTTCGTTCCACTGGCCGCGATATCTGCAATTGCAGATTTGTTTAATCCGTATCCTTCGCCTTCGCGTGTTGGCAAATGCCACGTTACATCGCACCCCATTTCACGTAAAAACTTTACAAAAATCGCTGTTGATGTAATTCCATCAACGTCATAGTCACCATAAATTGTAATTTTTTCATTATTCAAAATACAATCTGTGATTACCCGCGCGGCCAAATCCATATCCCGCATTCCAGACGGATCGGGCATATATTCCTTGATACTGGGATTCAAGAATTTTTCCATGGCCGCCATATCGGTAATACCGCGTGCCATCAAAATAGTTTGTAATAAATTATCTGCCTGACATAACCCCGAATTTTCACCTTGATACGTCGCCACCGCCCATGCCTGGCCCAGCATAGACTTTTCTACTACTTGCTTCACGATTTACTCTTTTTTTATTATCGTGATAATTATAATCAAAAATTATTCAAATAGCAACGGCAGTATACTGTCCAAAATTTTTCCCGTTGTTGGCACGGCATTATATGCGGCCGTACGCACGTATGATGCGGCTGGTGTGGCCTGGGGTTCATCCAGAATAACCAATATTGTATATTGTGGCGCCGACACGGGAAATATCCCCACAAATGCGGTTAAATTCTTGGTATGGTCAACGCGCCCATTAACATACTTTTCTGCGGTGGCCGTTTTTCCACCGATTTGAATCCCTGCGATTCGCGCCTTGCGTCCACTGGTTTCTTCGGCGACCATATACATAATATCCCGCAACCTGGCTGAAACACTTGCATCCAACACACGTGCGCCACGCACCGCGCCAACATCACGCTTTAACATTGTTGGATATATATAAATTCCGCCATTAATCATTGCATTTACCCCCAACAGCAAATGCATTGGTGTAACAGAAATCCCATGCCCATACGATACAGTTGCGCGTTCAACCGGCCCCCACTTGATTGGCATCAGCGGACGTTCTGTACGACCAAATTCCAAACTTAACGGTTCATCCATATGAATCCGGTGAAAAAATTCTTGTTGGGTTCCATCTGGCAAATCCAGCGCAATTTGCGCACTGCCAACATTACAAGAATACATCATAATTTCTTCAACGCTTAAATACGGACGTGGCGGCTTAAAACTGCGATGGTCAGAAATCGTATCCGCGGTTCGTCCATACTTATCTGGGATATCAAACGGCTTGGCGACATAGTATTCTTTATTGATTCCATTTTCCATCGCCATCGCCGTATTAAATATTTTGAACACAGACCCCATATCAAACACACCACGCAGTGGCATAAACATACGATTACGCGCCGCATTCAGTTCAATATTTTCTGGGTCAAAGTCAGGCAACGAAACCATGGCAATCATCTCACCTGTCTGTGAATTCATTAACAATCCCATTGCGCCCTTGGCCTTGTATAGTTGCATTGCCAATGACAACTGCTCGTAAAACACAGATTGAATACGTGAATCCAACGACAAGCGCAACGGATCCGTATTTTCGCGCAAATAATCATCATAAATTAATTCTGCCCCTTCCAGTCCATGTCCATCCACACCGACAAATCCAACCGCATGCGAAAACAAGCGGCGTTTTGGATATTTTCTTGTCTGTACAGATTCTATTTCTAGTCCTTCCAGACGCGCATCTTCTATAATTTTTCGCTGTGCATCACTGGCAAATTTTTTCAAATACATAAAACGTCTGTTTGAATTAACCAAATCCAAGGCCTTGGCCAACGGGTATTCGTATGGCATTGCTTTATGTATTGCATTTGCAACCGCATCTGGATTTTTTACATATGGTGGACGCAACATAATATGCCCAGACACGATATTCTTTGCCAATATATCACCATTTCTGTCCACAATATCTGCGCGTGACGCCACCCATTCACCATCGGCCCCGGCCAATCTGGACCTGTCTGTACCCTCAATCCCCAGTAATAACGTACGCACCGCGAATAATGCAAACATTGCAACCAACACATAATACACCACCCGCAGACGTACGCGTGCGGTTTTATTATTTGAATTTCCGCTGATACCGCGACTGAAAATATCCCTGCCTATTTCAAACATTTATTGCGCCGATATATCCTGGTTACTTTCCAATTTATCCACAGAAATATTTTTATGAAAACTGATTGGTTCTGCATCTGGGGTTATACTGATTACCAAATTACGCAGAATTTCTGGTCGCACATAAGATGCAAAATTTGCCTGGGCAACGGCAATATCCTGTTGCGTTTCAACAATTTGCGCACGAACATTATTCAACATACGCTTCTGGGTGCGATAACACACCTGTAATATCGCGGTCAGAACCGCGATTAAAACCAGTGCCCAACACCCGATTTGAAACATTTTTTCTTCTTCACTCATCCCGCGTCCCAGATTACACCTGTATCAATTCATATTATCACAAATTCTGTAAAAAACGAATCATAGAATTCACACCACCCAATCGCCCCGTGCCCAAGTTTAATTTCAGCAATGCGAATTCTGCATTCAAATCCATTTGTTTTATTTGCTCTGGACTTTTGCCATTCACCATTGCCACCAAAATCGCAACAATTCCACGCACCAGTGCCGAATCGGCACGACCATAAAAATTATTTCCATCACGACATATTTCCGCAAACGATGCACACCCCTGGATTTCAGTACACACCGCCGAATTCGGCACATCTGGCATATCATTACCGAAATCTATGACTGCTTCCATTTTCATTACAGGATCTTGAATTGATTCCAAAATTTTTTTCATTTCTGCATATTGCATTGCGAATCACCATCCCTGCTCTGTTAAATCCAGTTCTAAACGCGCCGCATCCGACATACGTGATAAATCCCACGGTGGATCCCATACTAAATCAATAATAACATCGCGCCCACCCGATACAGTCATCACAGCATCCCGAACCTGGTTTAACAAATCTTCCATCATCGGGCATGTTGGACTGGTAAACGTCATTGTGATAACAATTTTATCTGGATGTATTACGATATCGTATATTAATCCCAAATCCCATATATTTACTGGTATTTCTGGGTCATATACTGTCCGCAGTGCTTCAATAATATTTTCTTTTGTTGGCGTCATTTTATTTAACAATATCATTTATTATTTTAATTGCATTCTGGGCATCATCCATCGTATTCCATGGCCCGACCGATATCCGCGCGGTTCCTGGGATTTTCATCGCATTATGCAGCCATCCTGCACACATATTTCCAACCCGCAAACAAACACCACGCGCACCAACCATGGCCCCAAAATCCAAGACATGCATATTTTTCGGATAAAACGTCAACAGCGCTGCGTCACGTTGTGTTATCACGTGCACGTTCGGGTTTTCTGATAATTTATCATGCATATATTCTATCAGATTTGTATCTGGGCGATTCGCTTTCCAATAATCAATCGCAACCCCCATTCCAATAATCTGGGTCAATGGCATTGTACCGGCCTCAAATTTTTCAGGCGCATTTTCCAACATCCACGATGTATCACCTGTAATTTTTACCACCATACCACCGCCAAATTTATCCGGGGTAAATCGTTCTGGATTTTTGATATACATAACGCCAACCCCGGTATCTGCACCGATTTTGTGCCCCGAAAAACAAATAAAATCCGCCCCCCATTCTGATGCATTAATATCCGCGTGTACAACATATTGCGCCGCATCAACAACTGTAATTACATTCGGATTCTTTTTTCGCGCCGCATTAATCAGTTCTGATACATTTTGCCGCATTCCCATAACATTAGACATCGCCGTGATAACAAAAACGTCTGCGACCGGAATTTGCGACACATCATACGCCCAAGATTCGTCCATCGGACATAAAACAATATTTGCCCCCGATGCAATCCACGGCATACGCGCACTGTGGTGATCAATATCAGACACTGCGGCTGTAATACTGCGATTTGCAAATTCATCCATTTTGCACACTAAATGCACCACACGGTTCAATCCATCTGTTGTCCCCGATGTAAATATAATATTGTCTGGACCGGGCGCATTAATGAATTTCGCAATTTTTGCACGGACATCGGCAACCGACGAATCAACAGCCGCGGCACGCGCACATATCCCCCGCCCAGCATTAGCATATTCATTTGTTAAAAAACCCACCTGGCGCTGAATCACTGATTCAGACTTTAATGCACTGGCGGCGGCATCTAAGTATATGATATTATTCATTTTATGATTTCTTCTTGCTTTTTTTGGCGATTATAATACACTCGTGAAAAATATCAACCACCAAGGGAGGAAAAGATGTCATTACAACATGCAAATGATTCAACATTTGAAACTATGGTTGGTTCTGGTGTGACATTGGTTGACTTTTGGGCCCCATGGTGCGGACCATGTCGTATGTTTGGCCCAATATTTGAATCAGTATCTGACACGGTTCCAGACGTAAATTTTGTAAAATTTGAAATTGACGAATCAAATCGCCGCACACCGGCAAAATTCGGAATACGCAGCATCCCCAGCGTACTGGCATTTCGCAATGGTGAATTGGTTGAAGCGCGCACAGGCCTGATGGATGAAGAAACATTAATAAATTGGATACGCGAAATCAAAGGTTCATAAAATGGCAACACAGAACTATAAAAACATTGAATTACCGGCAAAATATGTACCGAAAAAGTCTGAACCATATATGTGTGACCAGCAATTGGCATACTTTTACCAACTGTTAAGCGCACAAAAGGACGAATTAATGCACGAATCTGCGTCTGTATTAAGCGCGGTTCGTTCGGCCGATAAAAACGAATCGGACGGCGTCGGTGATGAAACAGATAACGCATCATTGGAACAAGATATCACAATGAATTTGCGCATGTCTGAACGTGATAATAATTTACTGAAAAAAATCAATGCGGCACTGGAACGCATTGAAAATGGCACATATGGATACAGTGTCGTATCCGGCACAGAAATCGGCCTGTCACGCATGCTGGCACGTCCGTTGGCCACAATGACAGTTGAAGAACAAGAAGAATACGAAAAACGAAAATAATATACACGTTTCGTTATTTGCAAAGGTGCGCGCCAAATGGCGCGCTTTTTATCGCATACAGTTACGCGGGGAACATATCACCGTAATATATCGTGTTGCCAATCTGGACATTCAGTGATGGCACGGTCAGTTTTGCCGTACGCAGATATAAAATATATTCGCCAATATGTAACACGCGCCCACAATCATCCGCACTATCTGACCCCAGTGGTGAATACATATTATCTGGACATTGTGTTATCCCAGAATCAGATGTCGTTTCTGTAAACGTCCCACCGGGACAATAATGATTACGTGGACATTGTGTGCATTGTTGACTGTTTGCGGGTAAATAATATCCCGGATTACAAGATATTTCTTCTGTTTCCATCGGAATACAATCATCAATACTGTCGTGATCGGCCGCCGTATCGCCAATCGTGCCGGTCCCCGCGGGACACGGGGTACACTCTTTACCAGGATAAACACAGCCATCTTGATATGTGTTGGCTGGGCAAACCTGACAGTCATAGGCAGAACCTGTTGGGGACCACTCACCTGCATGACAAGTGTCACCTGGGCATATCACTATTGCACCCCAACCAACGTTGCAGATCATGCACGCGACAATGGCGATAAATATCTTTTTCATCTTTAACCCCCATTTTGCAACAAAAAACCACCGGAAACATTCAGGTGGCTGGCGGTTCAAGACTAAAACATAGTATTAGTGTGCTTATTTTGCAAAAACGCATTATTCACGAACCATCCCCCCCCCTGTGGTTAGAGACACTTTTCATCGCATTCGCGACGCTATGTTACGGGTTTTGACACCCAAATACGGCAACACACCATATCACTTGTGATTTTACTATACGCAAGCATACAAAAAAATGCGTGGCACACAACCACGCATAAACAAAAACGAATCGGAATTTACTTTTTTGCTGGGGCTTTTTTCACAGATTTTTTCTTGGCCCCGTCCCCGGCCTTTACCGGCTTTTTCGCATCTTTTTGCGACCGATTTTTTATCTCTTTTTTAAATGTATTAATACCATCGGCCAAATTCTTCATCATGCCGGGAATCTTGTTATGCCCAAACAGAATCAGCACCAATACAACAATGACCAGTATTTCGGCCCAACCAAATCGTCCAAACATTTTTATCCCCCAAAATTACTTTGTTACATAACAATCAACACCATCCGACTTGGCATTGCGACAAAACGCATTTGCATTTGCCGATGTATCAAACGCCACCCGCAAACGATACGTTGTTGATCCATTTGGCAAAACAGCGGCCAAGATTACAAACTGGCGTCCTGCAAACAGACTGCGATGTCCATTTTGTAATTGACGCTGGCCGGCTTCGGCCGATGCGCGCGTGCTGTACGATCCAAACTGAACATACCAACCACCATTACGCGGCGCCGTTGCGGCGGGTTGCGCTGCACGACGTGCCGGTTGTGTGGCGGCCGGTTTTGGTGCCGGTGCCGGCGCCGATTGAACGCGTTCCGGATTAAATGTAACATCTTTTCTGTCTTCTATGACACGCACTGGCACACCCGGGGTTGCATTTTGGGCCACCGGTTGTGGCGCAGGCTGTGGTACCGGCTTTACCACGGGTTGCGGTGCTGGTACTGGTACAGGCGCCGGTTGCACACGTGCATCATTTTTTGGTGCCGGCGCGGGTTGTGGCGCCGGCGCAACAGCCACCGGAACGCTTGGCACATCAAGCGCCGCATCCGCGATTGGACCATCTTGTCCTTCTACGACGATTGCGGGTGCGTCTAAATCCACCTCCATAGAAGATGAAGAATCGCCACCAATTGTGCGAATAATAATATACGTCGCCAAAATAATTACCAACACCCCAACCGCTAACAACAGCCACGGCTTTTTCGGGCGCGGATTGGTAAACGGCGCCGCATCCGGCAGATTGTCATCCAACGTATCTGCATCATCATTCAAATCCAACAGGTCCAGATTGTTATCATCATTATTCATGGCGGATTCCCCTTATGCTTTACGGTACATTATACCACAAAAAGCGCAAATAACAAAGAATATCTCGCACGTTATTTTGGCATTTGTCCAAAATTCGGCGGCACAATCAGTTTATGATTTTCTTCAACAATTGGTTCTGTTTCACAACTTGTTGCGCACGCCGACAATGCCATTGGCACAACAAACAACACCAACAATAATATTGCTTTTTTCATATGACCCCCTTTGCATACAATTATAATGGCGCGTTTACAAGCGCGCCATATATTTATTACGCCGGCAATTTCACGGCATCGGCCATACTGGCGACAAATTCGTCCACAGGCATCGTTTCTTGTTTTTCCACACCCAGATGACGCAAAGTCACGGTATTATTTTCCATTTCTTTTTCGCCAACGATTGCGATAATCGGCGTCTTGGCCAGCGACAGTTCACGGATTTTATAGTTTACTTTTTCATCACGTAAATCTGCACGCGCATACACACCGGCATTCCGCAAACGGTTCACAACATCCGTTGCATAGTCACGATACTTTTCCGAAATTGGTGTTACCACAACTGGTTCTGGGGATAACCACAGTGGCAAATTACCACCCGTAGATTCCAGTAATATTCCCATAAAACGTTCAATTGAACCCAACATTGCGCGGTGCAACATAATCGGACGATGTTTTTCACCATCTTCACCAATATATGATAAATCAAATCGTTCTGGCAAATTCATATCCAATTGCACGGTACCACACTGCCACGTGCGCCCCAGCGCATCTTTCAAATAATTATCAATTTTTGGTCCATAAAACGCAGCATCCCCTGGCGCAATTTCATATTCAATACCATTTGCATCCAACGCATGCTTTAACGCGCCTTCGGCCTTGTCCCAAATTTCATCAGACCCGATACGGAACTCTGATTCCTTGCGCGTTGCCAATTTCATGGAAATATTTGTAAAACCAAACTTGCCATAAATATCTTTGATAAAGCGTAATATTTTTACAACTTCTTCTTCCAATTGTTCTTCGGTACAGAAAATATGCGCATCGTCTTGGGTAAATTCGCGCACACGCATTAATCCCGACAGCCCACCAGCGGCCTCGTACCGGCAAACTTTACCGAATTCCGCCAAATACAACGGCAAATCTTTGTACGATTTGATACCCTGGCCAAAGACCAGCATTCCGCCCGGACAAGACATCGGCTTTACACAAAAAGTTTTTCCATCCTGGGTTTTTCCGGAATAATTATGTTCACCATATTTTGCCCAATGTCCACTGCGTTCCCACAGCGATCTGTCCATAACAGACGGGGTTGAAATTTCTTGATAACCGGCCATTTCTTGGCGATGACGGATATAATCAATCAGACGGCGATAAATTTTGTACCCTTTGTCGTGCCAGAATACCGCACCCGGGGCATAATCTGGTTCAAAATGGAATAAATCCATATCCTTGCCCAGTTTACGGTTATCGCGCGCGGCGGCTTCTTCTTGCATTTTCAAGAATTCATCTAATTCTTCTTTGGTTGCGAACGCATCAACATATATACGTTGCAACATTTTATTTTTTGCGTCACCTTTCCAGTATGCACCCGCAACAGTACGAATTTTGAACGAATCGCGTGGTAAATCCTTGGAACTTTCAACGTGTGGCCCACGACATAAATCCACAAAATCGCGGAAAGTATACACAGACAACGCTTCGCCAGCGGCATCGTATTCATTCAACCATTCCATCTTGTACGGTTGTGCGGCAAAAATCTGCTTGGCTTCATCCAGACTGACATTACGTTGTTCAAATCGGCCATTTGATTTAATCAGTTCACGCATTTCGCGTTCTATCTTTTCAAAGTCTTCTTCGGAAAAACGATGTTCTGTATCAAAATCATAATAAAAGCCGTTTTCAATCGCCGGCCCCCCGGCAAATTTAACATCTGGGTACAACTTTTGTACCGCCGCCGCCATAACGTGTGCCAACGAATGACGAATCGTTTCAATCGGATAAGACATAATAAAATCCCCTTGTTATAAAAAAATTAAACGAATTGTTATTGATTATTACACCGAACGCGCCAATGCGCAAATAGAAATCTTATACCCCCGTGGGGGTTGTGGTTGTTATTGTAACGAACAAGAAACCAATTTTTTTCATAACAGATTGAATAATAATACTAATACCACAAAATGTCAACAAACTTAATCCACGATTTTTTTACCGGTTAAACTGATATTATCCAACGCTTCGGAAATAACCAACGACGGCTGGCCAAATCTGCCACCTGGGAAATGATATTTGTAAGTATAAATTGGTTCAAGAATATAATGATTTGATTTTACACGATATGCCCGACAATTTGGGATTTTTGGAACAGAAATTTCGCATTTTTCAAACTCAAACCTGTTCTTGTACCCATCGTTTTCAAAGAACACAAAATCTATGTACTTGCCCGGGAACTTTTTACTTAACCTTTTTATGGCATCGGTTATTTGTGCATCTGTAACTGGGGCATCCATTGCATCTATCTGGTCCAAAACCCGATGCAGCCAAACAATCAAAATTTTATCAGATTTTTTTATTGCTTTTATCAACCGCTTTGATCGCCGTTTCATTGTTTCAACAAACGTCGGCATATATTGTTCCATACTCTGTTCAATCGGAAAAGAATGTACAAACGAAATACCTGTTCTTATATTTTCAGCCATATGGTGAAAGATATCATCTTTCATCGGCTTGTTTCTTAAATAAAAATCCGATGGATTATAATATCCATCAAAATCATTACACAACGCCTTTACTTTTTCTGTAAATTTTGTATCTCTATATATTCTTGATTGGTTCCAAAAACCATTTACTGTTTCCCCCGCTGTCCAATCAAGCGGTGTTGTGAACTTTGATAATTCAAAAAAATTCAAATACGTCTTAACGTTACATGTGGCCCCAATGCCGAACACCAAGTCATATTTTTCAAACCGACCCGGCAACAATTTTTTGCCACCATTCCTGGCCAGCCATTCTTGCTTTAATGCCACATAGTTTTGTCTGGCAAATTTATCATAAAATAAATGCCGGCGTATACTGTGGCGCCACTTTTTAACCGGAACAAATGCACATAACAGATTTACAAAAAACTTTTGTAATTTCATACTTGTGTCCTTATCAGGATAAAATTCCCATGTATTTTATACAAAATCACATAATTTATTCAACATAAAATCTGGATACTGTCCCGTTAAAAGTCAATTATACATCCAAACAACACGGCGAAAAAGAAACACACACTGCCCCCGATTACAAACAAATGCCACACCGCATGCGAAAACTTCATTTTTCGCCACAGGTAAAATATGACCCCCAGCGAATAAGACAGTCCACCCGCCAGAATAAACCACAACCCACGCGGCGGGATATTATGCAACATTGCCGGCAATATGAACAGCAACGTCCACCCCATAACCAGATACAGCGCCACCATCCATTTTGGTTGCTGCTTTGGACTGCGAATTTTCATAATTGCGCCAAAAATCACAATGGCCCACAAAATACCGAACACAGTCCATCCCAATCCGCCACGCAAATTTACCAACAAAAACGGCGTATATGTACCGGCAATCAATGCATAAATGGCAACACTGTCCCATACTTCAAAAAAACTTTCGCCACGTCGTCCGATTGTCGCATGGCACATTGTGGAACCGAAATACAGCGTTATCATCGTCGCGCCAAAAATCGCGCAGGATACAACCGCCCACGGATTATGCGCCAACGCCGCAAACACAACCAACAACGTCAATCCCGCAATTGCCAACCCAACCCCAATACCATGTGTTAATATATTTAACACTTCTTCGGCATGGGTGCTGGGGCGTTCCCAGCGAAACAGCCCCGTTGCACGCAAAATACGCAACAAACGATTCGCACGCGAATCGGATTTAACTTCTTTTAACTGCTTACGCGTAACCTGTCTTGATTTTGTCATTTTAACATCCCCTGAATTCGTGACACAACCCGATCTGCGCCCATAACCTGCATAATTGAATACAGATCCGGGGTATTTGTGCGCCCCGTTACCGCCACACGCAGATTCATGGCAACATCACCATTTTTCACGCCCGTGGCCGCCGCAATCGCAACAATTTTATTCCACCACGCGTCTTTATCATCGCAAATATCAAATGTTTTCAAAAACGCGCGCAGTAAATCGTGATTAAACGCATATTCGGTATTCGGCGCAAACAAATCGTCCCAAAAATAAGACACTTCGTCCAAAGTCTGTTTCCATGTAATAAAATCTTTGCGAATACGCTTTGGATTATCGCGTTCAATTGCCAAAATGTTTTTCAGATATTCGGGGTTACCACCGATTCGCGCCGCCCACACTGGGTCATATTCATTTGCCCAATCACGAACGCGGCGCGCCAATTCATCAACCGGCAACGTCCCGATAAATTCACGCGCCCACCATTCCAGTTTTTTCATATCAAACAACGCGCCCGACATAGGAATTTTCTTTGGCCGCAATTGGTATTCCCAAATATTTTTAACCTGGCCTTTATTCTTTGCCTCTTCATACCCAGATGCGGCAATATTAAACAGATATTCCAACACAGCCTCGGTCGGCCAACCATCGGCCAGAAAGAACGCAACATTCGCTTCTGGGTCGTGTCGCTTGGATAATTTTCGCTGTTTTCCAGTATCCGCATCAATTTTATCAATTGTGGATGTATGAATATATAACGGTGGCATCCATCCCATCATACGAAACAATTGAATATGCAGCGGAAATGACGGCAACCATTCTTCGCCACGCACAACATGCGTTGTGCGCATAAAATGATCATCACACAGATGCGCAAAATGATATGTCGGCAAACCGTCATTTGATTTAATTAAAACAATATCTTCGTTATTTTCCGGAAAACCAATTGAACCACGAACTGCATCTTTACAGAAAATACGTTGTTCGGGGTTACCAGTTGAATACAAACGAACAGATGGCACTTCGCCGGCGTCCAAACGACGAATTATTTCATCATCAGTAATATCGCGGTCGCGCGCAAATTCACCGTAAATGCCGGTTGCAAATCCCGCAGCCTTTTGATTTTCGCGAATGCGCGCCATCTCGTCCGCGGTTAAAAAGCACGGATACGCCAAACCACGCGCCAATAAATCGGCCGCCACACTGTGATAAATATCGCGCCGCCGGGATTGGTAATACGGACCATATTCCGGCATATTATTATATTGCAAACCAAATTGCCGCATTGAATCACAAATGACATTCACGGCATCTGCCACTTCACGCTTGGTATCTGTATCTTCAATGCGCAGCATAAAAATCCCGCCCGTATCGTATGCCAATTTACAATCAACCAATGCCTGGTACAGGCCACCAATATGCATATATCCCGTGGGACTTGGTGCAAAGCGCGTTACAAACGCACCATCCGGCAAATTACGCGGCGGGAATTTTTCTTCCAGTTCTGCCAAAGTATATTTTGGCGCGCCGCCCAACACACGTGCGATTAATTCCGGCGATAAACCTTTACGCATTTTTATTTTCCTTTTCCCATTCTGATTTTAATTTTGAACGCACCGCAATGTCCGTCGGCACACCACGTAAAACATATGCACCGCGCAAGACGCCTTCATACACGTATCCGGCACGTTCCGCCACCGCACATGATTTTTTATTGCGCACATCTGCACGAATTTCCACCCGATGCATCCCCAGCATATCAAACGCCAATTTTTCCATTGCATGCACCGCACGCGTCATAATCCCGCGCCCATTATAATCACGCGATAACCAATACCCAATCTCAACCGTTTTGTGTTTTTCGTCCACCCTGACCAAATCAATTGCCCCAACAATTTTATCATCAACGATGATATAGTACCCAGGATGGGTTACACCAGACGCCTTTAACAAATGTGGATACATATCTTCTGGGCAATTTGACTTATCCACCCATTCCAACCACTGGGCCATATATTCACGTTGTGAATCCACCAATTCAAATAAATACCGCGCCACATCAAACGTCGGCGCAACCTTTTCCAGACGAAAATCACCACAATCTATTGATTTTGGAAAATCGGTCATTTTATAAATCCTTGTTTTATTAACCTTTGAATTTTATACTAAATATATGGAAAAACAAGAATTAAGAACATTTGGCCGCCGTCATGGCAAAAAATTATCCGCCCGTCAAACAATGCTGATTGACCGGGTTTTACCGACAATTTCACCAACAAATTTGCCGGCAAATACCGGCAAAATACTGGAAATTGGATTTGGTTCGGGTGAACATTTGCGTGAAATTGCCCGGCAAATGCCGGCCAAAATCGTAATTGGTGCCGAACCATTTATCAATGGTGTTGCATCACTGTTGTCGGCAATCACAGATGACAATGGTGCGATTCGCGATGAGTATAAAAACATTCGTATTTTTGCTGATGATGTGCGCGACTTTTTGCGTCAAACCGATTCGCAGTTTGAACAAATATGGATTCTGCATCCCGACCCATGGCCCAAGGCCCGACATGAAAAGCGCCGATTACTGAATGCCGACTTTTTACGCACATTGGCGAATCGGTTAAGCACAGATGGCGAAATTATTATCGGCACCGATCATTGGGAATATTATGACTGGATTTTATCCCAGTTGCAAATCGCAAAACTTAAATTTGAAACACCAAATATGAACACTGTTCACACCAGATACCAACAAAAAAACATGGCAAACACCGCGTCACCAAAATACATCATTGTGCACGGGGATTGTCTTTGATAAAAAATTTCATTTTATCAACCATTTCTGGACACAGTTCCGTAATCAAACGCGCCGCCTGTTCTAATCGGCCCGGCATTTGCATTGGCGCAAAATGCACAGACATTTTATTTTCATTCCCTGTGCACTTCATTGCACCATAAACCTGGCCCACGAAATTTGAATTATCACCTGTATCATTTGTGAACGCGAATATTATTCCATCTGCGCGTATTCGGCGCATACTGTCCCATACATGATTCCAATCACATGGCGGCACAGATGTAATATCAAACCCGATAAACAAACGCTTGTTAAAAAACAAATCGTCACGAATCGCATAAATTTGTGATACGAACGCGTCCATATCGTTATAATTCAAGAAAATCTGGGCGCCATCGGCCCCCTGTTTGAACACAGAATTTATATTGGCCGTAATGCCAGACATTGTTTCTGAATTCACAGATTTCAAATAAAATCGCGCCAAAATTTTAATATTCTTGTTTTCCAACCATGGCCATATAACCGCGACCGCCGATGGTGCAACAGATATTGTATTCACCCCCTGCTCTATGGCGGTATTTGCCGCATGCGCCAAATCTGTGGGTTCGCAATCCGCCGCGCACCACATTGCGCACACATTTGAATTTTCAAGAATAAAATCTGTATCAATCATTACCCTTTCTACTTTATCACAAATATGATATAATTAAAGACAAATGAAATTCAGACCTGATTATATATTGCTGTGCATTTTATGGTTACTGGCGATTACACTGGTAACATGCTTTTGGTTTAATATATCATTTGGATTTAATATATTTTCTGCTGCGCATTGGGAATACCTGGCATATTTACAGGCCGGACAAAGCCCAATTAAAATTGGATTTTATATATCTATTGTGGTGATTGTGTTTGTAACAATACTGGGGCTGTACGCAATTGTCCGCCCCCGCATCCGCAAAATACGTATGCCAATCATGCACGTATCCGATAAAAACAAAAAAGCAAAAGCAACCAAAACAACAACAAATGACATACAAAATACTGATGCATCAACATTGGATATAATGCCTGCCCAACCCCAGGAATCATCCACGACACAAAATACGACATCGCCATCGCCCAGCATGCGTCCACCACGTCTGAACATTCCATCTGGAATTATGCAATCAGGACAAAGGTATGTACCCGAAAACACGCATTCCACCCCGTCGCCAACGCCACCGGCACAACAAGATTGGCCCGAAATCCGCGAAATATTTACATCATTGGGTTATACTGTAAAAACGTCGCCAAAAATTAACGGAATAAATATCGCATTACTGGCCATCGGAACGAATGAAACATTGTGGATTGGCGGTATCGGAATCAAGACCACAGAAATGCGCACCGTCATTGATAAACTGGACGGTATATTTTCCGACACACTTGATAACAACGATATAATAATAAATGGATTTGTTATTTCGGCCCCTGACGCGGAGACATCTGAATTCCAAGATATATTGATGTTTAATACAATTGCACAATTGCGGGAATATATGTCACAACATCCGAATCCGCCATTACCCAATGACGACAACGGACTGTTTGATGCATATTCACAATATATTGACGCGGTTATTAATCACATAGGTATCGGGTAATGCAACTGACGCACAGCGGGGCTGAAAAGAAATTAAAAGACATGAATATGGACGACATGCCCGTCATAGAAGTCCAGCCCGCGCACGTTGCCGTTGCCCCTGATTGGTTTGCACAATATAAAAAATTATGTCGCGAATTTGCGCGTTCATTGTCCGATTCGGTTGATGAATTGGCATTTATGAATTTAACCCAAGATGAATTTATAAATCTGCTGACCGGTCGCCAAATACCACAAAACATATCTATACGCTTTCGCGTTCCATTGGCATGGGGCGGCAGATTAGATACAGATAATTTATTTATGTGCTGGACGTTTCCATATTCACAAAATCTGGATAAATTTATAATTGACCAATCGGGGGCAAAAACAATATGGCTGCCCAATCCGGCAAAAAAGGTATACGTGCCAGCACATATGGTATCTGGTGGCGATGGCGGCAACGCAACCGCAGACAGATTAAGCCAAATGGCGGCCCAGATTGCCGCATCACGCGGGATGGAGGTTTAAGTTTATCATCAATGACACAGTTATCTGAATTTTTGTCATTATTGAAATCACAAAATGCGCTGGTATCGCCGGGCGTTGCGCCGAATGCAATAACATTGGTTAATACATCACTGCAACAGATGCGTGCCGCCATACTGCCACAATTTATGATTGATTTGTACACACAATGTGGTGCCATTAATTTAGGCAGTGGTTATATCTTTGGCCCCCAGAATGTTTCACGCGGGATAAAACATCCCATTCCGGATATAGTAACAATAAATTCCGAACTAATCAGTATTCCACAAATGCACGCCAAGACATTGTTTGGACGCAACGATCTGTTTTGGTTTGCATTTGATTCTTTTGGCACATGTTATATGCTGGGCAATACAAATTTGGACATACTGCGTAAATATGATGATCCGTATCGCGCGATGACCGATTGCCTGGTTGCTGGGAAATTTTAACAATGAAAAAAATATCTGTATCTTTATCAGGCCACCAAACCAGTATTACACTGGAACCAGAATTTGTGGCCGAACTGCAACGCATCGCCCAAGACAAGAAAAAATCTGTTGCATCAATCATTACCGACATTGATGACACGCGTGCACCGGGTACGAACCTGTCATCTGCGATACGCGTATGGATTCTGACCCAGTTAAAAAATTAATCATCGGCGCCTGGGTTGCCACCAATGCCGTTGATTAATATGTTACCGACGGCGCCACCAACACTGCCAACCCTCAGCGTCATTGGTATTATATCGTAACATATAACATTAATGAAAATAAAATATTATACTGGTTTATTTTTTTCACAACGACGGTTCAAAAACATCACACATACACATGAAAATGCCAGTATAATTATCATCCATCCATCACGCCCAATTGCGTGATATGGTGTACTGTGCGCACCACATACGACCCCATCAGCATATCCAGGTTGCGCGATTGGAATTAACGACAAAATTGTTCCATCTGGATTAACAAATGCGCTGATTCCCGAATAGTTTGCGCGCACAATGGGCAAACCTGATTCAATTGCATAACGCCGCACCATATCCAAGTGCTGGTACGTACCCGGTGTTGCACCAAACCAAGTATCATTTGTAATATTTATAATTGCGTCTGGATTGGCGCCCGCCGGTACCAATGAATCAGAAAAAATAATTTCATAACATATTGCCGGCGCAAATGAAAAAGTCTTGCCACTTAAATCAACACTTATAATTTCTGGGCCGGCACCCTGTGATAATTGCCCTGGTGTTGGGATAATGTCACCAAACGGGCGATATTCGCCAAACGGCACCAAGTGTGATTTACTGTAAATCTTTTTTATCATGCCATTTGGATTGGCAACAATCATTGAATTATAGACACCACCATCATCAACATGCGTTGCGCCAATAATCATATTGGCACCAACCTGGGTTGCCATTGGCATATCGTCACCATTCAAAACCGCGTACGGATATGCTGTTTCTGGGAACACAACCAAGTCCGCATTATTATTAATTACCGCCAATCCCGTCATATACGCAATATTTGTATCTGCATTGCGAATTGCATCTGCACGTGAATGCGACGCCTTTTGTACCGCGCTGCGTGCAGGTTGAATAATCCGAATAACCGGCGACGCATCACACGAAACATTTGAACGTGACATATTATATGCACCATAAATGGCACCGCCGATACCTAATAATATAAAAACAGCAAAGACACCCCAGACACGCCAATTCCGCCATTGCCCAAATAATTCTGCCAACGCGGCAATGATTCCAACACACACAAACGTCAACCCCAGTGCCCCCCACAGCGACATAGAATTCGCAATCATCGGAAAAGGCATCATAATATTCGCAATTGGATTCCACGGAAATCCAGTAAACGCCCATTCACGCAACCATAAAACCAATGTCCAAATTGCTGCAAAAACAAAGACTCTGGATGCCGGATTTGTACGCATACGCATGATTACGACAAATGGAATTGCAAATATAAAACCACCAACAATACCAATTCCAACCAGTGCCGGCACCGTCCATATTGCAAATTGCGCGGCCAAATCTGGCACAACATATATTGAATTCGTTACCCACCAAAACATCGCAATTGCATACATTGCACTGAACGGCAAGACACGCACAAACGCCCCCCATATTCCACGCGAATGTGTACGCAACATTAATCTGTATGCAACAAATATTGCCCCCAGTGTCGCCCACCATAAATTAAACGGCGCAAAACCAAACGCGCAAATTGCCCCCATTAACGCCATTAATATATATTGCCAGAATCCATCTGGACGAATTTTTAACCGATGCAAAAATGCAAAAAACTTTCCCCCAGGACAACATGATAAATCGCTGCATATACACGATTCCGGCGCATAGGGATTTTTTATATTTAATTTTTTCAGTATATTTATTTCCAGATTTTCCATTTTGCGTGCATCTGAATTTTTTATATGATCATATCCCTGTAAATGCAACATACCATGAACAACCATGTGGGCGGTATGTTCCGCCACAGATATATTTTCATTTTTTGCTTCACGCATAACTGTATCCAAAGAAATAAAAATATCACCCAATAAAATATCATCCCCCAATTCAAATGATAAAACATTTGTTGGTGCATCTTTACCACGATACTGTTTATTAATTTTTTGAATTTCCGCGTCATTGGTCAGTGTAATTGACACTTCTGCATCTGGGGATACATCAATTGCCGCCATATTCGCAATTTGCATAAAATCAATTTTATATTTACGCCATCTTTTATCTTGATAATTTATATATACTTTCATGTCAAATCCATTTATGCGATATATTCTGATTTGTTTAATTTTATATTGTTTATATCCCCGCGCACGCGTTTTTCACCATCCGCATTAATCTGGTCCAGTGCATCATAAAACGCAATTGTTTTCCCAGACTTTATTTTTCTTTGTACACGGCTGACATCCTGGCCAACACTGACATTACCATTTTTAACCGCCAATTGGTAATTCAACAATGCACGTTCCAAATCCCCCATTTGTTCATACGCAAACCCCGCATTATACTGTGCCGCGGCATATTGGCTTTTATCACCAATACGATGCAGTATTTCGCGCGCCTGGGCAACCGCATCAGAAAACCGTCCGATTTTATTGTATGTCGCCGCCAAATCATTACGCAACAGCGCATTATTCGGATATTCTGTAATCATCTTTTCAAACTGGCTGGCTGCCGAATCATAGTCTGTTGCAACATATGCCGCCATTGCATTTTTATATTGCGCATCATATCCCATTGTATATGTTTTGACCAGCACCACATCACGCCCAGACATATTTTTGTTAAAATTCGGATTATCCAGTTCGCATTCACCATTCTGACAATATGCCAAAACATCACTTGGCAAAAAGTCGCCAATTTTTTTCCACGAACTTAAATCAAAACCATCTGCACTGACGGGATTTGCCAACCATTGCTTAAACTTCAAAAACGTATCTTTATTTACACGCCGATTTTCAATATCGCCGATAAAGAATGCACTTTTTTTACCGTCCATCACACGAAAGAATTCATACATTCCGTTTACTGGACAACTAAGCAGCATTTGCGGCGTTATATCACCTGTTAACAACCCTGCTTCCAGCCATCGCCGCCAATACAGACCACGTCCACCCGACAAAAATCGTCCCAAACGATTTGCCATAACATCTTTACTGGCCCCATTTATCCATTCTTGTCCAAAACTGGTTCCTGCACGAATCGGATACTGTGCAAACAACTGTTGCACCAATGAATCTGGCACGGCAAAACCGTATTCATCCAGCAGATTACGTAAATGCGCGAAACGTTCTTTGCAATTACGGTCATTGGGTTCTTCTATTAATTTAGTATACGCGTTATATATAACAGAACTCATCCCCAGCGCTTCATTAGTGGTATTCACATCAACATTTTTCAGTGCAGTATCATAACAGTACAACACAAAATATGTTTCGCCTTCTTCCAGATGCCACCGCGCCGTTTCATATGCTTCGGCCGTTGTGATTGGTGGGGTATTCATTGTGACACGTTGGCCATTTTTCAGCACGGTTGAACCAAATCCAATTGTTGGGATTCCACGTGAATCACGATACGGTACATGCAAACCTGTTTTTTCATCTATATGTACCCCTTCTTTGGCAATTAAATCTGCGATTAAAAATGGCGTAATTGGCTGCATCTTATTCAAAAAAGCCCGATATGTTCCACGCGCGGCCTCTTCTGCTTGTCTTGCGGCCTCTTGTTCTGCGCGTGCTTCTTTGACTGTTTGAATTTTATCTGGCACATACTTTACGCCGGCATATGTTCCGCCCGACACCAGCCCCAGACCAAAAATCCACAATATATGCGCCGACAGATTAGGATATTTTTTTGCAAACGACGATAATTTTTTCGGTTGCCCCCGCTTATTTTTTCCAACATCCATCACAGCAAAATGATTTTCCATTTTGCGCAGAAATGCATTATCCATTGTTGTCCAACGCGCCAAGGTTAACAACAATTGTGCCCCCCCAGCGGCCATCCACGCCATACCCTTGGCCAACCCCAGTCCCATTATTGCGGCGGCATCTTTGAATTCCAACTTTTCATCTTCACCATACATACGCATATCACGTACAAATTCACGTGGATGCAATTTTTCGGCGGCCCGCCGCAGGCGTGCGGCGGCATTTTCTGGAACCTTTACAGTTTTTCTGAATTTATCCGTCATTTTTTGCGCCCCCTGCGGTTGTTTTTACCCAAACCATGTTTTTTTGCAATTCGCGACCGATGCGCCGAATAATTTGGTGCAACAAACGGATAATTGTCTGGCAATCCCCATTTTTGCCGATACTGTTGTGGGCCAAGATTAAACTTTCTTTTAACATAACGCCGCAGCATGATATGCCATGTACCATCTTCCAGACACTGAATTTTATCAGGCTGAACCGATGCAGCAATTTGCTGGGGGGTGACGGACGCACCACGCAAACTTTCGCGTGCTGCGCGCACTGCATCATCCATCGTCAATGCCGGATTTGCCGCCATTGCCGCCGCGGCCAGATTTGCCACCGCCAACGCAAATTCAGAATCTTTATTTGTACTTACCAATTGATAAACCCTTGTTTATTTACTAGAATTTATTATATCACAAATAAAAGACAAATAAAAATACAGTAAAAAACAAATGCAATCTGAAAACAGACCATTAGCAGACTTAATGCGGCCATCAACAATTGATGAAATTGTCGGTCAATCCCAACTGTTGGGTGAAAACGGCCTGGTCCGCAGAATGGTTGACAACCATAAATTATCAAATTTGATACTGTGGGGTCCACCCGGGTGCGGAAAAACAACAATTGCACGTGCGTTGGCAAAATCTGTTGATATGGATTTTGTACCGATGTCGGCGGTATTTTCCGGAACCGCAGATATTAAAAAGGCAATGGATGCCGCCAAAATGAATCGTGAAATTGGGCGCGGCACATTGTTGTTTATTGACGAAATTCATCGTTTTAATAAAACGCAACAGGATACATTGCTGCCATATCTTGAAGATGGCACTGTTATATTCATGGGCGCAACAACTGAAAACCCCAGTTTTAATTTGAACAACGCATTATTGTCGCGGTGCCACGTTGGTGTTCTGCAACCGTTATCCAGCGAAGATTTAATGATTCTGATGTCGCGTGCTGAAAAATTTCTTGGTAAAAAATTGCCATTGGATGAAAATGCGCGCATACACCTGGCCCAGATGTCCGACGGGGATGCCCGATTTTTATTGAATACGGTTGAATATCTGGTCAACGCAAAATTCAAAAAAAATCTGTCACCCGAAGAACTGGATAACGCGATACAAAAACGCGCGCCACTGTCTGATAAATCTGGGGATGAACATTACAATTTAATATCGGCCGTTCATAAATCATTGCGTGCCAGTGATACTGATGCGGCCCTGTATTGGACGGCCCGCATGATGACATCTGGCCAAGACCCGATGTATCTGTTTCGTCGTTTGACACGTTTCGCCATGGAAGATATCGGACTGGCCGACCCGAACGCAATGCAAATTGCACTGGCCGCATGGCAGATATATGAACGCATGGGCAGTCCCGAAGGGGATCTGGCATTAACAGAATTGGTTATATACCTGGGGACAGCGCCGAAAAGTACGGCTAATTACCGCGCCCAAACCGCGGCATATCGCACTGCCCGCGACACAGGCAGTTTGATGCCCCCGAAAAATATTTTGAATGCACCGACACGTATGATGAAAAATATGGGGTATGGTGCTGGATATATTTATGAACCTGATACCGCGTCTGGATTCAGCGGTCAAAATTGTTTCCCAGAATCTATGCCGCGCCAAAAGTTTTATCACCCAATTGAACGCGGATTTGAACGCGAAATAAAAAAACGTTTGGATTATTGGGACGCGCTGCGCCAAAAAATCCAATCCGAAAAGAAATAAAAAATCCTGGCGTCACCAGGATTTTTTCATAAATCAGAACAATATATTTACATCCAAACCAACTTGTAATTCATCGCTTTCAAATTCATAGTCTAAATGCCCTATATACTGTGTACGTCCATATTGGCGCAAAATCTTTCCGCCAACCCATTCTTGGTTAAACCATGATTCTGTGGCTTTGCGCAACATAAAATTCGCCCCCAAGCGCCAATCAGATGCGATACGAAAATATGCTTCGGGCATAAAATCTATATACGCCATACCAATTGAATCATCAAAAATCCAACTGGACTTTATTGTTGCCGCCAATGTAACACCGGCCCATTGCCGTCCAAAACGATATCCTGCATAATACGTAGAATCTGCAAAATCCGGGGTTCGCACATGCGACGAACCGCCAAATTTCAACCCAAACAAAACATCTGAAATAATATTTGCATTATTGCCACTGGCGGTACTGACGCGATAAACGCCCCCTAAATCAACCGCCGAAAAACCATCATTCGGGCCATTAAAATCTTGCTGATAATTAAAATTCAGTGCGATTGTCAGACGACTGTTAATGCCATATGAAAACGTCTCGCCGGCACGTAAAACATTATCCCAATATGTCAATGTTGTTTCCGATAACAAATCCCCTTGGGCTAACATAAACAACGGGTCAGATGTATCAAAATCCAATCCGTCTGCGCGCGCATCATTAACACAGGTCAATGGTAAAATTCCTATGACGATGCCAAACAAAGCAAATAAAAATCTACGCATTCTCTCTCACCTTGGTTATTTTATACAATATTTCGGGCTGTGGCATCACAGCCCGTTGTTTTACCAAATATTAAAACGAAAATATTGCCTGTAATCCGACAACCGCTTCGGAATAATTATCCAAATGCGCCGACCCGACATAGACAAAATCACCAAACTGCGGGCTGTCCAAGGCAGTATCTGTTGCATACAGTGCTAAATCTTTGCCGTTTGCAGAATCATAAACCGCCATTTTACCGTACAGATTCAATGCGAACCAGTCATTTGGTTGCCACCCAATTGCGGCTTTTAAGCTGGCCTGGTTATGCCAATCGTAATACCCAAATATACCTTCAAAATTCAACGTCCAATCTTCATCCAGTACACTGAATATTCCCAATCCACCTTCGGCATAAAATGCATCAGAAACATTTGTTTTGTATGCCAAGAATATTGTAGATTCCAAACCTGCATCCGTTGTACCAACGATTCCGTTACCATACGAATCGCCATCAAACGCGACATACCATGCACGCGCCAATCCATATATAGTTGAAGACCCAACTTTATACCCGCCCTTGATATCCAATATGGCATTATTTGAAATATCGTGTTGATATTGATAATATCCAGACAGTGTTGCAATCCAATTCGTTGTATCAACAAACCGCCATTGTGCCCCCAGTCCGAACATATTAAAACCATTGTCTTTCATTGTATCATCTGGGACATCTGGCAATGACCAATCAAATTTATAATCAGATATATCAAAACGTGCCATTGCCATCACGGCGATACGGTCCGTAATACCATAACTGAAATCTTCCTTGATGGAAAACTGGCCCATATTCCACTTTGCCGATGGATCCGACGTATTGCCAGTTATACTGAAATCATACGAATTCATTGTATATGACAAATCCGTCACAGAACCAAAATCCCCACCCAAAGGCTGAAAGAATGGATGTGCCAGATAATATTTACGACGCAATTCACTGCGATATGTTTCTGCGCGCGACGTACGAACTGTTGCATCTGAATTTCCGGCATATTGCTTATACAACTGGCTGCGGTCAGCCGGCTTTACATAATATAAATTTTTCGCATCCGCCGAATCATATGTTTTTGACGTTGTACGTGTTTCATATTTTTCATAGTCAACCTGGGTCCGTTCACGCACCGCCGGCATACCGGTTAAATCCGCACTGGATGCAGCACGCGTCCCAGAATTTGTCGCCCCCACCGCAGGCGCAACCCCAAACAAAACAATCGCCAACATCGGCCACGACAGATATTTCTTCATAACATATCTCCTTTTGGTGAAAATTATATCACAAAATCCACCATTAACCAAGCATAAATAAAATCCGCATTACGTGGATTTTATTACAAAATATGCCGTTTATTATTTGCATCTGGTGGACTGATGATACCTTCGGCCTCCATCTGTTCAATGAATCCAGCCGCCTTGTTGTACCCGATTCTTAAACGCCGCTGGATATATGAAATCGTTGGTTTTTTATCACGTAAAACATATTCTTTTGCCTGGGTATACAAATCTGCATCTTTATCTGCTTTTGACATCGGCATACCCGGTATTGCGCCACCCCCAACGCTGCTTGCCCCGCCTGCCTCTGCGTCTGTGACACCTTCGGCATATTCTGGTTCACCTTCGCTGCGCAAGAAATCACCAACACGGGTCATTTCTTCGTCTGAAATGAACGCACCATGTATACGAACCGGGACACGTCCAGCTTCGCTGAACAGCATATCACCACACGACAACAATTGTTCTGCACCTTTTTCACCCAGTGTTGTCATTGAATCAATCGCGCTGCGTGCCTGGAAAGAAACGCGCGTTGGGAAATTCGCCTTGATCACCCCAGTTATAACCGACGTATCTGGACGTTGTGTCGCCATAACCAAGTGAATTCCTGCGGCACGGGCCTTTTGTGCAATGCGTTGAACACACGCCTCAACTTCTTTCCGGGCCAGACTCATCAAATCCGCAACTTCGTCTATGATAATGACGATATAAGACATATCAGACAAATCCAGTTCTTGTGTTTCAAACAACAGTTCGCCCGTTTCTTCATCCGTACCAACCGCGACCTGCTGGGTAATTTTTTCACCATTTTCGCGCTTGCTGGCAACAATTTCGTTATAACTTTCTATATTGCGTGCATTAACCAATTGTAATTGCTTGTACCGTTCTTCCATTTCACGTACGGCCCACTTTAATGCATTAACCGCCGCCCCTGGGTCTAGTTTTACAATGGGGGTTATCAGATGCGGAATATCGTCCCAAAATCCAAAATCAACGCCCTTGGGATCAATAATCATCAATTTACACTTATCTGGGGTAAAATGGTATACAACCGACATAATAATTGACTGAACGAATACAGATTTACCAGAACCGGTACGTCCCGCAATCAGCATATGTGGCATTTTTGCCAAATCAAAATACATTGGGTTACCACCAATATCCACACCCAATGCCAATGGTATTTTGTATTTAGAATTAACAAAAATATCATTATCAACCAATGACCGAAAACGCACCATCTGGCGTGTTAAATTCACCATTTCAACACCAATCAGTTGCGTATTTGGAATATGCGCGATGCGAATATTTTCTGTGGCCATTGCACGTGTCATATCTGTAACAGTCTTTTTAATATCCACCATACGAACGCCACTTTCTGGCATAAATTCATACAACGTAACAATCGGCCCTGGCTTTATTCCGACAACTTTTCCCTGGACACCATATTCTGCAAAATGCACTTCCATCGCGGCGGCATTTCGTTTTAATTCTGGGGTTATAACATTTTTACCAAAATTAGACCGTTCCAAAAATTCCGGATCCGGCAGTTCATATATTTGCCCGTCTTTTTTCTTTATCGCCCCAGATTTTGCGCGTTTCACACGCCGTTTTGCAATTCGCGCACGCACGCGACCATCAGATGCATTATCTTCATCCGGTTCTTCTTCGTCTTCACCATCTTCGTCACTTTGATTTTGAACATCATCATCTATATACTGCACAGGTGGCGCCAGATGGAAAACCGACATTAACCAACGCACCCAACGCCACAGCATACGCCCCACGGCCACGATATGTGACCAGCGCACGTGTAACAAAGTTCCAGCCAAGAATAAAAATGCGCACAACAAAATTATTCCGACCAAAATTTCAAAATTACCAATCAATGCGCCGATATCTGACGATGCAATATACCCAATCATCCCGCCCCATGTACCAGACGGCATAATCATTCCCAATCCGGCCGCACCAACAAACATCGCCACCACAAAACGCAAGAAATTATATTCTGGCGCCATATTTTCCAACCATGCCGCCGCCCATGAAATCCCCCAGCGCACCAGACATAACACTGCAAACAATGCCGGCACAAAACCAACCGCATACACCAAAAATCCAATAACATTACCCATTATGGATTGTGATCCGAACGACGCGGCTGTTGCAAACCCATCAAGATACGGATTATACACCACCAGTGCACACAACGCCCATATCCCCAGCACCAACAACACACACCCAACGATACGCTTTGTAATGCTTTTTATTGCCTCAGATACACGTTGCGGTAAAAAATTAGATTGCTTTCCCATACGGCCTATTTTATCACAAAAAACACCAAAATGTTATGCTTAATCAGTATTTATTTTATAATGCCCGCGCCATATCGCTTTAACAGCGACTTTACCAAATCTGCGGCCACCATACCAATAAAAGCCCCCAATATGACATCAGACGGCCAATGCGCCCCAACACATACGCGTGAAACCCCAATAATTATTGCCAACGTCCATGTAAACCATTTGATTTTCGGTGCCAACAACCCCAGCATTATCAGTCCTGCAAACGATGCGAACGTATGCCCAGACGGCATTGAATTAAACGCCCAATCTGTTGAAAACGGCACAAATCCTGTTTTATCCAACGCTTCAAAAAACAATGGCCGCATACGCCCTATTACAATTTTTAACACCTTGCCAACGATACTGGCCGCCAACACAGATGATAAAACAAATACAGCATAACTGTTGCGTGTTTTATACCAAAAATCCTTGCAGAACGTTTGAAAACTTGGTTGATTATTACTGTTTCTGTACCTGGGCTTGGAATAGAAAATTTTTCTTATGTAAAACACAACCAGCACGATAACAGATGCCGCAATCCAGATTTTCGCATCAAAAATTTTATCAAACAAATGCCACAACCAAAAATCAAATTGGCGCAAGAATAAATATACCGGCTTGTCAAACCAGAACACACCCGCAAAAACCAATGCCAATGTAATGCCCGCACCCCAGGCCAGCCAATTCCATTTTATTTTATTATCTTTGGTCAAAAACATTATACCCACCTGTATTTATTTTACTCTGCCACTAATTTGTTATAAACCTTGGAATCTGTCAAAATCTTTACCGACACAGCCGCAGCAACAGCATCTTCATCGGCCCCACTGGTAATAACAGGACACCCCCGCCGAATAACATCTGGGTCAATATCTTCATCCATATTAAAATCCTGGGCATTAAAATCATTATTTATGACATTCAAGAAAAATGCGTTTTGTTGTTGCGCCGTACGAATATTTGACAGGCAAACAATCGGAAAAATTCCACGGCCATCAATTATGCGCCCCGACCCTGTTTTAATAGATTTATTCAGCAATTCCAGTGCGCCACCATTATCCAAATTTATACGTGTTGCGATTCGCGCACTGCCGGCGGTTGGGGTACCAACCAAAACCCCACGCGCATTTTCATAAAACGCGGCAACTATTGCTTCGGCGGTTCCCCGCGTCATATCAGACATTAACACCACAACCGGCACATCTGTTACGGCATCCCCACCGGGTATAACTTCTACTTCATTTTTCGCTGTTTCAATGATTCGCATAACAGGCTTTGCCCCAATAAATAACCCGGCTAATTTTGCTGCGGCCCGTTCGTCATCACCGGTCGCCGCCCGTAAATCTAATACGATACCCGACACATCTGGATATGTTGCCAATGCTTCGTTAATAATTGCAGCGGCATTATCAGATACTTGATGTACAACAATTTCCAATATTCCACCTGTATCCGAATCACTGCGATGAACAACGTCTGCATCCGCCAATATAATTGTTGCCCGTCGCAACACAACATCCTTTTCCCCACTGGGTGACAAAACTTTTAATTTAGATGTTCCTGAATTAAATCCCGATATTACTGCGGCTAATTCGGCATCAGACATATCCGCGACATCTGTTCCGTTCACGGTCACAATCAAATCACCTTCACGAATTCCAGATATATCCGCGGGTGAATCTTTGAATATACCGGTTACCCGATAATTTCCGCGCGCATCGCGCGCACCTTCCAGTCCGATACTGGTCAGCAACCGTCCATCTTCGGCAATTTCTGCGGCACGCGAATATATATACCGCCCATTTTCATCAATTCCACGCATTAAACTGTCAACCACCATCTGGTACATTTCGCTTTCGCTGGCATCATGTAATATTGGATCATTCGCACGTAATTTCAGTATCAGCGCAGTTGTAATTTCACCAAATCCATGCCAATCACCGGCCCCAGGCCGTGGATAATTTGCAATTATCGCATCTTTCCACACCAACACAACGCGTTCATCTGTGGCGGCGATATGGGCATTTTCATTCAAATTTTCCAGACTTTCAATCGCGACATTTATGTTTTTTCCGGCCCACTTAACACTGTCCAGTTTTTCATAAATATCTGCAAAGGTTTCAGACACATCAAAAACATTCAATCCATCTTGTATTGGCTCGTCTTCAAAAAACAAACTGTCCGCGAACGCCGATGTGGTACCAATGGCCAGAAACAGTGCCATAAAAAACTTTATGATTTTCAATATTTCCCCCCTTGGTTACCACAAAACAACTCTATTTCACTTTATCACTGTCCCGCAGATTAAAGTGATATAATATGACATTAGATATATAAATGCTGGTAAATGTTCCCATCAGTACCGCAAATGTCATCGCAATTGCAAAATCACGCAACGCCGGTCCGCCAAACAAGAACAACGCAACCATCGCCAGAATCGTAGATAACCCGGTCATAATTGTTCTGCGTAACATTTCATTAACTGATAAATCAATCAAATCATCCATCGGCATTTTGTGATATTTTTTAATATTTTCTTCTATGCGATCATAATTTACAACCTTGTCATTAATAGAATACCCAACCCCCATCAGAATAACAGCAATTGCCGTTTGATTAAATTCTAATCCTGTCACAGAAAAGAATCCAAACATGATAACAAAATCCAAACACAACGATATGAACGACCCAATCGCATATCCACCACGATACCGTACCCACACATATACCGCCATTAACACAAACGAAAACAGAATCGCCAAAATTCCGCCACGCACCAATTCATCACCGATTTTTGGTCCAACAATCTGAACTTGGGAATATTCAACATTGTTGCCTAAAATATCTTTTATTTCTGTGACACGCTGGTTTTGTTCTGCATCTGTTGCCCCCTTTGGCAAACCGACACGAATCAGAATCGCACCACTGTCACCAATTGATTGCAATTCTGGACTGAATTGTTCCAAATCAGTCCGCATTTTATCAATTGTATAATCCGCCGACACGGGTGTAACCTCCATTGAAATACCGCCGGCAAAATCAATACCATAATTCAATCCACGCAACGCCAATGACAACACCGACAGCCCAATTAAAATACCGGCAACCCAATACGATAACTTGCGATATTTCATAAATTTCAGTTTCATTACCCTGCCCCTTACTTGCTTTTTACAAATCCAATTTTTTTATTTTTGCCGTTCATGTACCAATCAATAATGACCTTTGACAACGAAACGCATGTGAATAACGTTGTCAACACACCGACCGACAGCGTGACTGCAAATCCGCGAATCGGTCCTGCGCCAAATTGGAACAACACCAACGAACAAATCAAATTCGTCAAATTTCCATCCAGAACCGCTTTCATAGACCGATGAAATCCCGCCTCTACGGCACGCAGTGGCGTGGACCCCGCACGAATTTCATCGCGTATTCGTTCAAACGGTAAAATATTTGCATCAACCGCCATCCCCAGCGTCAACACAATCCCCGCAATCCCGGGCAATGTCAACACCCCGCCCAGCACTGCTGTTATACCAATAATCATGGCCAGATTAACCAACAACACAAAACTGGCAATAACACCAAACCCGCGATAGCAGATTATCATAAATATCATAATAAATATGACACCGACCACAGACGCAATTTTACCCGCTTCTATGGTATCCGCCCCCAGTCCGGCCCCAACGGTACGTTCTTCTATGACCTGTAACGGCGCCGGTAATGCACCACTGCGTAACAGAACCGCCAAATCTTTTGCACCCTGCAACGTAAATCCCCCAGATATTTGCCCACGCCCCCCTGGGATTGGTTCACGTATTGTTGGTGCCGACAATACCATATCGTCCAAAACAATTGCAAAACGTTCATTCACATGGTCCGTTGTCAGACGTGCAAATTTACGCGCGCCGGCGGCATCAAACACTGTTGTAACAACCGGCATACTGTTTTGGTCAAATTCCGCCTGGGAATCTTTCAGTGATTCACCCGACACTTCCACATGCGAATACACTGGGATTAATTGATCTGGCATATCCATCAGTGGTAAAAATTCTGTTCCCTTGGGCGCATGTCCAGATGCCAATTGTTCTTGGGTAATATCTTCATTCACCAGATGGAACGTCATTTTTGCCGTCTGGCCAATTAATTCCTTGATGCGTTCTGGGTCATTAACCCCCGGCAATTGCACCAAGATATACTTTCCACCCTGGCTTTGTATAGATGGTTCTTTTGTCCCCAATGCATCAATGCGCCGGCGCACAATTTCAATACTGCGCGACAACGCGTCTTGCACCATTTCATCCTTGGCACGCTGTGAATATGCCAACGATACATTGCGTCCGTCTGTGGTGATATCCACTGTATCGCCAAATACGCTTCTTAACCGACCGCGCGCCTTGGACACATCACTTTCTTCACGCACAACAAACGACACAACACCATTATTATTACGCATATTTGAAAAGCGAATAACCCCCTTGTCGCGATCAATTAATGAACTGCGCGCTTCTTCATACAGTTGTTCTGCTTTTTCATTGAACATGGTGTTTGTATCAACTTCTAACAGCAACTGCGCCCCACCTTTCAAATCCAGCCCCAGTTGAATTGGCTGAATCCATGATGGAAAATACGGTGCCAAACTGGGCGCCAGCGTTGGCACAGCCAACAAAACCCCAAATACCGCGACAAAAATTATTGCCAGTTTTTTTAACATTACCCAACCCTTTATTCCACTGTTGCCACAGCGCCCTTGTTAACTTCTATGACGACGCCATCAGCAACTTCCATTTCTATTGTTTTTTCATTTATTTTTTTAATTGTACCGTAAATTCCACCGGCCATGATGCGGTTGCCAACCTGTAAAGAATCAATCATTTTTTGATATTCTGCCATCCGCTTTTTATTTGGTCGCACCATAAACAAATATATAATCGCGAAAATTATAACACAATACAACAGCATACCCCACCAATCACCAGCCGTTGCCGCCCCTTGGGCAGTGGTATTAACTGTATCAATAACTGCGCTTGATTCTTCCATTGAAATTTCTCCTTGTACATTTTTATTAATTTATTGTGTCAGAATAGTAAAAAAAGCCGCGCCTGTAAAGAAAAATAGTTACAAAAACGCGCGAAAATCAAATGCGTTCAAACCAAGAATCAAATTCACTGATTGGGATAAATTTATATACCGGCCGCCCATGATTACATTCCCCGCCCCGGGTTGTATTTTCTATTTCCCGCAACAGCGCATCCATTTGGGCCATATCCAGTTTTTGTCCAGCACGAACACTGTGATGACATGCATAATTTGCCAATTTCAGATGCATTCTTTCTGCCAATTGCGATGAATGTCCATACGCGCGTACTTCATCTGCGATATTGTGAAACAGTTGCCCCCAATCAAAATCCCAATCAGCCGGCTTTTCAAATATGGCCAATGCCGAATCCCCAAACGCATCAACATGCAATCCCATCGCACGCATTTCATCTGCGACCGCCAAGACCGCATTTACATCTTCGCCACGCAATGATACAACGATTGGGGTCAATAATGGTTGCCCTTTTATCGCATGACGACGCAGTTTTTCATACGTAATTCGTTCATGTGCAGCATGCTGGTCAACGATCACCAAATTTTCGCCACTCTGGGCCAATATATACTTGTTACCAATTTGACCAATAACGCGCCCCAGTGGTAAATCCGTGGCATTAAAACCACTGGACGCACAATCACCTGGACCACCGGCATCAACCGCATCTGTATCATTATTAATACTGGATTTATGTGGCGATGCGACAAACATGAACGCACTGTCTGGACCACGGTGATGTGTACATACCACCGATTTTGATGGTGCAAAATTTGTCACACGGGACATATTTTGAATTGACACCCCCGCGCCACTATCCGCCCCAGATTCAATCATTGTTCGCGCCAATGCCGCACGCAACGATTTTATAATAAATCCGCGCACATGCGACGGTTCCAGAAAATGCACTTCGGTCTTGGCGGGCGAAACATTAACATCAACCTTGCGTGGATTCAGTGTTAAATACAACGCACACAAAGGAAATTCACGTGCATGCATAACATCCATATACGCGGCGCGCAACGCACCAACCAGAACTTTATCTTTTACCGCACGTCCATTTACAAACAAATATTGATCCACAGACGACGCACGTCGCAATGTTGGTTCCGAAATTACGCCCCATAATTTCATATCTGGGTCAGATTCTGATTGAACATCCAAATGCACCATGCGTCCACGTACATCATCCCCCATAACCGCAACAATTCTTTCGTTAAAATCCTGATTTTTTGGAAAATACCATTTGTTATTCAAAACAAATCCTGTATCTGGCCGTGACATTGCCAATCGCTTTACCACATCAACAACCGCCATCATTTCGGCCCGATCGCCACGCAAGAACTTTAACCGTGCCGGCGTTCTGGAAAACAAATTCGTCACCCGAACGCGCGTTCCGCCATCCCAATCAGACGGCCGCACCGCCCCAGTTGTGCAATCCAGACGCCAACCATGCGGTTCCGCGCTGTTGAATGTATCAATTGTCATATCCCCAACAGATGCGATTGACGGCAACGCTTCACCACGAAATCCCATAAAATTAATATTTAATAAATCATCACTTGGTAATTTAGATGTTGCATGGCGCATAATACAGTTTTCTAAATCTGGGCGCGTCATTCCGCCCCCATCATCAATCACCGAAATCAACGTCCGCCCCCCATCCGCAACGTCAACAACAATTTGCGTTGCCCCCGCATCCAGCGCATTTTCCACCAATTCTTTAACCACACTGGCGGGGCGTTCAACCACTTCACCGGCGGCAATTTGATTTATCAAAGAATCTGGCAAAATCCGAATCGCCATACTTGAACTTAGTCCTTGAATTTTACTTCTAAAATTTCATATTCTTTTTCACCGCCCGGCAATTTCACGATACACGTATCGCCAACGCATCGCCCAATCAGCGCACGTCCAACGGGCGACGTGCATGAAATAACCTGTTTTCCATCAGATTCAATATCCGACAGAATTCTGCACTGCATACGATTTCCATCTTCGTCTTCGGCGACGACGCGCGCACCAAACACGACCCGATTACCGGATAAACTGTCTATATCAATAATTTCCGCGTTATTTATAAAATTTTCTATGAATTGAATACGCTTGTCAATTTGCCGTTGTTTTTCTTTGGCGGCGCTGTAATCCGCATTTTCCGACAAATCACCCAGCGAACGCGCCCACTGGACAGTTTTCAGTATTTCTGGACGTTGAACCTCTCTTAAATCCTTTAATTCTTTTACCAGACCGTCAAAGCCGGCCCGTGAAATTGGCTTTTTATCCATGATATAATCCTGTTTGTTTTTCAAAAATTATACGCAATCATTTTAATTTTGCAATTGTGAATTGAACAATGTATACTTTTTTGATTGGTTATCAAAGATGAAAATAAAATCAAAACCAAAAATTTTGAACAGATTCCTGATGCGCCGTTTTTTCTATGGCATTGGATTGGTATTACTTACCATATGCGGAATCATAATGGCGGTAACATTTGTGGAACGACTGCCATCAAACCCAACGGCATGGGCCGCAATACAAGATGCATTTACAAGATTATTGGAATACGTTCCATTATTTCTGCCGTTGGCGATATTTATGGGTACGTTATTGACATCATATAATCTGACCCGTTCCAGTGAACGCGTGATAATATCTGCGGCGGGGCTGTCGCCGTACCAGATATCGCGCCCATTCTTGCTGGGGGCATTAATAATTGGGATTTTGGCAACCACTGTGATAAACCCATATTCTGTGCATCTCAGTTCTGAACACATAACATCCGACCACTTGAAATTAATAGATAACGAAATCTGGTTACGCGAATCATCTGATTCCGGGTACATAACGATGAATGCGAAACACATGCATAAGTCTGGAAACATTCTGCTGTTTGACGATGCGACAATATATATACAATCTGCTTCATTCAAATTAACGACACGCATTCAATCTGACACAATTTCACTGTCTGATGCCGGGTTAAACGCAACAAATGCAACCATCTGGGACCAAAATGGCACTGCAACCACGGGGCCATGGCATATCAAAACATTGCTGAACCCACAAACTGTATTGGACCGATACCTGCAACCTGATCAAATATCATTCTGGAACTTGCCTGAATTTATACACAAGATGCGATCAATCGGCGCACCTGTACGCGGGCATTTGGTTCAGTTTTGGACACTGCTGTTCTTGCCACTGACCATGATTGCAATGACCACGCTGGGGATTGCATTTTCCCAAACGCACCAGCGTCGCAATTATAATTTCGGGATAAAATTTGGCATTGGAATTCTGACATGCTTTGCGGTGTATTTTTTCATCAATATATTTAATGCACTGGGTGCGACGGGCGTCTTACCACCATTACTGGCGGTTATTGCCCCACCATTGATAATTATTGCAGCGGCGGGCACATTTATAACCAGTTTTGATACAATTTAATAAAAAGGACAAACAAAAATGCCATTACGTAAAAAGAACACAAAGCGAAATAAAATTATAATATGGACGTTGGTTGCAGTTCTGGTGATATTAATGATTGTATCATTTCCCGCGACCCAGCATGTTACCGAAATCGTTTTATATCCATGAATTATATAGAGATTTTTTTAGAAGCATTATCCGCAGAACGCGGGCGCAGCAAGAAAACATTGGAAAGTTATTCCAGCGATTTGCGTCTGGCAAACGACGCGTTGCCGGGCGGATTAATGAATGCCACGGAATCAGATATACAATCGTATTTGTCAAATTTAGACGAATGCGCATCATCCATTGCCCGCAAGGCCAGTGCACTGCGCGGATTCTATAAATTTTTAATGCTGGAAAAAATCATAACAAAAAATCCGGCGGCAAATATTGAATTACCCAAACGCACACGTACCCTGCCCAAACTGTTAACACCGACTGAAATAGAATTATTAATATCATCGGCGGGTGATACACATAATTCGGCACGCCTGCGCGCAATGCTGGAATTAGTCTACGCATCTGGATTACGCGTGTCTGAATTATGCGAACTGCCAATGACTGCCAACCTGGGGGATAAATTACTAATACACGGCAAAGGTGCCAAAGAACGCATCGTTCCAATGCACGAACGGGCCCAAAACGCATTACATAAATGGTTAAAAGTGCGCGGTGATATAAAATCAAAATACATATTCCCATCAAACGGTAAAAGCGGCCACATAACACGCGACGGATTTTTCAAGATACTAAAAAAATGTGCTGTCTTATCTGGACTGGACCCCAATCGTGTCAGTCCACATGTACTGCGTCATTCGTTTGCATCACATTTATTGGCGGGCGGCGCAAACCTGCGTGCAATACAAACAATGTTGGGACATGAAGATATATCAACGACACAAATATATACTCATGTTTTACCCGATAAATTAAAAGACGCCGTTGAACAACATCACCCACTGGGCAAAATCAAGGATATATAATAATGATAAAAAAGTGTGACCATCCAGGTTGTACCAAGGCAGGTACATGTCGCGCACCCAAAACGCGCGATTTGCGTGAATATTGGTGGTTTTGCCGTGAACATGCCGCCGAATATAACAAAAACTGGAACTACTATGCTGGCATGACCCCCGAAGAAATAGAAGCCGATTGGGAACGCCAGGTATTTGGCGCACCACTGAAAGACAACGCCACCGCCAACCAAGACGCAAAAGACTATGTAAATTTTCTGAATGATTTTATATCTGGGCGCAGTAAATTTGATCGCATTCCAACACGCAGCACCATGCCACGTAATGTTGTATCTGCATTGAAAGTATTTAACCTGCCAATCAGCAGTTCATGGCGCGAAATTACTGCACGTTACCGCACATTGGCAAAGCAACACCACCCCGATATCGCCACAGATAAAAAATCTGCGGCATCAGAATTTACCCGTGTATCGGCGGCATACGATGTATTAAAAAAATATTTTGGAAAAAAATAAAAAACATACAAGTCCAACCAAATTATAAATCAATTAGAATTGTACAGATACGCACGATTTAACGCAGCGGAGTGTACAACCAGATACACGACCGCAGTTAAATCGCGCGCAGATGTGTAATTATAATTGATTTAAGTATGCAATGGCGTCCATGGCCGCACTGCACCCTGTTCCGACCGCCGTCGCAATTTGCATTTTTATTTCTGATTCAACGTCACCAGCGACAAACATACCCGTGGGCATTTCTGATGGTATCAGACGCCCCATATTATCCCGCTTGATATCTTCGGACAGATAATCTGTATTTGCTTCATGCCCAATGGCAACAAACAGACCATCACAAACAATTTGTTGATCATCCGTGGTTGTAATAATCAAACGATCGTCATCTGATTTAACAATTTTTTTCAAGTCTGTGTTAAATAAACATTCAATGTTTTCGCGTTCTGATACCCGGTTACGTAAAACAACTTCGGCCCGGGTAAATGCAGCCTTGCGATAAACAATTTTAACATTGCGTGCAATATCCGCCAGATACAACGCATCATTCAGCGCAGAATTTCCGCCGCCCATGACAACAACATCTTTTTCGTTATAGAAAAATCCATCACACGTTGCACAGTACGACACGCCTTTGCCAAACAATTCACGCGCGCCATCAATTTCCAATTTACGCGGGGATGCACCTGTGGCGATTATGACTGTTTTGCCAACATAATGATTACCATCATCCCCCAGAATATTAAATGCACTTTCCGCATCACCGGCAATTTCTTTGGCCGACACAAATTTAATTTCCGCGCCAAATGTTTCGGCCTGTTTTTTCATAAATTCCGACAATTCCAATCCACTGCCGGCCCATCCAGGATAATTTTCCAACACCGCGATACCAGCCGTCTGACCACCCAAGCGATCCCCGCCCAATACCAATGTTTTTTTTCCGCCACGCGCACAATACAGCGCCGCCGTCAATCCGGCCGGCCCAGACCCCAGTATTATAACATCGTGCATAATGATATCGTTCATAATAAAACTCCCTGTTAATTATTTCGCAGCCCAGCATAACATAATCATTATACATGCGCAATAAAATACAATATTTTGATTTTTGTTGATTTGATCGTATATATAACGTATCATAACAACACTATGACCAAGATTTTTTTATCTTTTGATACATTGTCATCCCCGTTCGGGGTGCGTATTTGATATAGTTACAAGAAATATAATCATGCACGTACAATTCGTGCCAAAAATCATAATAATTTATGCAAGGAATAAAAAATGCTTGATATAAAATTCATACGTGAAAATCCAGACATTGTAAAAAACGCATGTCGTGTAAAGGGATTTGATGACCATGTTGATGAAATATTGACATTGGACGCACGCGTCCGCGAACTGAAAACAGTCACACAAACAATGACGGCGGAAAAAAACAAAATCACACGCGAAATTCCAACCGCCACGGACAAGGCACCATTAATTGCAAAGTCAAAACAAATCGGCGACGAAATTGCGGCTGATTTGGCGGAATTGTCCGACAAAGAAGAAAAATTAAATGACCTGATGCACCGCGTGCCACAAATACCCGACGCATCGGCCCCGATTGGTCCGGACGATTCGGCAAACACAGAAATTCGGCGTGTCGGCACCCCACGTGAATTTGATTTCACCCCGCGGGCCCAGTGGGATTTACTGGACATGAACGAATGGTGGATGCCGGAAAAAATCGCACAAATTTGCGGAACGCGTACATATTGTTTGGTGGGCGAAGCGGCCGAATTACAATTGGCGATTGAAACATATGTTATCCAAAAATTGATTGCCAAGGGATTTATCTTTATTGAATGCCCATCTGTTACAAAGCCCCAGACAATTTTTGATGCGGGTCATTTTATGGGTTCCGACCTGTCGGTCATGAATAATGACGTATTTATGCTGGCTGGCACCGACAGATGCCTGGCGGGTACGGCTGAAATCATATTAAATTCCCTGCACAGCGGTGAAATTTTACCGGAAAGCGCCCTGCCAATCAAATACGCTGGTTTTTCACCGTGTTTCCGCAAAGAAGCGGGCGCCGCTGGGCGTGACACCCGTGGTCTGGCGCGTTTTCATCAATTTAACAAGGTTGAACAATATGTATTCTGTACCCCAGAACAATCGGACGATATGCATGAACACATATTAAACAATTTGTGTGAAGTCATCGCAGACTTGGAATTACCATATCGGGTAATTGCGAATTCTACGGGCGACATGGGATTTAACAAGGTAAAAATGAATGATGTAGAGGCATGGGTTCCATCAGAAAACGCATACAAAGAACTGGGCAGTTGTTCGTCCATTGGCACATTCCAGGCCCGTCGCACAAATACCCGTTACCGTGAAAACGGTACAAATGAAGTAAAATTTTGCGCGACACTGAATAACACCGGTATCGCGGTGCCACGCGTACTGGTGCCGTTACTGGAAAACCACCAAAATGCCGACGGCAGTGTAAATATTCCAAAAAAATTACAACCATTAATGGGCGGACGCACAAAAATTGGTGGAACACATTAAACAAAAATAACGCCGGCATTTTGCCGGCGTTATTTTTATTGATGTTGGCGCCCACTTCTGATTAATTGGGCCAATTTATTTGATGCCAGAACCATCGGATTCTTTTTATGATTTGTGTTTATAACATCAGCCACACAAACCAAATCTGCTGATTTAGTGATGATAAAATCTTGATATCTTTTTATCATCATTTCATACGATGTCTGGTATTTATAATTCCATGGATTGGTGCGATTATATTCCCACTTTTGCACATAGTCACAAAATTTATAAAAATCACTTGCCAAGGCCGGATTTTCAAAAAACGCGCCTTTGACCTTTGCATAGACCACATCTTTTGGTCCCGGCACCATACGAAAAGCATCTGATTTGTTTTTCATCCCATTGATATCTGCATATTTATTTGCGCGATCGTGCCATGCGCCTTCGGTTGTTGCGCGTGAAAAATATTTTTCTGGATTTTGTGCCAATCTGCCGATAACAGAAATTGCAACAATTGCATCGTTACGTACACGCATATCCATTTTATTCCACTTATTGCGTATATCGCGCCCCAATATATCATTAAATGCCTGAAAAGCATTCTTTATCGCGTCATAGACGCTTGGAACAGATATAAAATTTACATCATTATTTTGCATCTGGTTTATCTCCTGATAATCTCATTTAGCCCTGTATAATATAGACAAAAATATCAAAATGTCAAGTTTTTTTACAGATATTTGTTGAAAACCCAGATTTATAGTATAATCTATTGGTTACGAAAAATTCAAGTATATGGGGTTATAATAATATGATTATGAAAATTCGCAATATTGCAATCATTGCGCACGTTGACCACGGCAAAACAACGCTGGTGGATAACATGTTAAAACAGGCCGGCACATTTCGCGAAAATGAAAAGGTCGCTGAACGCGTTATGGACAGTGGTGACATTGAACGCGAACGCGGGATTACGATATCTGCAAAGCCAACATCTATTAATTGGCAAGATTATAAAATAAACATTGTTGACACACCGGGACACGCTGATTTCGGTGGCGAAGTTGAACGAATTTTATCAATGGTGGACGGGGTCGTACTGCTGGTTGATGCCGCCGAAGGTCCACTGCCCCAAACAAAATTCGTTTTATCCAAGGCCCTGAAACTGGGGCTGCGTCCAATTGTATGTATAAATAAAATTGATCGCAGTGATGCCCGCCCGGACGAAGTATTAACCGAAACATTTGATTTGTTTGACAAATTGGGTGCAACCGATTCGCAACTGGATTTCCCATATCTGTACGCATGCGGTCGCGACGGATGGGCCATACGCAACCTGGATGACGAACACAAAGATTTAACACCACTGTTTCAGTTAATAATTGATCATGTTCCAGCACCTGATTGCAACGGCACCCGCTGTCAAATTGACGCACCGTTTTCTATGTTGGCCACAACACTAGAAGCAGATCCATACGTTGGTCGTATTTTAACCGGCAAGATTGAATCTGGGACTGTTCGTGTTGGTCAAACGGTCAAGGCAATTAATATGAATGGTGAATTCATTGAAAACGCCAAGATAACAAAAATCATTGAACATCGTGGAATTGAAAAAGTATCACTGGAATCTGCATCTGCGGGGGACATTGTTGTTGTTGCCGGTTTTTCCAAGGCAACCGTGGCAGACACACTTTGCGCACCCGACGTTACCGAACCAATTCCTGCAATGCCGATTGACCCGCCAACCCTGACCATGACATTTTTTGTGAACACATCGCCCTTGGCCGGTCGTTCGGGCAAAAAATTAACATCGCGTATGATTGGCGAACGTCTGTTCAAAGAAGCCGAAACAAACATTGCCCTGCGTGTTTCACAAAGCGAAAATAACGAATCGTTTGAAGTATCTGGACGCGGTGAACTGCAACTGGGGATACTGATTGAAACAATGCGCCGCGAAGGTTTTGAACTAAGCGTTTCACGCCCACGTGTTGTTATGCACGATGGCGAAAACGGCGAAAAATTAGAACCCATAGAAGAAGTCGTTATTGACGTAGACGACGAATTTTCTGGCGTTGTCATTGAAAAGATGACAAAACGCAAGGCCACAATTACAGAAATGAAATCATCTGGGGGCGGAAAAACACGTATAGTTTTTTCTGCACCATCACGTGGATTAATCGGATACCTGTCTGAATTCCGCACAGACACACGGGGCACTGGTATAATGAATCGTGTGTTTTCTGGGTACGAACCATATCGTGGCCCCATATCACAATATCGCCCGGGTGTATTAGTATCAATGGAAAGCGGATTAACCACAACATACGCATTACATAATTTGGAACCACGTGGTGTTTTATTCGTCGGCCCGCAAACAGAGGTTTATTCTGGAATGATTATCGGCGAACACAGCAAAGAAAATGATTTAGAAGTAAATCCGGTGCGTGGCAAAGAATTAACAAATGTTCGTTCGGTCACAGCAGACGAAAAATTATTCTTGGCACCACCACGTAAAATGTCACTGGAAGAAGCGTTATCATATATCCAAGATGACGAACTGGTTGAAGTGACCCCGGCAACAATTCGTTTGCGCAAAAAAGAATTAGATAGTAATATCAGAAAAAAGACACGCAAGAATAATGATGCATAAACGTTTGTTTTTAGTCGCGGGATACAGCCCAAAAAATATCGCCGACGATTCGTTGGTGTATATGGCTCAAAAACTGTCCGAATGTGGCGATGTTATACTGGTAATGGACAACGATTTACCTGATTCAGAACTGGACAAGTTGCGTCCATATACAATATATTGCGCCGCCACACGGCACGGTGAATATGACTTTGGTTCATACAAGCGTGCATATATATATGCCGCCGATAATGAACTGACAAAAAAATACGAATTTGTATATATGGTAAACGATTCGGTATACGGTCCATTGTATCCACTGGAACCCGTACTGACAGAAATTGAATCACGCGGATTTGATGCGTTCGGATTGGCGTATAACAACCACCCGAAAAAACCACATTTACAATCATGGTTCATCGGTATGCGCCCCAGTGTATTTTTATCACCATGGTATGACAAATTCATGCGTTCAATAACAAAACAGGCCGGTAAAGGTGCCGTAATTTCCCTGTATGAGCACGGATTTACCAGAATGATGGATGCGCACAGTATGAAATATGGCGCGATATACATAACAAACGGGCGAAAAATTTACAATCACGTGCGCAAATTGGCCCAACAAAACATGCCATTTATAAAAAAATGTTCATTTACGCGTCATAACGGATGCCTGGCGCGCCAATTGATATATGCATTAAATCGTGGCGACAAAAATGCACGTGATGCGATTATATCCGGCGCCCGCCAGACACTGGGCAACGAATATATGGATTGGTTACTGACCAAAAATCCGCTTAAAATATTTTGGCGTGGATTAACGTATACGATGCGCAAAATTTTTATAGAGGGAATATGATAAAAAACACAAAAAAAATCGCCGCCATAACAATGGCACGTAATGATGATTTTTTTCTGGGCCGATGGATAAAGTATTACGGTAACGAAATCGGGGATAAAAATTTATACATATACCTGGATGGAATGGAACAAAAAATCCCTGGGAATGCCGGAAATGTGCATATACATAAATTGCCACACATTGACATGCCACGCGCAACAGGTGACAAATATCGCATCGGTCTGTTAACCAAACTGGCGCACGAATTATTAAAGACATACGATATTGTAATTGGGTGCGATTGCGATGAATTTTTAATTGTTGACCCGAACACAGAACAAACACTGTCTGAATATCTGTCGTCAATAAATATAAAAAACAGCGTATCCGGATTGGGGCTGGATGTTGGTCAAAACATGAATTGCGAATCGGCCCTGGATACAAACGCGCCATTGTTGGCCCAGCGTGAATATGCACTGTTATCAACCCGATACACAAAACCAGTTGTAATAAATTCGCCCGTAAATTGGGGCAGCGGCTTTCACAGCATTCGCAATCATAATTTTCATATTGATAAAAATTTATACTTGCTGCATTTTGGTGCAGTTGATATGAAAATGCTGGAACAAAAGGCTGCCGCCCGTGGCCCAGATTGGCTGAACCACCTGCGTCGTCGTGGCAATGGCACAATTAACGCAACGACCGCCCTGCCCGCGCATGATGAAAAATGGTTACGGATTGCACGCAATATTCAAACATTTGCGCGTCCAATATATGCACCTGACAAGCCGGGAATGTTCGGACTTAAACGCGTGGTTAAAATTCCGACACGCTTTCAAAAATCTGGTATATAAAATTACGGCGCAATTAAATCTTGGATACGCCCACGATAACGGCGCGCACGCCGATTTGGCGGATTATCAAAAACACCATTTTTATACAGTTGCCGCATTTTGCCATCAATCAACATCCCGCTTTTCCCAGATTTTATTGCCCGAATATTGTGCATCGCAATAATTATAAATGGCCATAAAAATTCACGTTGGAAATGCGATAATTCATAAACTGTTGCATGTTCAGAATATAAATCATACGTATATTGCAATCCGAACATCAGCGAATCCGCCATACGCAACATTTTTGAACTGTTTAATATAGACCCCGGATTAGGCACATAAAAATACAACGGTAAATTTGTAATCACTGCTTTTGGCCGCCGCAACAATAATTCCGACCACCATACAAAATCTTCAAATATAATACCGGGAATAAATTTCAAATCTGCGATTAATTCACGCCGATACAGTCCGACCACCACAAAACAATGCCGATGAACCGGATGCAACACCCGCCATGTATGATTACGTTCCGTACAGTGGAACAACAGCCGTTCTGTATAAAATCCATGAATTTTATTAATATCATACATACGAAAATCTGTATCTGATATAACATCAGACACATCTTGCCCCGCCAGCATTTTTTGTTTTGCCCGAATATGAAATTCTTTATGCTGGGAAAACAAAAATAAATCCGCATTATTTGCCATGATTTGCGAAATGGCAATTTCCATTGTTTGCGGATGAATAAAATCATCACTGTCCAAGAACAATATATAATCCCCGCGCGCACGCGCAATCCCGGCATTGCGTGCCATGGACAGTCCTTTGTTCTTCTGGGATATTATGCGAATGCGCTTATCACGTCGGGCATATTTTTCTAAAATCTGGGGGCATAAATCCGTTGAACCGTCATTTACACATATTGCTTCCCAATCAGAAAAAGTCTGGTTCAAAACACTGTCCAAACACGTGTGCAAATATTTTTCAACATTATACACAGGTATAACCACAGATATTTTTGGCGCCCGCTTTTTCATTTTTTACAGTGACCCTTAATAAAATCATCTATATCATTACGCAATTTTTTATCTTTTTTACTGAACGGATTATCCAACAGACCGATTTTTTCCATTTCACAGAACGACTTGCGTGCAAATTCCAAATCTGTGGCACTGGTAAAATACTTCACTTTGCGAAACGCCCATTTAACAAAGTACCACTTAAAGTTTTTTGACCACATCTGCATCTGGTAATCTGTCGCGTGCTTTTTGTATAACAAGAATGTATCTTTCAACCCAATGCATAATCCACGGAACGCGTTCATTTGGCCGGCGGACAAGACAATCCCATTAAAATTCGGCACATAAAAATACAGTGGCAATGGCGCAATTGTCACGCGCGGATTTTTCAACAGCACCGCCGACCACCACGGAAAATCTTCATACAAAATGCCACTGATGAATGATATATCCGAAATCAATTCGCGACGATACAAATTTTTCCAAACCTGGCAATGCTTTATCAGCCATTTCCGTTTTGGATTAAATGCATTATGTGTACGTTCTGTTGCGTACGCCAATACATCATCCGTCACCAGCGTCTTGATTGCCGCTGGATTATATTTACGTCGCAACCCCAGTGGTGGAATATCATCAATATTTTTCCCTAATTTATACCACATCATTAAATACGGACGATATGAACGATCATACGTAAACGACACCATATCTGAATTATCGCGCTGGGCCAAAAAGTATGTAATTTCCATCAATTGTGGATGAATCAAATCATCCCCATCAACGCATAAAATATAATCACCTGTGGCCCGGGCGATACCGGCATTTCGCGCATCAGACGGTCCACCGTGCGCCTCGTTTATCACAGAAAATCGCTTATCACGCGCCGCATATTCCGCCATAATGACCCCAGTATTATCCGTTGAACCATCGTTTATACATATTGCTTCCCAATCAGAAAAAGTTTGGTTTATAACACTGTCCAAACACCTGCGCAGATATTTTTCAACATTATACCCCGGAATAATCACAGATATTTTCGGCATCTATACCCCCATTATTTATATAATTTATTTATGATATAATCTGCAAAACTGCCTGGGATTGAGTTATCCGCCCCCCGATATGTCAGTTTTTGAAACACCGCCCCTGATGTAATTTTATCAAATATTTTTTTATCAAACGGCTTGTCTTTATACGCCCACCACAGCATGTGCGTTGGATCTTGGTCAATATGGGGCATTTTTGCAAAATATTGCTTTGCGCGTTCGTCACCTGTTACCAACGTTTTGAACAACAATTGATGCATAAAGTAATCAAAACTGCGGTTTTCATTTTTCCAGAATTCAAACATCATCGCCCGCCACGCGTCCAACAAGTACGCGCCACGCCGCGCACGAATAAAACAGTTTTGCATAAAACTGTACGGACTGCCGGCATGACCGGCCATAAACACAAAGAAATCTTCTTTTATAATCCAATCTGGAATTGGTGCCGTCACCAGACACGTTGAATCCATCCAAATACCACCATATTCATACAGCAATTCCACCCGGCAAATATCCGCAAAATGCGCGTTATGAATTTTCCCAGCGCGCCTTTTCTGCCATATAAAATCGGGCAAAGTTATGTATTCTGGCAATGTTTTTTCATCCAACACAACCAATTCTTGCCGGCAATTTTTTCTGATACTGCGGAAACATGCCTTTACCAATCCCGGGGCATTTTCTTCACCTTGCAACCAAATAGAAAATATTTTTTCATTTTTGTCGTTTTTAACAACTTTTCTTTCCGGCGTTGCCGCCGCCGCTGGTAAATACCGTTTGAAATATTGTGGGATAACCGCGGATATAACATCGCCACGAATTTTACGACGCCGCACCCTGTCACGCCAAAACCAATTCAACACATGACCATACATTCCAACCTTGGTCATGGCAATCAATCTCGCAAGACTCATCATCCCACACACCCCTTTATACGTTATTCAAAATCATCATTTGGCGCCCCGGCATCATTCGCATCATCATCTGATGGTCCTGTGGTCATTTCTTCGGCAATGCCGTTTGCACGCGCCATGATTTTATCTTGTAATTCTTGCTGAACATCTGGGTGTTCGCGCAACCACTGACGCGCATTTGCTTCGCCCTGGCCCATACGTTCATTATTATAAGAATAAAAACTGCCGGCTTTTTCAATCAAATCATACTTTACCCCCATATCCAGTATTTCACTGATGCGTGAAATACCTTCGCCATACATAATCTTAAAGTCCACTGTACGGAACGGTGGCGCAACTTTGTTCTTTACAATCTTTACACGTGTTTCATTACCAACGACATTTTCTTTATCTTTGATTTGCCCAGTCCGGCGGATATCCAAACGCACCGACGCATAGAACTTTAACGCATTTCCACCCGATGTTGTTTCTGGATTACCAAACATCACGCCAATTTTCATACGAATTTGATTGATAAATATCAACAGTGTATTACTGCGTGACACAGAACCCGCCAATTTTTTCAAACTCTGCGACATCAGACGCGCTGTTGTACCAACAAAAGAATCACCAATATTACCTTCCAGTTCCGCCTTTGGCACCAATGCAGCAACCGAATCAATAACGACAACATCAACCGCCCCAGATTTAATCAACGTGTCTGCAATTTCCAGTGCCTGTTCCCCGGAATCCGGCTGGGATATAATCAGATTTGCAACATCCACCCCCAGTTTTTTTGCATACGTTGGATCCAGCGCATTTTCTGCATCAATATACGCGCACGTCCCACCTTTTTTTTGTGCTTCGGCAACGGCATGCAATGCCAGTGTTGTTTTGCCACTGCTTTCCGGGCCATATATTTCAACGATACGTCCACGCGGATACCCACCAATACCCAATGCGATATCCAGCCCCAGTGATCCAGATGAAATTGCTTCTATATTCTGCTGGGATCCATCGCCCATTTTCATAATGGCTTCTTTACCAAACTGTTTTTGAATTTGTGCCAATGCTGATTCCAGTGCTGGATTTTTTACTGGTGCATTATTTTCTTTTACTGCTTCTTTTTTTGCCATAAAAATTCCCCTTTTCTTATCAGGAAAATGATACAAATTATTTTACACACACGCAATGAAAATCATACGCCTTCTGCCACCTATTTCTTGGTCATAACAACCATTGCCGCCAATGCCCCGATAACGGCTGTAACAATCCAGACCGCCGACGTTACGCCAAAGGCCGTAATACACGCCGCCCCCAACACCGGCGCGACAATATTCGGCAAATTCACACTGGTTCTGAACACGCCATAGAACTTTGACTGTTGTGCTTTTTTTGCAGAATCAAAGAATAACAAATCATGAACAGGTTCCATTAACGCCCCCGACACTTGCCATACAACGAATATGACCAACAGCGGGAACCCAGTAACAAATGTCGCCATTGCCGAAAACGCCGCAAAAGACAAAAATCCAACTTTCAGCCAGCGTTTTTTTCCAGACTGGCGTACAAAACGTCCCATCAGTTCAGATAACACCAGATACGGTATTATACCCAACGTTAAAACCCACCCCAGCGTATCTTTGGAAAATCCGTTTTCAATAACAACAATCGGCACATATAAATATCGCATAGCGCGCAAAGAATAATACCCAAAATTCACGGCATACGCACGCGCCATTCCCGGATACTTAAAGAACGCAATTGCATTTTTCCATAACGCGCGTAATGTTCTGCGCGCCCGAATTGGATGAACTTTTTTATCAGGCTGAACAATGCGAAAATACTTAAACACCGCCCATCCGCACAGATATATTAACGCCGATGCAAAAAACGCCGCCCTGTTATTATACTGTTCCGCAATGGCCAGCGCAATCATCGGTGCCAACAGTGCACCGACATTCAACCACAAATGATACCGGGAATTCAGTCGCGCCATTCCGACTTTTTCTGAAAAATCAGACATAAACAGCGGAATCAGTATTCCGACCAATGTTATTGCGATTCCCGTTGTATAATCCAATACAACAAACGTGCTTGGGCGAACAGAAAATCCCATCATTGCATAACATATTGCCAACATCAGCATTGAAAAATAAAACACACGCGCTTTGGAAAATCGCCGAAACAATTCATTTGCAAACAATCCCACAAACATACAAAACGCGGCGTATATCGCGACATATATGCCAACGACGGCCGAATTAGCAAAAATTTCCATTAACACCAACGAATAAACAGCATTATAAATACCATCTGCGAATCCGGTAAACAACCCCAGATTTGCAAATGAAAATCCGCTGATGCCCTGTTTAACAGAAATATATTTATCCCGTGCCATTGCGGACACATTATATCATAAAAGAACCAAAACACCAAACGTCGGCACACAGCATTACTTTCGGAACGAAACTTTTGCGACCGCATCACGCCCAAAATATTTATTTATCCGCGCTTTGATTTCATCTGCCATATACGACAGTTGCAGTGTGAACGCCGGATTTTTTGGTCGCAACATTACAATAAATTGATTATCCCGATTTTTTTTGATTGATGCAATTGTTGCCAACCCTGCAATTTCAGGCCCCATTATTTCATCCCAACGTGCGACCAAATCTGCATCAGACGCACGCACCCCAAACAATCGCAACAGCCCCCCAACCGCGCCTGCAATGGTTTGCGGTCTGGACGTGCGTTTATTAAACTTACATTGTTGGTTTGACATATGTGTATTCTTTGGGCATCAAGATATACATGCGTCCCTGGGAATGTTGACCATGCGCAAACTGGTACGCTTCATCACCTTTGCCAAAGAAAATATCTGCGCGAATCCATCCACGTATTGCACTGCCTGTATCTTGTGCGATCATCAAACGCCGAAACGCACGTCCATCAGATAAACTGGTATCAATATACACGGGCAATCCCAACGTATAAATATCATCATCCATGGCAATTGAACGAATCTTGGACAACGGGGTTCCCAATTTTCCGATTACATCTGGGGGCACAGATTCATAAAAATACACATACCGAGGATTATTATAAATCACATCTTTGGCCAATGCCGGATTCTGTTTCAGATATTGCCACACTGCATCCGCCGAATAACCATTTGGCGGCCGAATTCCACGTGCACGCAGTTGTTCCCCAATTGACTTAAACGGCATATCATTCACAGCGGCAAAATTCAATTTCACCATTGTACCATCATCCAGTTCCAGCATACCACTGCCCTGGATTTGAATATTTTGCACATCAACAATATTTGCCCAATACAGCGGCCGTCCGATTTGCTGTTCAATAATTGTTTTCTTTGGCACACCCTTGTAATTACGCCCATCTGTTGGCACCGCCATCAACGGTTCATTACACTGGGCTGTTTTTGTGCGACATGCAGGAATTATTGGGGAATAATAACCCGTATATAACCCGCGCACCCCGCCATTTTCATCAATAACCTGGTACGGCTGGAAATTAGATTCAAACCACGCACGTACGGTTGCCACATCTGCGGATGCCGACGGCAAAGTGCGGCATTTTTCTTCAAACAAGGCCCTGTCTGGGATAACACGCCCAGTATATTGAATTCGCGCCCGACAAGAATTCCGAAATGCCTGTAACGCATATCGCACATCATCATCCCGCCATCCGGGCAATTGATTATACGACACCATGCGCAAATTTGATGGAATCACAGAATTATCGCCCTGGTGCCGTGGGGTTGACATATCGCACGACGCCAACATCACCATCCCCAGCATTGCCATCATTGCGCGCATCATAACTTTTATTGTCAATTTTGCCATTTTATTATCCCGCCCACTTGTAAAACAATATCATAAGTGTTATATTACCATAAAATAATGCGTAAAAAAAGGAGTAAACGCAATGGCAAAATTTAACATCATATCGCAATTCATAAAAGATTTCTCGTTTGAAAGCCCGAACGTCCCAGAACTGTTCTTTAAGCGCGAAAATACCCAGGCCAAGGTTGAAATTAATATTGATATTCAAATCAAGGGCGCTGAAAACAATTTGTTTATGGTTGACCTGAACACCAAGGTTCATTCTAAATTAAATGACGGCGACAAGACAATATTCTTGATTGAATCAACATATTCTGGATTGGTTCAAATGGACGAAGAAAAAGATGAAGAAGCCAAAAAACGTACATTATTGATTGATGTGCCAAATTTATTATTCCCATCTGTTCGCGCACTGGTTACCAGATTAACATCTGAATCAGGATTGCCGGCGTTTGTTATGCAACCTGTTGATTTTGAAAAAATGTATACAGACAGACAAAATCAAGCACAAAACAACGCCGCCAGTGCACTGGCAAACAACAAATAAAAAAACGCCCATCTGGGCGTTTTTTTTTTATTTCATAACTTTTCTTTCCCACCAAATTGCGATTCCAGGCACCAGGAACAGCGCAACCCCGGCAATTCCCCACACAGCCAACGCCCCAATCGCAGAAATATAAAACATCGGCGCCGATACCCCGGTTATAACGACCCCCAGGAATATAAACCCTTGGATAAACGTCATCAACCACACCAAAAACACCAGTACAGTATTTACAAAAAACGCACGAAACAAAATTCGTTGTGCCGACAATAAATTATCCCCAGATGACTTTTCTTTTGGCATTTTATCCCCCTTGATACACGTATATTATACCAGAAAAATCAAAATTCTAAAACTTGAATTTGCTCATATTTGCATGCGCCAACGCGATTGCAATTGCGTCACTTTCGTCTGATGTTTTTGGATTTGCAGCCGGCAATAAAATCCGCACCATTTTATAAACCTGGTCCTTGTCTGCATGTCCGGCCGATGTCAGTGCTTTTTTTATTTTATTTGGTTCATATTCATAAATTGGAATATCACGATTTGCCACCGCCACAATTGCCGCCGCACGTGCATGCCCCAGAATTAATGTTGTTTTTGGATTTTGATTTACGAATGTAATTTCTATGCTGCATACATCTGGTGAAAATTTTTCACATAAATCATCAACCCCACGAAATATCGCATTCAGCCGTTCTGGTAACGTCCCCGATGTTTTTGGTAAAATAACCCCGCTGGCCACATATCTGCGCCCAGAACCCACAGAATCAATTATCGCCCACCCTGTATGCAATAATCCCGGGTCAATTCCTAAAATTCGCATTTTGTACCTTTAATAATATATATACATGATAACACAATATGATATTAATTTCAAAAAACAGCGCGCCATTCGGCGCGCCCAAACCAAGAACCACGAATAATAATTATGCGGCGGCGGTAAATACCTTTTGCACATCATCATTATCATCCAGTGCATCAACCAATTTTTCCAGTTTGCCATATGCTTCATCATCTAAATCCATTGGCATATTTGGAATCCATGTTAATTCGGCCTTTTCTGGTTCACCCAGTTTATCGGCCAAAACTTTCTGTACAGTCATAAAATCATCTGGTTTGGTTGTGATGATAAATCCCTCTTCATCTGATTCCAGATTATCCGCATTGGCATCCATAATAATTTCCATCATTTCATCTTCGCTTTTACCAATGGACCCAGGATAAAAAATCTGTCCGGCACGTGTGAACATAAACACAACACTGCCTTCTTCACCCATATTGCCGCCATTTTTAGCAAATATATTACGAATTTCTGGAACCGTACGACGCGGGTTATCGGTCAAAGCCTCTACAATAACTGGCACAGCCCCGGGTCCATATCCCTCATACCGGACAGCAACATAATTTTCAGTATTTGCGCCCGACGCCTTGTCAATTGCACGTTTGATATTATCATTTGGCATAGAATTCTTGCGTGCATTCAGAATTGCCAAACGCAGACGCGGATTATTATCCGGGTTTTTATCACCCAATTTTGCCGCCATTGTTATTTCGCGCGCCAGTTTTGTAAACAACCCACTGCGTGCGGCATCCACGGCGCCCTTTTTATGCTGAATGTTGTGCCATTTGCTGTGTCCACTCATAATTTGACCTTTTATATATATTAGATTAAAATTACTGGCAAAAGGATACCAAATGATTGGGAAATTGCAAGGAAATGTTGATTACGTCGGCGACGGTTACATCATCTTGATGGTTTCTGGCGTCGGGTATAAAGTTTTTACCCCCGAATACCTGACCCCAAAATCAACGGTTGCCATGTGGATTGAAACGGTTGTGCGCGAAGATTCAATTCGCCTGTTTGGTTTTTCCAATCTGCAATCACAGAATTTGTTTAACCAATTAACTGCTGTATCGGGCGTGGGGCCCAAATTGGCACTGGCGGTTATGGGCGCGATAAAAACAGACACATTGATGTCGGCAATTGCAACGGGCGACGCAAAAACAATTGCGACCGCCCCGGGCGTTGGGAAAAAAGTTGCCGAAAAAATCATTGTTGAACTAAAATCCAAAATTGGCGGCACCACATTTGATTTTGGTGACACATCCACCACGTCCGCCGCCCTGCCTGACTTGCTGGCTGCGCTGGAATCACTGGGATACAGACGTTTAGACATTATAGATATGGCACAAAAATTGGTTGCCGCCAATCCAGATGCCGATGTATCAAAACTGGTTCCAATGGCATTAAAAGAAATCAGTGGGAATAAACAAAAATGAACAATAACGAAACTATTTTTGCGCTGTCGTCAGGACATGGAAAATCAGGTGTGGCGGTCATACGTGTATCGGGCGACGATTTATATAATTTGTTTTTACAAATCACAAATCGCAAATCTGCGGATGCGCGCCACGCATATTTTGCAAATTTTCGCGACCAATCTGGCGATTTGATTGACCAAGTTATTGCAATATATTTTGCCGCCCCCCAATCTTTTACCGGTACCGATATTATTGAAATACACAGCCATGGTGCCCCGGCAGTGGTGGATAAAGTATTTGAATACCTGCGCGATACGGGCGCCCGCATGGCCACGCCCGGCGAATTTTCACGCCGCGCGTTTTACAATAATAAAATGGATTTAACCGACATTGACGGCCTGGCCGCATTGCTGGATGCCCAAACTGATGTCCAGCGACGACACGCACTGAAATCCATGATGGGCGGCGACAGTGAAATTTATAATAATTGGCGAAACCAAATGATTGAAATTTCCGCATATGCGGCGGCAATATTGGATTACGCAGACGACGAATTGCCGGCAAATATTGGCAAAACAATACGAAACAAGACACAAAAATTATACGACGAAATTCATAATGCTGTTTCACGCTATGCGGCGGTACGCGCCATCCACAGCGGTTTTAATATAACATTGGTTGGGCGCACAAACGTCGGTAAATCATCATTGTTTAATGCAATTGTCGGGGCAAACCGCGCAATTGTATCTGACATTCCTGGTACAACGCGCGACGTTGTATCTGCAACGATTGACATTGGCGGATATATGGTAAATTTATCGGATACAGCGGGCATTCGTCGCGCCACAGATGCAATAGAGAAAATCGGTATTGCGCGCACGAAATCTGAAATTGAAAACGCCGATATCATAATTCATGTACAAAGTGCGAAAAACAAAATCAAAATTCCACCACATCATGCAAAAAATGAAATTTACGTCGTAAATAAATCTGACCTGGGACATGACACGCACGAACGTGGCGCAATATATGTATCGGCAAAAACAGGTGACGGGTTAAAGCATCTGATATCAACAATCGGAAAAAAGATATCCCACATTGCCGCCCAAACTGAAAACAGTGTCATGGTAAATGCCCGCACCCGTGAATTGCTGTCCGATGCGGCCAATGAATTAAAATCTGCCTTGGCCACACCTGGGGAAAACTATGATATATTTTCTGAACACACACGCCGCGCCGCAGATGCCATCGGCAAGATTCTGGGGACAATCACCGCGACCGAAGTATTGGACGCAACATTTTCACAATTATGTTTAGGAAAATAAAATAACATTTTGTTTTTACAAAAATTTTATCAATGTTGAAAAATTGCTTTAACTATATATTATTCTTGTAATTTTAACCCATACCCGACAGAAAATCGGTTCCCGCCCCTATTTTACTGTCCTTTAATTTTTGACATATACGTCACACCACAATATACAAAAACGGACCGCCGTAATTAACAGCGGTCCGTAACTGACAACATATCAAACACACACCCCCAGATGTGCGCGGGTCAACAGACATGTTTATCACACATCCATTAACACGCCACACGCGGGTCAATGTATTTAGCGTTATTCTTTACGAATCGGATATTTGCCATCAATCAAGTTCTGGCGCACAACATGGTGCTTTACCTTTTGTGTACTGGTTGTTGGCAAATCATCCGTTGTCATGGCAAAGTGCGTTACCCATTTATACGACGCAACTTTTTTATTTGCGGCTGCAACCGCCGCCGCTAATTTTTCTATTGTCATATCTGGTTCCACACTGAACACCCCATACGTCACCGTTTTATTTTTCACTTTGTGTTCAAAAACCGCGACATTTTTAACCCCGGGTATTTCTATGAACAACGCCTCTAATTCATCTGGATACACATTTTTCCCAGAATCCAGAACAATGACCTGTTTTTTACGGCCTGCAAAATGCAATTCGCCGTTTTTATCCATTGTTACCATATCCCCAGTGTTAAAGAACCCACGTTCATCAAACACTTCGCTGTTTACAGCCGGGTTATTCATGTATCCACCGAAAACCTGGTGACCACGCACCCACAGAACACCGACGCCATCTTCGTTTTTATCACGAATTTCGCATTCATTATTCGTTGTTGGTCCACCAAACGCGAACGGAAAGCGTTTTTTGGTCGGCTTTGAAATACAGATTGGCCCCACAGTTTCCGTTAACCCATATCCTTGGATAAACGTTAATCCCAAACGTTCATAGAATGTTTCCACTTCTGGCTTGGTTGCGGCACCACCGGCAATTAATAACTTTGCCCGTCCACCAAACACCGCCAACACAGGTTCTTGAACCTTGCGCACCAACGCCCCCAGTCCAATTTTCTGTAACAGTTTTCCATATTTCAAAACAAACGACGCCAACCACCATTTATGCTGTGACTTGATATTATCAATAATTTTATTACGGAAAACTTCCCACAGTCTTGGAACCGCCGGGATAACATGTGGCCGATACGTTTTGAAATCATCCAGAATTTCTTTTGGATTGACTGTTGGCTGCAACAAAACGCCGGCCCCATAATGTAATGTTGCCAATATTTCTACGGCAAAGCCAAAGATATGATACATTGGCAAGAATCCATACATAATGAACCCAGGCTTAATCCATTCACTCATATCTTCCAATGAATTTGAACATTCAACCAAATTAAAGTGCGTTAATGGCACAACCTTTGGCACACCGGTTGACCCAGACGTAAATGACAATGTCGCCACATCTGATGATTCCAACGTCGCCGGTTTTAATGATGCGTCCGCCTTGCCATCTTTCTTGGTTATATCATAGAATTCAAAATTCTTGGTTTTATAAAAGAAAGACTTTTCTGCGCATACTAAATGACATTTTGTTGTTTCCGTCATATTATCATATTCAAACGGTGTCAAATTAGTATCCAACAATAACGCCGTCCCCCCCAGATACCATATCGCAAACAGCGTAATTGGAAATTCTGGGATATTATGTGATAAAACACCAACGACATCACCTTTTTTAACGCCGGCATCACGCAACGATGTTGCACGCGCCCGCACTAAATCAATAAAATCGGCAAACGTAACGCGTTCACGAACCAGAAATAAATTATCCGGCCATTTTGACACAGTACGTTCCAGTAACTGATACATATTCATAATAAAAAATCCTTGTTGTTTTTATATTGGACAACCTTTATTATATCCACCAAGGAAAAGATTGCAAACATGAAAATACTTACACTGAACATAAACTCTATACGTGCCCACGCCGAAAGTTTTATTGATTTGCTGCGCGGTGGCGAATATGACACCATATTGGTCCAAGAATTAAAGGTTGAAAACGCCGGATTTCCGTACAACTTGTTTGACGAATACGGATATAATATCAAGGTTTTTGGTCAAAAATCTTGGAACGGTGTTGCAATATTTTCAAAATATTCACTGGAAGATGTCGTAACCGGCATGCCGAATTATCCCGACGCAAATGCACGATTCATTGAATGCGTTATTGATGGCCGTATACGCGTAATAAACGTATACATGCCCAACGGTGATACGATTGAATCACCAAAGTTCCCGTATAAATTGGAATGGATGCGCGCATTCACAGAATATATTGCACAATATGCCAATTCCCCTGAACAGGTTATAATTGGTGGTGATTTTAATGTTGCACTGGCCGATATTGACGTATGGAAACCGGCAAATTATGTTGGAATTGCAATTGCGGCGCCGGCGGCGCGTGAAATAATGCAATCTTGGTTGAATTCCGGATGGACCGACGTATGGCGCAAAATGCACCCCGATGACATTGGATACACATGGTATGGATACCGTGGTGGCGACACAGTTGGCAAAAACCAGGGCCTGCGTTTAGATTATTTTCTTGCGAATGCCACTGCAATGAAACACATCCGCACATGCGAAATAGATACCGCCCCACGATTGGCCCCCAAACCAACCGATCACTGTGGATTGATGGTAAAAATTGATTAAATTTTATTTAATCGTCACAGCGCGCCAAATCATCACATAATTTATATTTTCTGTCGCCTGTTTCCAAGTATTCGTACGCGGCCCCACCAACAGAATACATATCAATCAAATGTTTTGTCTTTTCAACCGCCGCATTAATCATTTCTTGTGTCTGGGCCGCATCATATATCACGGTACATACATCGTTATTTTTCAGTTGTAAAAACACCATTTCTGGGGCGCGGGATTTTTCTGTTGTACGTATTGGGAACCCGCCATACTGTAACATATATGCTTCCAATGGCAACTGTGGCATTGTGCCGTCATGTAATTGTTTTTTTGTTGGGGGGGTACCTGTTTTTATGTCTAAAACCCCACCATCCCACACGCAATCCGCACGCGCCCGAATTGTACGTCCATCAATATTGACCATGCCACCGATTTCTGATGCGCTGTTTTCCAGTTTTGAAAACGTGCTTACAACCACCGGTGCCATTTCAACAAAACGCTTGTGCCAAAAATGAAACAATACGCTGTCGGGCCCCAGAATTTGCGTGGCACGTGCATCCAACTGGGCAACTAAATTTTCCGGATTATAATCACGCATATCTTTTATTGCATCATGAACTAAATTTCCAAACACACGCGCATCTGGCCCAATCCAATAATCATCCAAAACGCGCAAACGCAATATATGCTGTACATAGAACACATATGGATTATGTATTAATTTTTCCAGTTCTGTCACATAAACATCGGACCAATCTGGGGGCGGACAAGGCGCCGAATAATCCAACGGCTGCATGGGAACATCATCGGCATCACGCACCACAGATAAAATTTCTGATTCATAATTTGTGTCATATTGTCCCCCACGAACCGTGACACGCGATAAAAATCTGGATTCTGTTGTCTGGGTGCCACCTGACACACGACTGCGCGTCCAATAAACGTCACTGCCGCACGACAAATTCATAAAATCCAGCGCCTGTAAAGATACTTTCCTGTCTGGTGACGGCAAACCAATTTGTTCGGACAAATCACGTGGCAACCATGCATTTTCATATCCACGCGCCGGGAACATACCTTCGTTTAATCCAGTCAATATAACAACATCTGCGGTCTGCATACGTGACTCTATGGTTCCCAATACGGCAACACTTACATCATCAGACATTTCGCCACGAATTGTCACCCCTGAAATCGCATCGGCCACAAACGCACGCGCATCAGATAAATTCAAACATATTTTACGCGAATTCAAACAATCTGACATTTTTTTGATTGCGCCAAACACCGCCAGACTTTCTGCATCAGAAACATCAAAACTGGGCGAAAAATCAACCAATTTATCATCAACCATACGAATAATCATTTCTGATAAATCATGCCCAGATTCTGTATAGAGTTTATCAAACCCAGATGTATTGCCACAATCAATCCAATCATCAAATGCATTTAATATTGCCCGCCCCGGCCGCGTCATGGCCCCAGATATGCCCCCAGAAAAATCCGCCACCACACCACGCGACGCCAATGCCGCACCAATACGCTGATTTCCCGCCGCATCAGGCGTTATAACCAGCACCGTTTTATTTTTTGCCACTGCGCGCGCTGTGATTTCTGCAACAACGATGGCTTCTTCGCTTTCACGGGCACAATCAATCCTGTGACAATGCTGTATATCGGCCCAATCGCCATATACATCAAATTGATTACTGAACGCATAGTTCATAAATTCAATGGCACTGGGCCCAACATCAATGGGCAAAACTTCATCTGGACGCACACCAATACGGGTTAAAAATTTATATTCTGAACAGTACGGATTTGTGTTTAACAAGAAATCATCTGGCACGCCCCGAATATGCCCCGACAGTATAATTCGCCCATGTGGAATATCTGCAACATGTGCCATTAAATCCGCAGTGGCCGGCACACTGGCAGTGGACGCACAAACAATCACCAATTTATATTCGTGTAATTTATCAATCCATGCACGTATATCACGATTACGCACCTGGACCTGGGTCATACGATTGTCATTTATGGCATTTTGCACATCTGACAGTATTGCGAATAATTTTGCCTTGCGCTGAAAATGTGCCGCATATTTTTCATCAACTAATCCGGCCCAATCTATTTTTGTGGCATCAATGCCTTCATTTTCCAGATAATCCTGGACACGGATTAAATCCCGCGCAATTGGCAACGCCGTCACAATATTTCCGATTGATCCGTCCGCCGCCAGCAAATGCGCCGCGGTCACAATACGCATTGTATCAGACACGGCATCTGGATTTTCTGCATCTTGCCCATCTTCATCGCCGGTACCTTCGCCCAGCGCAACCAGCCGTGGCAAAATTATACTGTGACCATGCTGTTGCACCAGAAATTTTTCAAATCCCCGCACTGCGCGCCGACTGGGTAAAAAAATCAGCATATCCGCCAACGCAACCCCAGAATCAGACATCACACGCCACAACGCATCTGATATACGTGCCGGATTTGTCGCATAAAATATATTGTTATTTGATGCCAATTATCGCCCTTATTGGTTCCAATCCAGTCTTTTTTTCCGCAGACGTTTCCAATATTTGTTCCACCATTGCTGGATGTGCCGCATGATTAATTTCGCGTTGCGCCTGTTCGCGCACCCGCTTGTCTTTTTTAGTATACACCACCTGGTACGATATTCCATGCGCATCACAGAATTCCATTAATTCAACATCTGAATCGCGCGGACCAATACGGGCATCAATCAACACGAACAAACGGCGCAATTGCCGCCGGGTTAACAAATATTCTTCCAGACGCCCCAGCCACTGTATTGCCGTTTCCCGCGAAACACGCGCATATCCATAACCCGGCAAATCAACAATCATTACCCGATCATCAACATTAAATAAATTTAATGTCTGGGTGCGCCCCGGCGTATTTGACGTCCGGGCAACATTCTGTCCCAATACCGCATTTATTAATGACGATTTGCCGACATTACTGCGTCCAACAAAGGCATATTCAGGAAATTGCGTATTCGGCAAACCGGCAACCCTGTCAAAACCACCGACAAATTTAATCATTTGCCCCCCCTTTGTCCAGCATGCGCCGATACGCTTCCTTTTTTGAAATTCCGGCACGACGCGCCAATGTTTCCGCGGCTGATTTTGTTGAAGACGCCACAACATCATTTACAATTTCTGATATTTCTGCATCTGATATTTTACGTTCTGGCGCTGGTGCCACAACAATTACAATTTCACCACGTGGCGGCTGTATATGCATTAAATCTGCGGGGTATCCAATAATTGTTTCTTCATGAATTTTAGTAATTTCGCGAACGATTGCAATTTGTCGTTCTGGCATAACACGTGCCAACGCCGCGATTGTCGCCATGATGCGATTTGGACTCTCGTAATAAATAATTGTATGACGGATTTTATTATCATCATGTAACTTTTTTTCATCAAAAAAGCCACAGAACGTAAACCTGTCTGTTGGAAATCCAGACAGCACCAATCCCGAAATCGCCGCCACTGGGCCCGGAATAACATACACTGGAATATGTTCTGCCCGTGCGGCACGCACCAAGCGAAATCCTGGATCACTGATACCCGGCATACCGGCATCTGACACAGCCGCGATTTTTGCGCCGGCATGCAACTTTTCAATTAATTCAGGCACAACATCACGTTCATTGTGTTCATGACATGAAACGCGCGGTGCTTTTATATCAAAATGCGATGCCAAGCGTGCAAAAACGCGCGTATCTTCGGCCGCAATCAGATCAACATTGCGCAACACATCAATTGCGCGTGGCGACATATCAGACAGATTTCCAATTGGCGTACCAACTATATAAAGCCCAGATTGCATTCGTTTTCCTTTTATAGTAGAATAATACAAGATAAAATGGATTTTTCAATGCATATAAGAAAAATATTCGGATTTTTGGCTGTATTATTTATTGCTGGATGCGCCCAGTCCACCAAAACAGATTGGTATGCAGAATATGGCACAATGGACACTGGGACCCCAACAAACATGCTGTATGGCACACTGGATAGCACGGTTGGCGCCCCATCTGATAACTTTATCGGCGCCCCAACACACAGAATGGCGGTTATGTTACCATTAACTGGTGACAATGCACAAACCGGTCGCGCGATTCAAACATCAATTGAAATGGCGGTACTGGAAAACGCGCCCCAGAATTTATCTGTTGCGTTTTACGATACGGCGAATAACATCAATGATTCAATTGATGCGGTTATCAGTGACAACCCCGAAATCGTAATTGGACCAATATTTGCGGCCGATGCGCGAACAATGCGCGACAGCAAACCAGAATCAATGCCTGTGTTATCATTTACATCTGATGCAACTGCGCTTGGCGACGGCGTGATGACAATGGCATTAATGCCAACCAACAGTACCGAAGCAATTGTAAAACAAATGGCATCAGATGGAATAACCGGCATGATTATGCTGGCACCCGATACAACATCGGGTCACCTGATGGCCGGGACGGCACAATACGCGGCCAAGATATATGATATACCTGTAACTGGGATATTTTTCTATGCCGAAAAAGATTCTGAATCAATCAAGACAGCCACCGCGGCGGCATCTATGAATACTGCCCGCGTGGCGGCAAATACGCGTGCCCGCGAAATTTTATCAGATATATTAACCCAAGAACGTTTAACCGCGATTGAAAAATCATCACTGACATTACAACTGGAAAAACTGTCCAAGACGGACACATTGGGTAAATTGCCATATGATGCAGTACTGTTTCTTGGCGATGGCGATGATACAGAAACACTGGCATCATTTTTACGCTACTATGGTGTCAGTGCCCGCGATGCACGATTTTACGGTACGGCATTATGGGACGGTTCCGACATCACCCGTGATATTACGATGATTGGCGCAAAATATGCCGCATTACCCGAAACATCCCCAGAATTTGCGAATTTATATAATAACATGTCGGGCGAATTTCCGAACCGCTTGGCTGGATTTGGGTATGATGCCGCCAACATGGCAATCGGCATGATATACTCCCAGAAATCTGATGCGGCATACCTGTTGGACCCCAGTGGTTATATCGGGGTTGATGGCCTGTTCCGGTTAAAGCCAACCGGTGAAAATGAACGTGCATTACGCATAGTACAATTGACCGGCGATGGCAGTGTAAAAACACTGCGCAATGCACCAACTGATTTTATAATCCCTGTGTATAATATTGAACAACGCAAGATATCACCTGCGGATGAAATGGAACTGGAAACACCGGGGATAAATCCGAACGAATACATCAATATTCCACCACGTTTGCATGACAAATATAAATCGGACACATATGGCGCACATATAACAATCGCCCCAACGCCCATGCAACAATCTGAACCAATATTAATACTGCCCGAAGATGATCGGGACCTGGTCATCACCACACCAGATTTCCAACCGGTCAACCTGGAAACAATAAATCGCACATATATTGACAGCATAGAAATCACCGAATACTAAAAAGGAGCATTAATATGTCACCCAAAGAACAATCTATTTTGAAAGATGTCGTAATGGCGTTATTGGATAAAGGTCAAACAGTACGCATAGACACACTGATGCCAGAACAGCCAAATTCCAAAACCCCACGTATACCCGAACGAAATGATGTCGTTTTGGGAAACGGTATGTCAAAAAATCGCATGGACGCAGAAAGTCTGTCCATTGGCCCAGACATAACAATAAAACGCATACGTCATGACCCGATACAACAAACAACCCGTGATGGCAAACAATATAATGTCAGCACTGGGTGGCATTATGTTGTTCGTACCCCACATGGGGACGCAACATTTGGCGAAAATGATAATGATTTTGGAACGGTGTGGGGCACGGCGCTGAACAAGGCAGACCGATTGTTCGGCGACCACACAGAATCACAGATTGCAGATACTTTATCAAAATATTTATCCGACAAAGAACTGCGTGATATTGCAACCCACGGCCCAATAACATCAGAATCAAAAGATAAATACGACCGTGCTATATCAAAATTAAAGTCAATGGGAATTCCATCTGACCGGCTGGCTGATTACATTGCCAACAAGAAACAAAATGAATAAAACACCCCGTCATCCGACGGGGGTTAATTTTTATCATTGCTTAACAAACATATTATTTATTATCTCACCACTCCATCACAAAATATAAACACCCCGTCATCCGACGGGGGTTAATTTTTATCATTGCTTAACAAACATATTATTTATCATCTCACCACTCCATCACAAAATATAAACACCCGCCATTCGGCGGGTATTTTTATTTTGGTGGGAGTGGGTGGATTCGAACCACCTCAGGCTTAAGCCAACAGATTTACAGTCTGCCCCGGCTCTCCAACTCCGGCGCACGCCCAATCTCGTTAAAAATTGTCAAAAATTGGAAGATGCGATGATTTTGATGCAGGCGAATGTACAAAGCGTACATGACCGGAATCAAAATCAAGCAGATTCCATTTTTCACAATTTTTTGGTGCGGGCAGCGGGAATCGAACCCGCATTTCAAGCTTGGAAGGCTTGCATACTAGCCTTTGTACTATGCCCGCCGCAAATTCAAAGCCCACTGATTATATAATAAATTTATATAAACGCAAGCGTTTAATTCAATGGGCTGTTATATATCTACCGACGTTACGCCATGCCGTGTATGATTTCTTCCATACTTAACAAGAAGTCCATATCATATCCGCGCGCCTTTAAGCGTTGCAGAACCATATGCGCACCATCTGCATTTTTCATGCGTTTATACACTTCCATAATTGTAACAATTTGTTCTTTGGTCATATGTTCTGGTGGCATCAATGCCATTGCAACCCCCAGTTCGCGAATTGCCGCACGCGAATACGCACGTTTATTTGGATGGCATCCAAATTGGTACAGAACCGAATAAGTATTCGCATTATCCAAGAATTCGTCATATGTATACGCCTTGGTATTAATATTTTGAATTACGCGTTTTTCAATTGTTTGGCAAATTCTGTCATCAGAATACAGATATTCCACAGATGTCATAATACTGTTATTTGGGTCCATAATTGCGCGCAATCCATCGGCAATTGTCTGTTTACGTTGTGCCATATCCTTAAAGAACTGGGCATTTTCTGGACATCCGCGTTCTGCCAACACGGAATATATTTGTGCACTGTCGGCCTGTTTCTGCCAATCCGTATCATCATCACCGACGATACCAACCACCAGCATATCTTCTATGACTGCACAGGCTGGACGCATTTCATTACTATTTTCTGTGGCAACAACCTGGGGCTGGGGTTCTTGGAAACCACCTGTCATATCTGTTTTACCCGATTTATCTGCGGCATAAATACCCCATACGGCCAAACCACCAAATATTATAATGGCGACGACCCACCATATCCACGTACCCCGACGTGTATTTCTGATATCATTTTTACCAGACTTTCTTGTGCTCATTCACACCCTCCTTTTTTTATAAAAACTAAATATCATATTCTATGGTTATCGGCGGATAGCATTCATTCCCATCTTCGGGACAGCATGCAAATTCCAGGTTACCAATATCCTTGAACGTTTCACCGGCGCAACAGCCAAACTTATTTGGCTTGCTGCCATCAGGACACAGACCGGCGGCAACATTTTCTGCGGCCACCGCCGGGTCAACCGCCACCACATTCGTATCATCCGCGTCCCCAGACGTATCGCCCGCACCATCAGTTGTACTTGCGACCTGTTCGCCCAAACAATTTATATGATATTGATCAATCAAAGGCTGCAAATCTTCGGTTGTTGCCCCACCACGCGTTAACGTTGCGATATTTGCAGAAAAATTCCGACATACACCCTGTAATTCCATTAAAAACTGATTCAGCGCATAATCCACTGTCAACGCCGACTGGGTTGTGCTGTCCGTCCCCGACGTTCCACCCGTTGTATTAGATGCAGACCGACCGGTATAAGACAGCGCCGCCGCCCGCCCCGATGTACGGCGCCCCGCCGCCGATGGCGCACAATTACTGCGATACGATGCCTGTAACTGGGTTAATTCATTTGTTGTTGCATCATCTGGATTTTCAATTGCCGATAATTCACTAATGCGCGCCTGGATATCTGTACAATCCATACGCGCCGCGACCCCAGAATCAGCCCCAAACGCCGGCATTCCAATCAAACACGCTGTAAATATTGCGGTAAATTTTTTCATAATTTATCCATTTATTACCTGTTCCATCTGCAAGATAAAATCAATTGCTGGATTGGTTAATTGTTGAATTTTATCTAAAAATTGTTGTGCTTCGCGTTGCATATCCAACTTTTTGAACGTATCAATCACAATTTCTGTATCAGATTCATTCATATTTTCTTCTGGCTTTAACGCCGTTGCGATTTCCAATTCACGCAGTGCCATTGTTTTATACATATCCGCGTTTTCCGCACATCCACGTTCCGCCAACGTACTGTATGTATCCGCATTACTTAAATGTGCCAAATAATCTGTATCAGATTCAGGATGCAGACGTGATGTCAACAATTGTTCAATACGTGAACAAGTTGAAATTATTTCCGGCATCAGATTTTGACTTGCCACGCGGTCAATTATAACCAAGCGCCCGGCGCAACCATCAGAGTACGCCGCATTCAATTCATTTAACACATCAACATTTTCTGTGGTTGCCCCATCAGTTGTAATCTTGATAATTTCATTTGCAATTGCATCACACTGTTGCGCATCCAGACGTACCTCTTGGACGGGTTCTGGACGATATGTTAACCCCAATATTAATCCACAAGAAAACAATCCGGCCAATGCGACCGCGCCCCAAATTTTATGACCAGTGCTGTAACAGTCACAAACCTGTGCTGTTTTTTGTTTTGATTTCGGTGCTGCTTTTTTCATCTCTCGCTTCCCCTGTTTTATTTATATTATATCATTCAACGACGCCGTCGTGAATAGTAATTTTTCTGTCCGCCCGTGATGCCAGATTCATATCATGTGTAACAAACAACATTGCCATTTTATTTTTACGCACTAAATCCAACAACAAATCAAACACAGATTGTGCATGTGTGGGATCCAAACTGCCGGTTGGTTCATCTGCCAACAATATTTCTGGGCTGTTTGCCAATGCACGTGCCACGGCCGTACGCTGTTGTTCGCCACCCGACATTTCGCCCGGCAGATGTGATGCCCGATGCGCAACACTGGCCGCGCGTAATAATTTCATTGCGCGCGCATTTGCACTGTGTTCATCCACCCCATTTGCCAACATTGGCAACACAACATTTTCCAACGCAGTAAAATCAGACAATAAATTATGACGCTGATACACAAAACCAATTTTACGCCGGCGCATCATCGTGCGCATTTCATCGTCCATTTTTTGAACAGGCACACCGTCCAGCAAAATACTGCCCGATGTTGGCCGATCCAGCAATCCAACACATTGTAATAACGTAGACTTACCACTGCCCGACGGTCCAACCAGCGCAATTATTTCGCCACGATGCAAATCAAATCCACCACCACGTAAAATATGTAATGGTTGCCCCCCTTCCATAAATGTCTTTTTGATATCGCGCACCGACAGCACAATATCACCCTTTGAAATTTTAGACAAAGAATTCAGTATATTTGCCATTACGCGATTCCTTTATTCATTTCTTAATACGTCAACCGGATCTGTGCTGGCCGCTTTCCATGCCGGATACAGCGTTGCCAAAAATGCCAACAGCACCGCAATCAGCGCAATTCCAATTACTTCCCCTGGCACCAATTTTGACGGTAATTCTGATAAATAATATAATTCTGCCGGGAACAAATCACGTCCTGTGGCCCATTGAACGAATTGACGTATTGGTTCAATATAAATCGCAATCACAACCCCCAGCACAGTTCCAAACAACGCGCCCAAAATCCCGATACTGGTCCCAGACAAAACAAAAATTTTCATCATAGAACGACGCGATACACCGAATGTCCGCAACACCGCAATATCTTTGGATTTATCTTTGACCAACATAACCAGACTGGAAACAATATTGAATGCCGCCACAATCACAATCAGCAACAATATCAAAAACATTACATTTGATTCCACCTGTAACGCACCGACAAATCCGCGATTCAATTCACGCCAATCGCGCACAACAAACCCGGTTGGCAACATATTTGCCAACGCATCACGTACATCTGTTGTGTCTTCGGGGTCGCGCAAGAATAAATCAATATGCGTCACAGAATCTTGAATATTCAGATACTTTTGCGCCGTTTCCAATGGCATAAATATGTACCCAGAATCATATTCATACATTCCCATAAAGAACGATGACATAACCGGATACGCCATAATCCGTGGCATTGAACCAAACGGTGTTGGCGTTGCCCCATTTGCAGAAACCAGCGAAATCATATCCCCCATACCAACACGCAACGCCCGGGTCAAAGACGCACCACCAACCAATTCGCCATCACGAATTTTATCCAGTGGTTTGCCATAAATTTTTGTGCCCGTGGTTGTCTTGGCCGCTAAATCAGACATACGAATTCCGCGAATTATTGCACCCGTATTATATCCACCGGCCGTGGCCATCACCTGGCCCTCTACGATTGGGACAATCCCAGTGGCATTGGCGGCAACAACCTTGTTTTGTTTCATTTTATCAATCAAGAAATCATAATCAGCAATTGCGCCATCTTGGTGATAAACGACGACATGCCCATTCATTCCGACGATACGCGACAGCAACGTGTCATGAAACCCGCCCATAACCGACATAACAACAATCAGGGTCCCCACCCCCAACATAATACCGATTAACGACACCCACGAAATCACGGAACCAAAACCGCGCTTTTTTGCGCCCAGATATCGGAATGCAACTTTTCTTTCCAGTTTTGAAAACATATTACCAAATTCCTGTTATTTACTTAAAAAATCCCGTAACGCATCACCAACCAATGGCTGCGCCCCACCATCTGGCGCCGTATCTGCATCAACAATAGAAATGATGCGTGGCGACATAAACACCACCAGTTCTGCGAATGGGCTGATTAACGTTTCCGGCGTTGTAACAAACGAATGTGTTGGAATACCAATAATCACATAGTTATCGCCAACATCAGACGGAATATTAAATGATGTTAATTCACCGTTACTGGTACGCAAAACAATTTTTGCATCAATCTTGTCCTTGCCCCCAAAATCGCCATACACACCCGTGGCCCCAATTATCAAATCTGTTTCCAAACGTTCTTCTTTGCTGCATTGCCCAATATCAAATCGCGACTGCCACCCATTTGGAATAACAAACTGTCCCTGGGATATCAGAACAACATTTGCCTGTTGCGATAAAAATTCTTGCAGTGTTTTTGTATTTATTTCCGGACTGACCACCAGTGCACGTCCAACCACGCCTGGTATAGACATTTTTATGTTATTATCCCCGAACGCCGGCAATAAATTCATCCATATAATCGGATTATCTGTACGTGGATAGACACGATATACATCAATATCCCACGCCAACATATATTTCTTTGACGCAATATCTGAAATGATCTTGGCCACTTCGCGTTCTGTTTGATAATTACCTTCAAATACCATTGTCTTGTCTTGCCAATCAACCAACAAATTCCGCATATCCGCCCCGTGCATTGCATCCAACAGTGCCATAATTATATTTTCATCACGCGGCATTTTTATCATCCATTTCGCCCGATGATTTAAGTGAATTTCTGCGTTAACTGCATCATACGAATAATACACCCGCCCCATTTTGGCCATCAGTTCAACCGTATCAGTCAAATTCCCAGACGACACAGAACCCGAAATTGTTTCTGTTAAATCTTCATCTTCTATGACAGAAATGTCTGTCCCGACCAGTAATTTATCCAAGGCTTCTTTGACCGTTAATTCACGAAATTCATAATCAGACACCAACAAATCAGGCAACGGATCCCCCAACCCCAAACGCACCATTTCTATGGGTTCTTCGGGAACGACCGAAACAATTGTCTGGTTATCCCAATTCACAGTACATCTTTTGGGCAAATCCAACGAAAATCGCTGGGCCGTATCGGTTGTCAATGCGGCCTTTTTTGGAAAAATCGGCACAGAATTTTCATCAATCACAAAATTCTCAACAACATTGATGGTATCATATTGCGGCACCTGGTTCTGTGATTGTCGCGTACAGGCGCCCCCCAGCACCAACATCCCTGCTGCAAATATTCCACAAAGCGTACGTTTTACTGCATTCATATTGTCACCTTGCCATTAATTCAAATATTCATAACCCGTTCAAATTCTTCCAGTGTCATTTCATACAACGGTTTTTGGGTTGGGGTTGTTAAATCTTTCACCATTTCATATTGCGATTGAAATTTTTGTATAACATTTGCAACATCTGCGGGCACAGTCATTTTTTTATCGTCCAACAATCTGCGACCGTATTCAGAAATATATTCTAAAACATCAGCCATAAAAAAGCGTCCGACATAGTTTTCAATTGCAATTCCGCCCTTTTGCACACAGATTGCCGACATAACCATTGTCATCTGGTTATACAGATTTGCCAGTTTTATAAAATTCTGAACGGTTATTGCCATATCCCCATCCTATATTCCATTATATCATATTATAAAAACTATTGCCCCCACAAGGCAATTAAATTATAATACAAAACATGAGAATAAAATTCATCGTATTACTGCTGGCACTGACTGCATGCGCATCCGTAAATCGGGGCAGTTTGGACGATGCAACAATACTGAATTGGGAAAATGAATCTGTAACCATGGAACAGTTTGTCCGTGATCACAAGGCGTGCCTGGGCATTGACCGGCCATCATATATGCCACGTTCACGAATTTCAAAACTGCTTTCCCCGAACCAGAGCAGTATTATGCCCGACTGGGACGGGTTATGGGTAACATTCCAATCAAACGAATATCGCGACGTGGGCCAACGTGCATTATTGTCTGTGCCACGTAATACAACGTCAAAGTCTGTTGGGGCGTACCGCCGTTGCATGTTTGGTCGCGGATATTTATTACGTGCCAGTTAAAAAAACATTCTGACAATCTTTCAAAACAAATGTTTTTATGATATAATTGTACGCATGAAAAGAAATATATGGTTTTGGCTGTATTTTATTATCGCTATTGTTTTAGCCATATATTTTGCAACCCGCGTAATCTGGATATGTACGGGGCGCAGTGCACTGTCATACATACGAACAATATCAATAACAACAGATTCGGCAAACAAAAACCTGGATGCGATTGCGGCGGCGGTTGCGGTTGCCCCTGGGACACGCGCATACAGCGCAAATTTGGCAAATATAAATTCACGCGTTGCATCTGTACCTGGGGTTCGTCAATCCGCGGTGCATCGCCGACCTGATGGCAATTTGTCGGTAAAGGTTGATTTTTATCGCGCAATTGCCCAATGGACGGACGGCACATACTATTACCCCTTGTCATCCGATGGTACAATTATAAACAAGCCATCTGAAACCCGCACAAACGAACTGGTTACATTTCGTGGCACATTGCCAAATGATATATCTGGGATAACAGAATCCGCACAAAATATGGCAAATAACATAAACTATATGGAATGGATTGAAAATCGTCGCTGGAATATGGTTACGAATGATGGAATAACAATAATGTTGCCGGAACACGACGCCGCATCCGCAATTGCATCTTTGGGGGTAATAAATAAAAACCACGGCATTTTATCCAAGAAACTGAATTTTATTGATATGCGTGACGATGCACGAATTTTAATAAAATAAACAACGATAATGAATTTATTGGATTCGTCTTTTTTATGCTTGGATATTGGTACCAGCGGTATACGCGGTATTGCCCACCGTGTACGCAATGGACGCATTGCAAAATCGGCGGTATATTCTGTTGATAATTACGATACGGTGTTTGCATTAAATTCTGTGACGGATGAATTGGAACGTCAAATTGGCACACATTTTGACGATGCATATATTACCGGAAATTTTGGCAATATAAAATTATCTGTAACCGCAAAAAACACTGTATGGCGTGGCGAACACAAAATCAGTACGACTGACATTCGCAATCAAATTTCGCAAATTTCGGCCCCAGAAGATTACTATCCCATGCATGTAATTCCAATGCGATACGACACCCCAACAGCGCGTGACATGTTTACCCCGATTGGTCATACAGACAGACAACTGATATCTGTATTCGGTGCCATTTTTTATCCGCACGAAACGATGAATCATATTTTATCAGACCTGCGTCATGCACACATTCAACCGATTGGATTTTATGATTCAATGTATTTGCAAAACATTGTTTTTCGCCAACAAAAAATGGCGTGTATGTTTATTGATTTTGGCGCCCAGTATACGTCTGTATCAATATGGATTGACCGTGGTCCGGTACTGTATACCAAGATAAACATTGGTGGCACAACAATAACAAATGAAATTTCAGAAAAATTGAATATCAGTTTTGATGATGCAGAACGGATAAAGCGTAATGTTGCTGACTTGATACCCAAAGAAATGGATCGTTTCACCCCGGCGGACACAGAATACGAATTTTCGCGCGCCGACGTAAACGATGTGATTATGCCGTACATGCTGGAAATATGCCAGCGAATAAAAGACATCGCAACTGACGTTTTACAGAAATATGCCATAAAGCAAATTTTTATATCTGGGGGTGGTTCTGAAATAACCAGTATTGATGAATTCATTGAAAATATATTTAATATCCCGGTACAAAACATTCGTTCTGATGCGAACATTCGTGCACTGTCAACATACATATGGGATAAAGAGCAAAAGCATCGCGATGCATATATTGCGCGCCGCAATCGTATACACGGCATTATTTCGCGCACTGTATCGGTGTTTCGCCCACGTCGTAAAAAGCGTACACGTTTTATTCCGATAATGCCCAGTACACTGTGTTTTGATATGACACGTCCCGAAACATATTCATTATTTAACGCCGGCGGTATATCAATGATACACGTTGACATAATGGACGGATTTTATGTTGACAGAATCGCGGGCAGCATCGCCGAATTAAAACAGATACGCAGTCGCACAAACGCGCACTTGCACGTACACCTTATGACAGAAAGCCCAAACGTATGGGCATCAGATGCGGTTGCCGCGGGTGCCGACACCGTAATATTATCAACAAACACATCCGGCCTGCGTGATGCGATAAAAACAGTGCACGCCGCATCGCGACGCGTCGGCATTGCATTAAACCCTGAATCGTCACCGGCAATATTACGACCTGTGTTACGGGATATAGATGAAGTAATGATAATGGCGGTAACCCCTGGTGCGGCCGGTCAAGAATTTGATTCCACTTGCTTAAACAAAATAAAAATATTGGCCGCAACACGCAAAAAACATAATTTGAAATATATAATATCTGTTGACGGTGGCATAAATCCAAAAACGGCACAACAATGCTGGGCGGCTGGTGCAGATTTATTGGTCAGTGGTTCTTATTTATCGCACAGTCCAGATTTTCCATTGGCGGTACAAAGCCTGTTGCAAAAAAATCAATAATAAACGCCTGTGCCGTGGCACAGGCTGTTTATTGCAAACATTACTTTTATGGATAAATCCATAGGGATGTGAGTTCGTGGGCTTAGAAACACCATTACAGCAATGCTTGCATCGCTTTCACGACACATGTATTATTATCCCAGAATGTACACACATGCAACAGGTACAGTTTCCTAAAAAATTTATTCTATGCGCAACGTACGCGTATCGCCATCACCAGTTAAATAAATATGTATTGTGTTTTCTGGCAAAATATCTGTGGCAATTTCCGGCCATTCAATTAACGTAATATCATTTTGCAACGCATATGGTAACCCAATTTCTGTCAATTCAGATTTATCATTTATACGATACAAATCAAAATGCGATATTCCATCATAGTTTTGCACAATTGTAAACGTTGGACTGGGGACAACAGTATCCGGGCCACGCAACGTTTGTATTATTGTACGTGCGATTTCAGATTTCCCCATACCTAAATCGCCATGTAATGCGACACATACCGGCGCACGCAGTGTATGCGCAAAATCCCGCGCGAATTGACGTGTTTCATCAATATTTTTTAATTCATAATTTGATTTCATGACCACTTACTCCAACAACAATAAATCATCTTCCATTTTATGAATGGCATCACGCAAATCCGCGGCACGTTCAAATTCCAAGTTTTCTGCGGCATCGCGCATCTGCTTGGTTAACTTTTTTATTTCTTTACGCAATGTATCTGCATCCATCACGCCATCAGACGTATAAACGAAACGATGTTTTTTATCTGTTTTTTCTTGTTTATCACCAACTTCGGCAAACACAGCCTTGGTAACAGTTTTGGGTACAATGCCATGCGATGTATTATATGCCATTTGCTTTTGCCGCCGCCGTGCTGTTTCATCCAACGCATTCCGCATAGAATCCGTGATTGTGTCGGCATACAGTATAACCCGTCCATTTGCATTACGTGCGGCCCGCCCAATTGTCTGAATCAAACTGCGTGTGGAACGCAAGAACCCTTCTTTATCGGCATCCATAATCGCGACCAGTTCGCATTCTGGTACATCCAAACCTTCGCGTAACAGGTTAATTCCAACCAAGACATCAAACTTGCCCAATCGCAAATCACGTAACAATTCAATACGTTCCAGCGTTTCAATATCACTGTGCAGATATTTTGCCCGCACCCCATTTTCAACAAAATAATCGGTCAGTTGTTCTGCCATTTTTTTTGTTAACGTCGTAACCAAAACGCGACCATTTATTTTTTTAACTTCGTCCAGCAAATCATCAACCTGGTGCGCTGTGGGCCGAACTGTACATTCTGGGTCCAACAGACCTGTTGGGCGAATAACCTGTTCAGAAACAATCCCACCTGATTGTGTTAATTCCCATTCGGCCGGTGTTGCCGAAACAAATATTGTTTGCGGGCGCATTTCGTTCCATTCATCAAACGTTAACGGCCGGTTATCAATACAGGCCGGCAACCGAAAACCATATTGTGCCAGTGTTTCTTTACGTGCCCGATCACCCCGCGACATGGCCGAAATCTGGGGCACGGTAACATGACTTTCATCAATAAACAACACCGCATCTTTTGGTAAATATTCAAACAGTGTTGGTGGGGGTTGCCCCGGCGCACGTCCAGACAGATACCGCGAATAATTTTCAATTCCACGACACGTACCGGTTGATTCCATCATTTCAATATCAAAATTCACACGTTCGCGTAACCGCTGTTCTTCCAGATATTTCATGTTATCGTGAAAATACTTCAATCGTTCATCTAAATCATTACGAATTTGCCCAATTGCCTGTAATATAGACGGCATAGGCGTTGCATAGTGCGTATTTGGATACACAGCAACCCTGTCCATTTTTTGTAACTTTGCCCCGGTCAGCGTATCAAATTCCCATATTTCTTCAACATCATCCCCCCAGAAAGACAATTTCCATGCCCTGTCCTGTGAATGCGATGGGAACACATCCAGCGTATCACCACGTACACGAAAATTTCCACGTTCAAATGACACATCGTTGCGCTTGTATTGAATATCAACCAACGCATGCATTACATCAGCCATACTGATTTTATCCCCAACGCGCAAGACTAATTTCATCCCAGAATATTGTTCTGGGGAACCCATACCATAAATTGATGACACAGATGATACGACAACGACATCACGTTCTTCCAGCATTGCGCGCGTCGCGCTGTGCCGCATGCGATCCAATTGTTCATTTATTGATGCATCTTTATCAATATACGTATCTGTTGTTGGTAAATATGCCTCTGGCTGGTAATAATCATAATAAGACACAAAATATTCAACATGATTTGTCGGAAAGAACGACTTCATTTCCGTATACAATTGCGCCGCCAGAATTTTATTCGGCGCCATAATCAACGCTGGCCGCCCCAGTTCTGCGATAACATTGGCCATTGTAAATGTCTTGCCCGAACCCGTCACCCCCAACAACACTTGGTTGCGGCGTCCATCACGAACACCCGCCACCAATTCAGAAATTGCCTGGGGCTGGTCCCCCATAGGGGCATAATCACTTTGAAGATTGAATATTTTTTTATTCACAAGCATTAATATAATTCATTATAATCAAAATACAAGGGAATAAGGGAATGTCATTAAAACCACGATACAAGCGCAGAATATTATGGTCATGCATTATCGCAATCGGCGTAATCGCAATTGCCGTTGTGTTGGTGCCCCCAATGATAACATTAAACAATATGCGCCCGCGCCTGGAACAGGCAATCGCAACACAAACGGGTGTTACGGCACAAATTCGTGGTGATATACATTTCAGTTTATTAGGGCGCGCAACAATTGTTGCCCACGATGTATATATACCAAATGGCCAAATTGGCGCACTGATGTTCTCTGTCCCGTTAACCAGTATATTTAACCTGGACAGCGCACAATTAAATGGCGACATCAGTATATACGATGCACAAATCACAATCAGTAATCTGATTCCACAAAACATACCGCATGTCATAGATATTCACAATTCAACAATTTCATTCAAAGACAAAACATTTGATATACTGGATGCAACATTGTCTGGGAATCATTTAATCGGCACAATACGCACGCCCCAGCATAAATATGACGTTGACTTTCATGGTGATGAATTCTTTATACACAACCAAAATGATAAATTACAGGTATCGGGCCAGTTATTTTCTGATGGTTCGGCCCGTGGCAAAATCGCCATGGAAACAAACGACATTAACAGATGGTTTGGGTTTTCATATCCACGCATAGAACAAACTGTAAATATAAAAATGAATTTTGCGTGGGATGGCAACCGTGGATGGACATTTACTGATATAAAAATGCCACGTATAACTGGGAACATAGAAATACATCCGAACGGTGCAAAAATTGTGCAATTGCGTGGTCACGATATAACGTATGATTTATCATTCTTGACCCAACCGTCTCGTATTTACTATATGACGTCTTTTGATTTGGACTTCACAGGCAACTTGAAATTTGCCAACCATGAATTTCATCATTTACAGATTCGTGCAAACGGTACGCGCGACAAATTACAGATACAGAATGTTACGGCCGACAACTTGTTAATAAATGGCGGAACAATTGACGCCAACGGTGCGCACGACGTAATAATAACAACAAAATACAATGAAATGCCTGTAACATGCGTATTTTCTGGAACACCATCTGATTGGAAATGCAGTCGTTTTTCATACGGTACATTAAACGGCACCATTTCTGTTACCCCAGACAATTTTTACATCAATGTAAAATCTGATTCATCAATGCCAAATATTGACAACATAATATCAAAAATTTCAAAACTGGCGCCACGCGGAAGAATTGACTTTGAATTTTCAAATATCGCTGGCACGTACAGTATAAACAACGACAAAATCACACCCACATATAAATTTGCAAATAATAAAACACTGGAATGGGTAATCCCAGACACATTAAAAATTCCCAAATTCATGCAGAACGTTATTGGTAATTTTCGTTGGCACGATAACATGATGCAATTTGTTCCGCATTCCAAACGATGGATATTAAGTTTATCAGATAACTATTTCAACATATCCGGCCAAAATATCAAAGATTGGTTTCCAAACATTGATATGCGTGCATTCGCAAATGTCGGATACAGTATATCTGGGACGTACCACAACGATACAGTATCTGGATTAAAAATAAACATTGCTGGCCACGAATTTAATGGCACACTCAGCGGTAACCGCATAACATTGCATACAGATGTATTAAATCTTGATTCTTTTATCAGCCAAGAATATTTGGATAATTACGAAGAATTAACATTTTTAAGTGCGTCACCAATTACAATACCATTTAATTTTAACACAAATGTATCATTATCTGCGGACGCATTGATATACAACGGTAATATATTTAAAAACTTTGTATATGCACTAAAACGCGACGCCCAGACATTTTCAATAACAGACAGTAATCGCGGAAACATGCTGGCCACAATTACACGAAACGGTAATAAATATGAAATATTCGCCCAATTAAACAGATTTGTTACAAATGGGTTATTATTATCGCGCAACATGCCATTAAATGTACGCGACACAATGATTACGGCGGAAATAAACATGAACACATTTGGTAATATTGCGCACGATATGGAATACAATATGACCGGCAACATGGATTTGTCATTTGATGGCGGATATCTGGTTGGGATTGGTATTGATGACTTTTTTGCATCAGCCGATCAAATCAATACATTTAATGCCGAATATGCACTGTCATACGCATTTGATGGTGGCGAATCTGCGATAAAAAAGATGCGCATTATCGGCGAATACAAGAACGGAAACTTTATAACAACCACACCAATCCAGTTACAATTGCGTCACACTGACGCCACTGGTGAAATGGAAATATCAGATGGTCGCATGTATGCAGATTTGAATATGACTTTACGCGGCACATCGCCGGTACCAGTACCAGTAGAATTAAGAATTAACCCTGATGGCACACGTTCATATTCACTGTCAGAAATAATGATAAATTTTGACCCAACATATATGCGCGATTTTGTACGCAGTCATGATAAATTTTAATTACCCCGCACACAATTGCGCGCAACAATGTTGCCTTTATCATCGGCATAATATTTAAAGCGCCCAATTGGCGCACTGTAAAAACCACCCAGAAACAATTTGATTCCATATTGATTATGAACCAGCATTTTATCATACCCAATTAAATCCCCCCGCCGTCCCATAATTAATCGTTGAATAAAATTATAAAATCCATGTGTTGCACGTGGTGCATACAAAACACAACCACGTTTTACCAATCTGGACAGTACATATATATCTGGATGTGACCGTAAAACATTCGCTTGATATTGGCTTAATCCCATTTTTACAACAATTTCATCTATGCGCGTATTCATTGTATATTATCCTGTACACGCATTATATTCCCATCCACCGACAAATATTAACAGGTTTGATTTCCCATAAAAAAATCAGTCCAATGACAGGACTGATTTTTTTACATATTGCGATAATAAATTATCCTTTTTTACGCACTTGGATATGATCTTCGCGCAGTTGTGTTTCTGTAACTGGACCCGGCGCCCCCATCATCAAATCTTGACCACGTTGGTTGGTTGGGAACAGCACAACAGAACGCAAATTCGGTTCACCCAGCATGATTTGCACCAATCTGTCCAAACCGAACGCACACCCGCCGTGCGGTGGTGCACCATATTGAAACGCATGATACATTCCACCAAACTTTTGCTTAACCGTTTCTTCATCATACCCAGTAATTTCAAAACAGCGCAACATAACATCAGGATTAAAATTCCGCAATCCGCCACTGCAAATTTCTGCACCATTTAATACCATATCAAATTGTGCCGCCTTGATAGACAGTGGGTCACGCGTCTGTAATTCATCCAATGTCGCCATTGGGTATGAAAACGGATTATGCGTAAATGCAATTCCTGTGGGTGATTCTGGATCGGCTTCAAAGAACGGAAATTCTTCTATCCAACACAGCCGGAATTCTTTTTCATCAATCAATCCTAAATCTTCGCCCAATTTAGTACGTAATTTACCTGCGGCTTTGGCGGCATTTTCTGCAACATCACAGATAAAAAACAATGATGAATTATCACCAGAAATCTGGCGCAATTTTTCCTTGCGTGCCGCATCCAGTTTTTTGGCAACCGGGCCCTTGGCTTCATCGGCAAATATTATGTACCCCAGTCCCCCCAGTCCCAGTTCTTTGACCGCATAATCACCCAGTTTATCATACCACGAACGTGGCCGATCCGCACTGTTTGGTGCCGGCACGGCACGAACAACGGCGCCATTGTCAATGGCATTGGCAAAGATACCAAAATCAGATCCCCGGAATATATCCGTCACATCGTGAATAATTATTGGATTTCGCAAATCAGGCTTATCCGTACCATATTTCATCATCGCGTCATCAAATGCGATATGTGGTATTTCCGGACAAATCTTGGCATCTGGAACGAATTCACGAATTAATGCCGGCATTAATTCGTTACCAACGGCCTGGATATCTGGCAAATCAACAAAGGACATTTCCAAATCCAATTGATAGAATTCTAATAATCTGTCGGCACGCAAATCTTCGTCACGAAAACACGGCGCAATTTGAAAATAACGGTCAAACCCAGATATCTGTATCAGTTGCTTAAACTGTTGTGGTGCCTGGGGCAGCGCATAAAACATACCATGATGATTGCGCGACGGCACGATAAAGTCACGTGCCCCTTCGGGACTGGACACCGTTAAAATTGGTGTTTGAAATTCTGAAAAACCCATATTCCACATTTGGTCACGAATGAACTTTACCATACGATTACGCATTAAAATATTGCGATGCAAAGATTCACGCCGCAAATCAATATAGCGATATTTTAATCGCAGATCTTCGGCAACACTGTCATCATCGCCGAACACTGGGAACGGCAAAACATCTGCACTTGTCAGCACATGCCAATCTGTCGCCTGGACCTCTATTTCCCCGGTTGGAATTTTGTCATTAACTGCATCATCACTGCGCGCAACAACATTCCCTGTAATTTGAATCACAGATTCTGGATGCACACGTTCTAAATCTGCATCCCCGCCATCAAACACACACTGGGTGATTCCATAATTATCGCGCAGGTCAATAAACAACAGTGACCCATGATTACGTTTGCGATGAACCCACCCAGACAAAGTCACTGTTTCACCGACATGTGATTTATTCAATTCACCACAAGTATGCGTTCTGTATTTTGATTTCAACGATAACATTTTGGTCCCTTTTTTTATTTTGGGCACCACATTCAAAAAGATTTGGAAACGGCACCCACGTTTTTAATATTTCAGGGGCGCAATTTTTATTGCGCGGTGCCACCCTGATTTATCACTTTAACTGGGATTTGGAAACTCCGTGGTTGTCAGTCACATCATCGCCCCGCCCCCAAAAAATCATCTGGTGCCCTAAGCAAGAATCGGACTTGCGACTCGTCCTTACCAAGGACGTGTTTTACCACTAGACTATTAGGGCACTGTACCAGTCATTATAAAATTCATATATTAAAAATCAAGAATAAAAACGCCCCGCATTTCAACGGGGCATCGTTCACCAGACGTTTAATCATTCAATACAACAATTTACTGCATTTTTTACCCATCGTTTTAATCGCGCCATTTTGCTGTCACCCGCATTTTGGGCTGTTTCATCATCGGTCACTGGCGCGACATCATCGTTTTTTTTTACCTGTGTTTTTGTGGCACTGGTTTTAACCCATTTAACATCCGCGCCACCAACCAGTCCGCCCATATTTAATCCCCAGAATATACAATACAGCCCATATGAACGGTCAAACAAATCGTATGCACCCGCCTTATCACCGGCCGCCAGTGCCTTGGTACCAACTTCAAACAAACGCATAGACGCCGCCAACAAGTGCTTTGATATACACCACACTTCACCTTCATATGACGGGATAATTTTTTGCATCATCTGCTTGCGCTGTTCGCGCACTTCGTCAATCAGGTCATAAAATTCATGCTTGCCGGTTTTTGCCCCCGAAAACATCAAATGTTCTTCAATTGAAATCAGATTCATAATCCCGATTGTTAAATCTTGGTCCGACGACAAATCTTTTGGATTAACCTTTTTCGCCGCATCCAGTTTTTCAACAAATTCCTTTACATTTTTAATTTTTTCCATACCTGCCCCCTTTTGATTAATAGCAATAACAAATCAGCCAACTGCACAACGCCAACGCCACCACAGGCAAAACGACACGTTCAAATGGAAAATGCGCACGTCCGCCATTTTTACGTTTCATCCAATCATACAACTTTCCCGTCAATATAAACACAATCATGCCAACCAATGCGCCAAACAATATCGGGTCAAGATATAAAACATGCCAAATCCAAACAGGACTGTAATGAATATCACCAAGATACGCAAATCCAATCATTGCGACCGATAACCCAATCAGCAACGCATTACGTCCCGGGAAATTCCAACCACGCTTATCAAAAAATTTTATCAACCAATAACCCAACAGTGTTAACAACGCGCCGGCCCATATTCCAACAATCGCCGTTGGCACCCCCAACGATTCTGCGACACCAACCCCCGCACCGATGGCGATTGTACATATCGGACATGCCGGATTCGCAGACGCCATTGTCGGCACCAGGCCCAGCATCGCAACCCCAAATTTACGCGACCAAGATTTCATAGTATCACCCCTTTCTTTCAGATAAAAAACAATAGATATAAATTTCAATATATATTATTTCTGATATATATCAAAAAGTCAAATTATTTATTTACGACCGATAAAAATAATGTTATATTAACTTTAAGTAACAAGGACATACTGAATGCCAGAAAACGTTTTACCCGACGTAAAGATAAAAACATTACTGCCAACCCAAGTTATGGCACGTGCGGTACGCGGATTGACGTATATCGCCCATCCACTGCGGCTGCGCATTTTGGAATTTCTGGACGTTTATGGTATGTCATCTGTATCATCCATTGCCCGCGGCGTTGGTGCCGAACAAATGGTTGTATCCCAATCCCTGCGTAAAATGCGTGATGCCGAACTGGTTCGCACACACCGTCGCGGAATATTTGTGTATTACGAGATATGCCGTGAATACCCCGCCAGTATATTTGTATGCATGCGTAAACTGTTTGGTCATATGACCGACCAGTTAAAATTTTTACGCCCAGGACATAAAGAAATATTGCCAACCGACTATACAACAATGGTTGCGAACAGGATAAAATTATTTGCAAATTATGACAAGATGCGAATACTGGAATTCTTAACATATAACGGCGAATCATGTGTATCAGAAATTGTATCTGGGACCGGCATCCCCCAAGTTAAATCATCACAGTATTTGAAAAAACTGTACGACGATGGTTTTGTACAATCACGCCGTGATGGACGCCACATATATTATAAAATAACGCCCGGGGTACATAAAACAACCATCGGATGCATTCATAAACGATATGATAAAAACGGCAATAATTTCTGATAAAAATAAAACGCCGGCATTCGCCGGCTGATTTTGGCCAGCGCTTCGGTGAATTCGTTGTGGCATATCATGCCACAACGTATCTGCGCAAATTTGTTTGCACAACCGGCGTGTTCCACACGCCTATTTGCTTGATTGAACCCCCTTTATCGGGGGTTCGGCGTCCCATATACACCAAAATAAAACGCCGGCATTCGCCGGCTGATTTTGGCCAGCGCTTCGGTGAATTCGTTGTGGCATATCATGCCACAACGTATCTGCGCAAATTTGTTTGCACAACCGGCGTGTTCCACACGCCTATTTGCTTGATTGAACCCCCTTTATCGGGGGTTCGGCGTCCCATATACACCAAAATAAAACGCCGGCATTCGCCGGCTGATTTTGGTAGCGGGAGAGGGACTTGAACCCCCGACACGTGGATTATGATTCCACTGCTCTAACCAGCTGAGCTATCCCGCCAATGCCCCGCATTATATCAAAGATTTTATTAAATGCAAGGAACAAATACGCGCTTTTAATTTGATTTTTTTCGCACACAATTTTATCATAGGAATTGTATCAGGGGTTCTGATACTGGGATTCAACACCCATTGTATGCGCGTCTGCACGGACGTAAAACACCTGCCCTATAACGGCAGGAGTGCAGTGTTATATACCGAAAGCTGTGCGCTATTACGCATACAATAGTGTTGAAACTCCTGCCGTCTTTATAAAAACGACGGCCTTTTTATTCAACCTCAGGGGGCCTGTATGCGTATAAATTGGAAACAGCGTGAACGAATTGCAACTGTTGCATCTGTATTCGGGTGGACCAAAACAAATCGTCGGCAAATTCGCGACAAAATCAGATTTCATAATATATTATCCACCACACCCCGCCCCAGGTTACCGATGAAAAAATATGAAAATCGGATTTCGGTTGCGTTTTGCTTTAATGATAACGGATATAAACAGGCATGTGTTTCCATAAAATCGCTGGTTATGGCATCAGAAAATCGGTGTGATTACGACATATATTGCGTTGTTGATGACGGGGTGCCGACCGCCCATCGTCGCACAGTATCAAAAATGACGCGTGGCACAAAATCACGCGTGATATTTTTAACCGCACTGAATGATTTTGACAATTCATATCGTTGCAATTGGCCCGCAGCAGTTTGGTGGCGACTGGGGCTGCCAAAACTGTTACCAGATGTTGATAAAGTAATCTATGCCGACATAGATACACTATTTTTTGATGACCTGATTGAATTGGATCGCATGGACATGGGGAAAAACATATTAGGTGCGGTACGCGATTATCCGAACGGTTATGTAAATTCTGGATTTCTGGTTATGAATTTGAAACGAATTCGTACTGAAAAAATCTATGACAAATGGCTGCGCATATCACAAATAAAGCGCTATAAAAATCCTGACCAGGATTTATTAAACTATTCATTGCGTGGCCGCATAGTATTTTTACCATTAAAATATAATTTTCAAACAATGCTGGGTAAATGGATATTCCGCGCGCACAGTGAATATGAAATTGACGATTTGAAATATAATCTGGTTGTTATGCATTATTCTAACTGGCTTAAACCATGGCATACGCCGGACCGTCGCCCGATATTTTCGGACCACTGGTGGCGCGTTGCCCGTGAAACAGGACTGTATAACGATTGATTGCGTCACGACAAAAAATTCATTATATTTTTTAATAAATTAATATTGCAAATATTATATATATATTATATATTCTGCGTATGAAAAAGGTCGCATTTGCAATTTTTTCGCTGTTTTTTGCCATGTGCGCGCACGCATCAGACAACCCATTTACGGGCAATTATGATAATCAGTTTGCGTTGCATCTTGGCGCTGGGGTAAACAGTGGTTTTATTATCCCCCCACCAACACAATGGGTTCCGTTTACATTTGTGCACTTTCAATATTCGCAACCGACAACATTTTTCAAATTACCGGCACGTCAATCCATTAATATTGGCCAAACGATTGGATGGGGTGAAAAGTATGGATGGGATTGGAAAAAATTCACAATTCCGATGATATTTTTATCCGAAGATATCGCGCTGTTCCATAATGAAAAATGGTACTTTGCCACGGGCATTGGCGTCGGGTTACAGGCACAACAAAACGAACGTCTGGGTGCAAAATTATTGTTCCAGTTCAAATTAATGGGTGGATATAAAATAAATGACCGATGGGCACTGGAATTATTCATTCAACATTTTTCAAACGCGAACACGGCCGACGAAAATAATTCATACGCGTTTTACGGTGCTGGATTCACATATAACTTTTAATTCCAGATTTGTTTATAATTCGGGCCTACCATTCAATTGGTGTTTTGCCATGCGCGACCAGATACTGGTTCGCACGTGAAAAGTGGTGATTACCAAAGAATCCACGACTGGCCGACAATGGTGACGGGTGCACACTTTTCAATACCAGATTTTTATCTTGGTCAACAAATTCTGCCTTGCGTTGGGCATAACTGCCCCACAGCATATAGACAATATTTTCACGCCCTGCGACCACACGAATAACTGCATCTGTAAATTGTTCCCAACCGCGTCCAACATGTGACGCCGCCTGATGCGCGGCCACGGTTAACGTTGAATTTAACAGCAATACCCCCTGTTCGGCCCACCGCGTTAAATCGCCATGCGTCACCGATGGCCGCCCCAGGTCATTTTGAATTTCTTTATAAATATTAACCAGCGACGGCGGAATTGGTGTTGGCGGCAAAACAGAAAAGCACAATCCGTGCGCTTGGCCTGGTTCATGATATGGATCTTGGCCGATGATAACAACCTTGACATTATCCAGCGGACATAAATTAAACGCATTAAAAATATTTGCCGGTGCCGGATAAACCGCGTGCCCCGCCATATATTCCCCACGCACAAAGTCTGTCAATTTAATGAAATAATCTTTATCAAATTCTGGTGCCAGTGCATTTTTCCACGACTGTTCAATTTTTACATTCATGCTTTAATTCCTTTATCAAGCCAGTTTGTGAACTTTTCCACAACACCACATCAATATATCCGCGTGGCAATCCTGTCTGGGCACACAAATCATCAAACATCGCATCACATGCACTTTTTATTTCTGGACATAACTTTTTATTATCTATTTTCGTGCCCAGCATTGGATTTTGTGCATACAACACGCCCAGACGTTGAATCCATATATCATATTTTACAACATCTTCGCCCAAGTTACGCGCCAAATGATTTGCCGTAATTTTTCCAATATGTGGCAAATGTGCCAGATAATTCACACGCGCACCAGTGTTATCCAACGAATAATATTCATCCCGAATTTGTACGCGATTACCCCAGATTTTGCACACTGCGTTAATTTTATTTTTATTATGAAATATTGCAAACAGTCCATCAAAATCTGAACCATTGGCGCGCAAGAAATCCATAATCTGTGCATGAATTTTTTTCGCTGTTTTTTGCGAAAACCCGCCGGCTAAAATTACATACACACAATTTTCTGCGAACGCATCCGACCCCAGGACACGCCGACACGACAAATTCTGACGTATTTCATCAAACGATTGCGCATCTGAATCCATTCCCATTTCGCGCAAACGTTCATCCAGACTAAAAAACCAATCCGCCGTGAACATATATACTAGTCATTTTGCTGTTGTCCGATGCCCATTGACAATATTTGCGACAAAGACGCCGTTTGCTGGGCCGATGCACGCAGTTTATTTTTTGCATTGATAAATGCGTTCTTTTTTTGTTCGCTGATTCCCAATTGCCGTTCCAGTTCATGAAATCGGGTCAATTTTTCTGGACTTTTATCATTGTGGGAAAAAATCTCATATTCCAATTTATGATATTCCCGCCACAGCGCATCATTATCAACGCGCTGTGGTTCTGCATCGCGCACAATTTCCCCAAATTCATTTACAGACGCCATTTTATTCCGCCTTATACATCCAGATTTGCATCCAGCGCATTTTCAACGATAAAATCGCGCCGTGGTTCAACAACATCGCCCATCAGCATTGACACAACCTCGTCTGCTTGGGACGCATCATTAACCTTGACCTGGAACAAACTGCGATGATTTGGATCCATTGTTGTTTCCCACAACTGTTCGGCGTTCATTTCACCCAACCCTTTATAGCGCTGAATTTTTAATCCTGTTTTTGCATATTCAAACGCAGTATCCAACAAGTTCAACGCGCCCCAGATTTTTTGTGATTTTGCCTTGACCCGCAATATAACAGGTTTGCTGAATGTTTCCATTAATTCCGTGCGCCCATCCAGTCGCAACCACGCACGAATTTCGGGCCCAGTAATTTTTTCACGTGGTAAAACATGCGTTTCTGTTACACTGCGCAACGTGCGTGTAATTGTAATCCCAGACGCATCGGATGAAATTTTCCATCCACGTTCAAATTCCAATTCTTCGGCATCCAGCATTTTTGCCGCGGCGGCAAAGTTTTCATCTGTTTCATTATCAAATACGCCGTTCAGTGCCAACGCCTCAACAAATCGCAGTGGCATAATATGGTTTAACGGTTGCAAGGTGTTTTTCATATTCAACACCAATGTCAACAGGCGTTTCAAATCTGCGCCTGATATTTGTGCACCCGATGCGATTTCAATTACACCATCGGTCGCCAATTGATCCATCAGGTAATCATCCATTTCCCGTTGGTTTTGCAAATAAATCTGCTGTTTACCACGCGTCACACCATACAACGGCGGTTTTGCGACATAAATATATCCGCGTTCAATTGCCTGGGGCATATAGCGATAAAAGAACGTCATCAATAACGTTTGAATATGCTGGCCGTCCACATCAGCATCGGTCATAATGATGATTTTATGGTAACGCATTTTTTCAACATCAAAATCATCTTTGCCGATACCGGCACCCATTGTGGTAATCAGTGCGCCAATTGTATCCGACCCCAGCATTTTATCAAAGCGCACACGTTCAACGTTTAATATTTTTCCACGCAACGGTAAAATCGCTTGGGTCTTGCGGTCGCGCCCTTGCTTTGCGGTACCACCCGCCGAATCCCCTTCTACGATAAACAATTCACATTTTGCCGGGTCACGTTCACTGCAATTTGCCAATTTTCCTGGTAATCCGCCCAATTCTGGTCCTGTTTTTTTGCGTGACAATTCACGTGCCTTGCGTGCGGCTTCACGCGCGGTTGCGGCTTCTATGATTTTATCAACAATTAACTTTGCGATGGCCGGATTTTCATCCAGATATTCATACAGCAATTCGTAAACAGTATTTTCCACCAATGGCCGAACCTCTGACGACACCAGTTTATCTTTTGTTTGCGACCCAAATTTTGGATCTGGGATTTTAACACTGATGATACTGGTTAAACCTTCGCGGAAATCTTCGCCCGACAGATTAACATCTTTCTTGGTCAATTTATCGCCAATATATTTGTTAATTGCGCGCGTCAGTCCGGCACGAAATCCCGCCAGATGCGTTCCACCATCACGATTTGGAATATTGTTTGTAAAGCACAACGATGTTTCTGTATACGCCGTTGTCCATTGCAGAACAATTTCAATATACGTATCATCAATTTGCTTAATCATTTGAATTGGTTCGCGATTTAACAGTTCCTTGGATTTATCCAAATACGTTGCGAATCCCTTTAATCCATCGGCCGAATGAAATTCGCGTGTTTTCTTTTCCGGCCCACGTAAATCTTCCAGTATAATTCTGACATTTGCGTTCAAGAACGACTGTTCACGCAACCATGTTTCCAGTGTATCAAAATTAAATTCAGTTCCGGTAAATGTTTCTGGCGACGGCAAGAAAGTAACTTCGGTTCCATGTTCATGATGTGTTTTATTTTCTGTAATCGTTAAATCGCATGTGGGCACACCATCTGCGAACGCCATATGCGCTTCTTTATCACCGCGCCACACCCGCACTTCCAGCCACGACGACAGCGCATTTACAACCGACACACCAACCCCGTGCAGTCCCCCAGACACCTTGTACGCGCCATTTGTTTCATTATCAAATTTACCCCCGGCATGCAATTCGCACATAATCAGTTCCAATGCACTGCGCCCTGTTTCATGATTGATATCAAACGGCATACCACGACCATTATCACGAATTGTGGCACTGCCATCTGCATTCAGCGAAACATACACTGTATCTGCATATCCGGCCATTGCTTCGTCAATAGAATTATTAACAACTTCATAAATCATATGATGCAGACCCGATCCACCTTCGCCCACATCACCAATATACATACCCGGGCGTTTTTTAACAGCCTCTAACCCTTTCAGAACCTTGATTGAATCACCGGTATATTCGTTTGTCACAGCCATATAAAAATCCTTTCTTTTTTCTATGCCAGATTAGCAATTTATGCTATAATTATCAAGAAAAAAGGGATAAAAAGATATTAAAATAAAAACGATAAAACCCAATAAAGTCAAAGGATTCTGGTCATGAAATTCAAATTACTGTATTTTGGTGAAATATTTATTAATCCCAAAAAACGGTCACAACATATATCCGACATACGGATGCAGTTTCATCCACAATTAAAAAAACTGCTGGAACATCAACCGTGGGATAACTTGACAAAATATATGATACCAACTGCGACCAAAAGTCCGATAACCACGCGCCACATTGGTGGTATTGATTGGAATCCAATTATAACGCCAAATTTGAAATTATTGGCCGAACTGGATATCCAAATGATGCACCCCGAAATTGTTGGTGTTCCACACAGTGATATTGATAATCGGGTAAAAACGATACTGGATGGATTGCGTTGCCCACAAAACGAACACGAAATCGGTGAAAACACCCCGCGCGATATTGGACCGATTTATACATTGCTGGACGACGACCATTTGATAACCAAGTTATCTGTTAATACCAGCCACTTGTTATCCACCCACATATTTAATCCAGAAATATCACACACCCCAGATACCATATTTATGATGCTGGATGTAAATGTTCGTGTTGCCGAAGGCACGCTGGAAAACCTGCCATTTATGGTATAGTGTTTTATTCATCTGCACAGTATTGCTGTACACATTCGTCTGTTTTATCTGGTGGACAGCATATAAAATTATCGGCAGTTTGTAAACCTAAACCACACGGGTCAAAAATCCGGGTATACCCACTGATACATCTGGTTGTACCATTGAAAAAGCATCCTTTTGCAAAACAAAAGAACTCTGCATTATCTGTTACACTTACTGGCAACCATCCGATTCCTGTGCATTGAGGGTGATTCCCAGGGGATGGGCCCCAGGTGTAACCGTATTCGTATGGCGGAATTGGTTTCGGCTCATCTTTCAACAAGTCTCTAAGTTCATTACATCTATCAATACAATCATACCACTGCCCCTCTTCCCCGGGCCAATCAGCAACAGGAACACCAGGCCAACAATAACTGGGCAATTCTTCATACGTGCTTGCCAGTTTTGTATAATACGCGGTACTGTCTTGACACGCACCATCAATCCACAAATTACCCGCATTAAGGCAATTTTGTTCCATCAATGCACTTAACGAACACACATCATTATCAAAATCATATTCACGGCAAACATTCTGCGGTATCCAATCTGCCAACAGTTCTTTTGTACTTATGTTTAATATTGTTGTACACGAATCTATGACCGTGCGACATGCGTTTATTCTGGGCCCCAGGAAACTGATTACAGACTGCGTCGGACGCGGAACAACATTGCCCAACACCCTGGTTTTGCTCATACACGAATAAACGCTGTCTTTACAATTTGCCATAAAATCAGCAATCATTTCTTTCTGTTTTTTTGCCATTCTTGGGACAATCATTTCCAGATATGCCAAAGATACCTGGTTCAGCGTATCATATTTACCAGATTGTTCGTTTTCCCATTGTTGTTGACACCTGTTCAGAACCGCATTACATAAACCAGTATTTTCGGTCGGGTCACCTATTTTGTTCAACAATAATTCTATGACCCCTTCTTTCATATGCGCAGTAATAAAATTACGGTCACCACTGGGTTCAGACGCACCCCAAAACTTTGTCATCATTGTATCTTGGTTAACAACCACGACAACATCGCCATTTACGATATACTTACCGGTTGGGTCCAGACAGTATTCATAATCACGACCACATACAAATTCGTCTTGCATACATGAATCCAGTTCGGTCACACATTCTCGTAAATCATACGCATTCTTTTGTTCCGCAACCATTAATCGCGCACGCTGCAGTAACGATGTCGCATTGCGAACCGTCGCAGACATCTGGTCGTTCGCATCCGTCAGTGACCGTTCGTATGCAATACACGCCTTGTCTATTTCCAAATCATACGAATTCGTTATCACTGATATATCAACACCCTGGGATTGACAACTGTTCAATACAGACGCCTTGCAACGCGCAGCCGCCGTTTCATACAAATCTTCACCACGCTGGTTGCTGATACTGCTGGTGTCAGCACCAGAATTACCAAACAAACTCGCTAAATCAAATCCAGAACTGTCCAAAGAAAAGTCCAACAGACCACTTAAATCAAAACTTAATCCACTGGATGCATTTGAACGCGCACGACCAGATTCAACATCTATTATCATGTCACGTATGGATTCCAGACTGTTCATGAATTGACTGTTATCCGTTGACCCAGATAATTCTGTTTCGGCCGCTGTTTCGGTAAACAGTGATTCAACCTGGTCCGCCGTCAGTCCAATGTATTGAATTTGTTGCGCAACGTCTTGCAGACGTTCCGTGGCTTCTTTTAACGCTGCCTCAGTCTCGGCATAATTGCTTAAATTCGCACTGCAACTGCAACGCCCCTGGTTGTCATCCAAAACATTACAGAAATTATCCATACATGCCGTATATTGCGCCTTGCAAAAATCGGTCATATTTTTTTGTTCGGTCATTACATCAATCACCGATGATACAGTCGTCTTTTCCACCGTGTTTGTATTTGTTGTATTACGTGCCACCACCGCGCGTGTTTTTGCACGATTTTGAACTGTTCTTGTCGCCACATGCGTACCACTGTTTGCATTCTTTTGCACCGTGGCAGTGGTGGCACTGCGCGCGACAACACGTGACGAAGTATCATTTATTGTACTGGCCGCATTTCTGGCCGTTGTCGTCCCAGACTTTACCACCGAACGACTGGGGCGCTGGGTGGCGCAATACGCATACTGCGAAATATTAACCAACAAAACAACCAACACAAAAAATATACCACGCCATTTACACATACATTACTCCTATCATCAAAAGCCGCCAATAATTTGGCGGCAGGAGCTTCATCACTATTCGTATATGTAAATAGCGCAATGGTTTCAATATATGGCATTGCACTCCTGCCTATTGCAGGAGCTTTTATCGTCAGCAAGACGCATATACGAAGGGTGATGAAGCCCAACATCGGCAATACACCAATGTCATATATATGATACCTATATATTCATAAAAAAGCAAACTAAATATAAAACGGGGCCTAGCTGAGTGTGGCGGTAATCTGATCTTGCATCTGGAACGTCCCCAGTACAACCCACGCAATAATCGCCGATACCAACAATATTCCAAAACTGTTCAACGCCGATGACACAGATTCCATTTTACGCACAGATTCTTCCAAATAATCGTTTGCCACCCGCCCCAGATTTTCATCAAAACCATTCATATCGGCATATATCGCCAAATCCCCAATAATTTCTGTATTCGGGAAACCCCGCCCAGCATTATTCAGCGCCACACCCAAATTATCACCATTTGCAATATAGTGCAGTGTTTCATCCAAAATACTGCGTAAATATTTATTTGAACTGTCCGCCAACATACGCATTGCATCTGGGATTGTAATTCCGGCGGCGACCATGGCCGACAAACTCATTAACCAACCCACAGACATTTGAATTTTATACACATTCCACGGGGGCAATTTATCAAATTTCGCGCGCAGCCGACCCGACCAGTTTGGTAAACTTATCCACACAATCGCAACCAGCGCAATAAATATCCCTAAAACAACCGGCCAATATTTTATTGAAAATTCAGATATCCATATTAATGACGCCGCCATTCCGCGCCATATAATATTATCACCCGCAATTTCGGCCAACGGGGGCACCAAATATACCCCAACCAGCATTATTATACCAAACGTTAATATCAACAAAAACAATGGATACGCAATGGCACTGGTCATTGCCCGCTTTATTCGTTGGGTTCCATCAACAACGCGACTGACATTTTCCAGCGCGACAACCAAATCAGACAAATTCCCAGACGTGACCAACAATGTTTCATCTGGTGGCACCCATCCGCGTGTTGCATCCGAAAAACTCATACCACGTTCCAAGTTTTTCTGCCATTCACGCATAACAATTGCAAATGGTTCATCTGGCTTTGTTCCGCCATGCGATTCAATCATTTCCAGACGATTTAACGCATCCATCAATGTAAAATCATTACGTAACAGCGACGCCAACTTGCGTGCGGTGGCCATACGTTTTTCTGTATTTAATCTGAAAACCAGTTTCGCATACAGTAAATCTAATTTTGTCATATCAATATACCCCCGGCCGATCCAGCAATCCGACCCAGCGTTCTAATTCATCCACACCGATTATCCCCTGTAACATTAATGACGTTGCGGCTTCTTTTAACGTACGCCCATCCATTTCTTCCAACCAGTACTTAACTGCGCCATCGGTATTACCCGCCAATGCCATGCGTAAAAATTCACTGTTTGTAATTATAATTTCACCGGCCTTGATACGCCCCAATGTCCCGGTTCCCTTGCATTCTTCACATCCTGCGCCGCGAATATACACCTGGCGCAGTCCTAATTCCCCAAACGCATCCATAACACGACGATAGGCTGGATTTTCCGGGTGGTCAATCAGTCTTTCCCGACAATACGGACACAATTGTTTGAACAAGCGCATAGAAATCAACCCACGCATCAGTGTTTCTTCTTTTAACTTAAACGCTTCTATACCCAAATCCAACAAACGTGTTAACGCCGCCATTGCCGAATTCGCGTGCAGTGTGGTCCACACATTATGGCCTGATAACGCCCCACGCACTGTCAATTGCGCGGCGGCCAACGTACGAATTTCACCAACCATCAGTGTATCTGGGTCACTGCGTAACGCGGCGGCCAAGGCTTCGGTATATTTTTCTTCGCGCTGTTCTTCATTTGTGGTATTAACAACCGGCATCTGGTGCGCGCCAAATATTTTTTGTTCAACCGGATCTTCCACTGTAATCATATTAATTTCATAATGATGCTCTTTTAACATCAATGACATATTGCGCACCAATGTTGTTGATTTCCCAGAACTGGTTGGTCCGGCCACAATAACTAATCCAGTTGGGAAAGAACGTAATCGCATTAATAATTTTTGCTCGTATTCACCAAATTCTTGCTCTGTTTTTATACCTTCGGATGGGTTGTCATACAACAATCGCATTACGACATAGCGACTGCCGAACGCGATTGGATTAAATTGCATACGAATACTTAAAATTCCGCGCGGCAGGTATAAATCCTTGGTCCCGCGCAACGGTGTGCGCCCATCTTTCTGGGCGGCCTGGTATTCATTTTGCGCATAGTTTGCATTTGACATATCAGACGATGCAAACGCCGCACGAACAAAAGATTCCCCCCAACCTGCATTATATTCCAACACCGGCTGCATACTGCCATCAATACGAAAGAATATTGTTGTTTGATCGGCAACTTCTATATGAATATCCGACACCTTTTGTGCGGCCGCCTTGGCAATTATATCAACAAAATCTTTTTGCATTTGATTGTCATAATCCTGGCGTGAACGCGAAATTCCGCCCAGACGACTTTCATATGCCTTGTAAATACTGGAAACCAAACCCAAATCAGAATAAAACGGTATTCGCATTGGGCGACCGCGTTTTGTCAATAAATCTAAAAACGCCAACACACGCCCGTCATAGCGATGTGTCCGTGAAACAATAATTTCACCACCTGAAAAATACGCAACCAGCCCCTGGGTATCTTTGGGTAATTCTTGCTCTGCCCCGGTTGCGGTCAACAAACGATTGCCATTTGAAAACAGGTAATCCACAATATCCTTGTTTTCTGCATTTTCCAACCCAGCCGGAATTGACGGCTTTAAATCCCCATAATCCTTGTTCAAAACATCTTTTTCTTTATCATTCATGTTAATCAGTCTGCCTTGCTGATATTCAGCGTTTGTGAATTATCCCCATTATCAAACACAATTCCATCTTCCACAGATATTGATTTTACCGTATATCCATCAAGCACCTTGCCAACACTGATTGTTTTGTTTTGCCCGGTATTCAAATCTTGGATTGTTGCCTGTAACTGATTTCCGGCACCGATAACATTTATCAACCGATATTTTTTATCAAATTGCACCACCGGCACAGATTCAGTGTTATTGTTTGTTGTCACTGATGTTGTTGTGGTTGTTGCACTGCGCGATTCAAGTTCTTCTGTTTGTGCGGCCAAAGCCTCTTTTTCACGTTCCAAGCGCTGTGCTTCGGCTTCCAGTTTTGCCTGGGCATTTTCCAGTTCTTGTTGTTGCTGTTCTGCACGTCCAGACAAAGAGTCAATTTCCATATGCAGTTTAATTTTTTCTGCGGCTAATCTATCCAGTTCCAAATCCAATTGCGCGCGTTCTTTTTCCAGTTCCATCAAAACCTTTTCTTGTTCCAGATTGGTTATTTGCTGGAACAACGAACCTTCAATATCATATGCGGCAACCGCGTTTGCCGACAAATCTTCCATTTCCATCGCAACATCTTCGGTAATTGGTACAGTTGCGATAACCGCGTTATCTGTACTTGAATCTGCTGCATACCCAGCCATTGGTGCCGACAACAAAATTGCCATCAAAAACACAGATAAAAACATTTGTTTATTTAGCATAGATTATCACCTCATAGTTCCATGTACGCGTTGACACATCCCATGCACATCGCGTCATATACACACCACCAAAATCGTCAAATATATGCATAAATTGCGTCGGAATCAGTTTTGATTCTGCGGCAACTTCTATGATATTCAACTGGGCTGTTTCAAATCCATTTGTTAATGTATCAACAACCATCTGGACATCAACCGGTGTGTCAATTGATTGAAATGCCGTCTGAACGGCGCGGTACACTGTTTCAACATCACGTTCATCCAATGACGCATGTGTTTTAACCGATGGCAATGCCACACGTACATACAGCGTATTATCAGATTGTTGTTGCACGAACGATGCCGGCATTATTTCTGTTGCCACGGAATAAAAATCACCAATTGTTCCGAACGTGCGGTTAAAAACAACATCCGCATGTGTTTCACCACATTCAACAGAAACTTGTTCCCAACCTGTGATTGGTTGCATTAAAAAACCAATCGCCTGATAACACACCTGGGCACGCGCCATTGCATCTGGCAAATAATCATACGGCATTTCCAATGGTTGTGGTGGTTGCGGCTTTTCTATATCAAACTGTTCATCCAGTTCTTTATTTTTTTGTGCCACTTGTTTTTCATATTCTGCGGCCAATTCCGGACTGATTTCTTCCACAGATGGCTGGGGCATCATCATTTGCATCAATGGTTCACGAAAGAACCATAACGCCCCAATTCCAAACAATACCAGTAATATTGCCGAAAACAATATTGCACCAACCCGACTGATTGGCCGTAAAGTTGAACGCGCCGAACGAAATATCACATCACTGATGTTGCGTTCAACAGCACGCGGCATTCCCCATACACTTGGCGCAAACAATGCACCCCAATCTGGGATTTCAGACAAACGAAAATATTCGGCACGCGCATCCGCTTCGCTGGTTAACAGTTTATCTTCCAGAATAACGCCATTACGCACCGCAACCAATAAAAAAACTTTATCAATTGCGAACACCGCCAAAAACGACGTATATTCCCCCAGCGCATCTGTTACTGCGGCGGCAATACTGTCCATACCACTGCGATGCCCCAGACGTCGTGCCCCCAGTCCGACCATGCCACGATATTCTGTGAACAGATTCAGTTTTTTATCAACACTGCGTGCCAACGAACGCGCATAATTACGCGCGACATAACCCGCCCCCGTTGGCTGCCAAAATAAACCGACGGCATATTTTTTTCTGTTAATTGTTACAACTTGATTGACCAAGGAAAACACTCTCTCTGCTGTTATTGAATAATTATAACATAAAATCTATATCTTTGGCAAACACGAATAATAAAAAGAAATACCCGTCAAACAGCAATGACGGGTAAAAACATTAACATAATCCAAATTATTAACATCCTGGCATCATTCCGCCATACATATTGGCATCACAATTCAATTGATGTTCAACAATGACCGGTGTTGCGGCAACACTTGTTCCACCATCGGCGGCGGTACGAACATTATTCGGATGCGGACAATCATAAACATTTGCGACCAAAACGAACGCACGTTCTGGGCCAAAAATCACCCATTCATTTGGACGTGTACGTTGACTGGTTATCCAATATGCATTTCCGGCACGCGCCTGGTCAACAATTCTGTTTTCCAGATACACACGTGCATCATCTGCATCGTATACCGACACTTCTGATTCAATTTTATACAAGAACGTGCACCCAATTGGTTCGCCATCCAATTGTACTAAATATTGACTGCCATTTTCGTGTTCTATCATTCCACCACATGCAACCAGCGTGAATAACAACGAACATAAAATCAGTATTTTTTTCATTTCTGCCTTCTTTGCATGATATACTTTTACTCTATTATATCATAATTTGCAGCATCACTGAATAACTTTTTCAACACCAGATTGTTTAATGCATGACTGCCTTTATACGATTCCAGTTTTCCGATAACCCATCCGCCACTGGTATACATATCGCCAATTGCATCAATAACCTTGTGACGAACAAATTCATCCGGCCAAATCAGATTATTCAGCGTACCATCCCCATTGTTATTTAGCGCAATTACGTTTGTTTCATCGGCCCCACGCGCCATGCCATGTGATTTCAAATATTCCCATTCAGAATATTTTCCAAACGTACGCGCATGGGCGATATTATCAACAAAATCTGTCACAGATTTTTCATCACCAGAAAAACTGTACGAAAAACTCTGATACCCAATAATTTTTTCTGGATAAACCAGTGTTGCTGTTATATGCAAAGAATTATCATCTGCTGGGGCCAATTTTACAAACCCGTCATTTTTACGCCCCGATATTTTTTCTGAAACCCATAATTTTATGCGTGTGAATAACCCTAAACTGCGACGAATTTCTGATGCGTACGCAATAACAGGGCGCCGAACAATTATACGTGACAAACGTCCACTGGTCACACCTGATGACATAAAAACATTGTAAAAATGTGCGGCACTGCCATCCAAGATGGGTGTTTCTGGTCCATCTATATCAATAATTGCACTGTCAATTCCGGCCATAAACAAAGCCGCCATAACATGTTCAACCGTCTGAACATGCGCGCCATGCATATCACCAATTGTTGTATTACGCATGGTTGTATCGCCAACATTATCATATTTTGCCGCAATTAATCCAGAATCTGGCAAATCAGTACGCCGAAAAAATATTCCATGCAATTCCGACGGACGCACAATCATTGTAACCGGTGCCCCCGAATGAATGCCCTTGCCCGTTATCTCAACAGATTGTTTTAATGTTGACATGTTATATATTTTCCCCCAGCCAATCAAAAAAATCTTGTCCCAATGTAATATCTAAACGCGCATATTTTATTTCTGTGCGCGCCCACTGGGGCAATCGCACCCAGTCTTTTTCTGTGGTCAGCAAACGCGCATCATATTGTTCTGCTGTTGCGATTAAATTTCTTAAATCATCATCAGTATATTGATAATGATCCGGGAAAGTCTTTTTTCCAACGACATTTTTCAATTGCCCAAAGAACTTTCGTGGATACCCAATGCCAGCAAATGCAAAAATTTTTTCATTTTCATCATATGGTGATATCGTCACAGAATCTGCATAAAACACCGGAATTTCTGGTGGCAACTTAATTTTGCGTACTTTTTTCGCCCCACGAATAATAATAACCGCATTTGCACGCCGAATTGCCCACCGTGGTTCACGTAATGGCCCGGCCGGCAATAAAAAACCATTTCCAAAACCCAAACCTTGGTCAAAAACCAAAACAGACAAGTCTTTTTTTATTCTGGGATTTTGAAATCCATCATCCATTATTATTGGCGTGTTGTCGTTTTGCTTGTTTAATAAAATCACATTACTTTTTCTGTCGCCGACATGCACCTGGATTTTATCGCGTGCCAACATCATTGCTTCATCACCGACCCATCCTGTTTTTTTACCCTTTTTATATCCACGCATAACAACCGGCGCATCCAGATATTTTGCCACCGCACGCACAATTGGTGTTTTACCAACCCCACCGGCCAAAATATTTCCAAAACATATAATCTTGCGTCGTGACTTATACGCAGAAATTTTGCGCAAATTATAAACAATCACAGAAAAAAAGTAATACACCCACGATACCGGCAATAACAAAAATGCCAATAAAGTTTTATGCAAAAACCACCACGGCGTTTTCATATTATTTTTTCGCTTTTTTTGTCTGTTTTTCAGCCGTCTTTTCCGCCTGTAATTTTTTCTTGAATCCAGACGCCGTCTGATCTTGTTCAACCTGGAACAGATTAAATTCGCCATCCATTTCCCGCACTTGACGCACCATAATATCTTCTATTTTTTTTCGCAGTGCCTCAAATTCAGTTGCATTTACCTTGGAATCAATAAATATTGGTTCACCAATATTACATGTTATCAATGAAAAAGGCAACGCGACCAAATACCTGTCCCATCTTTTTTGGAACCACGCATGTGATACAGAATAGCATACTGGTATAATTGGTGCGCCAGTCATCTTGGCAAAATATAATGCCCCATCCTGAACGCGCAGTGACGGTCCACCCGGGCCATCTGGCGACATACACATAGAATAATCACCACGTCGCAAAACCCGTACACCTTGGCGTAATACAGATATTCCGCCATCCGAAGAACTGCCATAAATAGACTTTAATCCAAATAATCGCTGTAACTTTGCCATCATGCGCCCATCTTTGTGACGGGATGCAACCGCATATGCGCGCATTCCACCCAAACACACAATTGGTGACAACATCATACTGCGCCCATGCCAGAATACAAATACAGCCGGCTTTCTGCGATATTTCTTAAATACATCCCAATTTTTAATACGTTTACGACATGTGAAATACACGAACCAAATTGCCAACGCCATCAAACATGCCAACGCCCATTGCGCAAAAGACGTTCTTAAAATTGGTTCCCAAAAAGCCTTCCATAATTTTCTGAATTTTTGATACATAACCTTACTCTATTTACTAACTAATCATTACACTAAGACATAATTCATATGCAATATTATACAGGTAATTTGAATCATAACAGTAAAAAAATCATATTTCAAGGGGCCTGTTTCAGATTACATAACGTCAAAATCAATTAAACACATTGATTTTATTTGACAATATATCAAAAACTGATATAATACCACCCGTTTGACGCGGAGTAGAGCAGTCCGGTAGCTCGTCAGGCTCATAACCTGAAGGTCTGTGGTTCAAATCCACACTCCGCAACCAGTTAAAATGATAAAGCGCCCCAGTGGGGCGTTTTATTGTTCTGATGTAATACCCCGGATGCAGCCCAAATGATTATTTATTCGCAATCTGTGCATCGTGTAAATTCACGAACCACACCAGCATTCTTTAATATCAACGTATCGTCATCAACGCTGGCAATTTCATATTCTTCGGTAAAATCAATCACTTGGTGATTTCCAATACTTTTCCCAGATAAAATCAGAATATTTCCATCAACCTGCCATGTATCATACTGTAACGTTGCCATATTAATAGATTCTGCGACACCACCCTGCTCTAGACTGAATCCTTGTTTCATTCCGGGCATATTTGGTATTGGTTCAACCCATTTACCTTCAATATCAGCGTTTTTCCCACACGCCGCCAAAATTAATCCAAAACAGACAAATAATAATTTTTTCATTGTTTCCCCTTTGATTGTCAATATTATTATACAATATATCCAGAATATGAAAGCAATAAATTTATCTTTATCATTTGGGTCAAACGTCATTTACGATAATGCTGAATTCAGCCTGTTGCCGCATGACAAGGTTGGTATTGTTGGCGTAAACGGCGCCGGAAAAACAACATTATTCAAAATAATACTTGGTCAAATTAAACCAGACGCCGGGTATATAGACACAAATAATTCAAACATTACATACCTGCCCCAGCAACTGGAATTACCCAACAGTGATATCACAGTTTGGGATTTTTTAATCACCGGCCGCCCAATTGCAGATTTAGAAAACAAACTGAAAAAACTGTACGAACAAATCGCAGACAATCCAGATGACCAAAACATAATGAACCAGATATCAGAAACCCAAGAACAATTGGAACATTATAATTATTATCACGCCGAAGACGAATTACTGGAAATTATTGAAAATATGCAAATAGATTCCACCATGCTGGACATGAAATTACATAATTTATCTGGCGGTCAAAAATCCAAGGTTGCATTTGCACGTCTGTTGTATTCTGGGCCTGGGATTTTATTATTGGACGAACCAACAAATCATCTGGATATAAATACCAAAGATTGGATTTGTGAATATCTGAAAAAATACAAAGGCACAGTTTTAATCATCAGTCATGATACAGAATTCTTGAATAAAATTGTGACAAAGATATTATTGGTTGATAAAGTATCACATAAAACAACTGTATTCAGTGGTAATTATGATGATTATAAAAGCAAAATTGCGGAAAATAAACATCGCCGCGAACAGCAAATTAAATCCGAAGAAAGACAAATTGCACACTTGACGAAATTCATAGAAAAAGCGCGCGCCGCCAGTCCAACCAATCACAGTATAAAACGTATCGGTCACACACGTGAAAAACAACTGGAAAAAATTTTATCTGGCCGAACAATTCGCGCTGAAACATATAAAAAGATAAATATAAACTTAACCCCATTGACCGCCGGTTCACGCCATCCAATTTTTGTTGAAGATTTGTGGTTCAGATACCATGGCGCAAAATTACTGTACAGAAATTTATCTTTTTATATAACTGGTGGTGAAAGATTTTTGATTGTTGGTGAAAACGGCGCTGGTAAATCAACATTATTAAAATTGATATTGGGTCAATTGCAACCAGAACGCGGCACAATAACAATAAACCCAAAAACAGATATTGCATATTATGCCCAAGAACTGGAATTGTTGGACGAAAATAAAACTGTATTGGAAAACGTGACAACCCCTGATTACACGGACCAACAATTACGCACAGTATTGGCAAACTTTTTATTTTTTGATATGGATGTATTCAAACAGGTATCTGTATTATCGCCGGGTGAAAAAGCACGTGTCGCGCTGTGTAAAATGTTATTAAAGCGCGCAAACATGTTGATACTAGACGAACCGACAAACCACCTGGACCCTGAAACACAAATGATAATTGGGGATAACTTTCATGATTATAATGGCACAATAATTGTTGTCAGTCATAATCCAGAATTTGTTGAACAAATCGGAATTACCAGAATGTTGATATTACCCACTGGAAAAATAGAAGAATATTCACACGAATTATTGGAATATTATTACAGAACAAATACAAAAGAATAACATTTTTCACAAAATAACATTATTCAAAACATTTCTGCAACGATTGACCAGTATCATGTTGATCAACACGTTTGTTACGAATTTCTTCGGCGGCCTTTATCTTTTGTTTAACCAAGATTAAATCTGGATGTGCCTGTAATTCAGCATTTAATTCATTTATCGCATCATCTATATCAGATTCATTATATACAAAAATCGGTGTGATTGAATCAGCGGCACTATATAATGCATCCATAAATTCTTTTTTATAATCATCCATCACAGACAAATACGCGCGAATATGTTCATCTTCATGTGCCAGAACCGCATTATATGAACAAGAATCAGGTTTATTACGAATATCAATTTGCACCAGAAAATCGCTGTATCCGGCGGTTGCGTACACAGATTTTAATGCGACACAAAAACCATCCTCTATATTTGTAATGTCGGCAACGATATCATAATTATCAACCATCGTGGCAATAACGTTTCCGTGAAACAAGTCCATTTCTTTTAACGGTTGAACAACTTGTTTTGTCCATGTCGGGGTTTCCAGTTCAATCCGTGGGGTTGTTTTATACGGCAAACAGTCATCTGCAATCACAGACAACGGAATAACAGAAAACAAACAACAAACTATATACTTCCACGACATTAATTATAAATCACCTGCGCCCTGTTTTTTCAGATATTCTGCGACAAAATTATTACCATATTGACGATATAATTCTTCGGCCAATAATACAGACGAACGCCCTGATTCAAATAATCTTAATAAATTCCCTAATCCCCCCAGTTCGGTATTTAATATCACAGATTCCCCTGTAACCGGCCGCGACAATAAAACCGCCCGTTTCAGTTCTGGATACGCCTTGCCCTGGATAAACGCCATTTCCAACGGATTCAAATTCCAATATTGATAATCAGACGCATCCGCCGCTGGATTGCGGAAAAACAATACCGTTTGCGCTTGGCCACGCACAACATCGCCAATACCTAATTTATCCAACACATTGGCGCGCTGGAATGCGACCATATATGCCTGGCGATTTTTGCGTCCTTCTTGCAGACCGGCGATAAAATTATCGCGAAACATCTTGTTTTCTAACATTGGGGCTGTTTCATCAATCATAATCAATGATGGATTACCACCTGATACAGTTATATTATTGATTCTGTGCAGAATATATGAAATCACCGCCGGCGCCAATGTTTCATCTTGTAAAATATCTGTAAAATCAAACGTTGTTAATCGCGCGTTCAAATCCAACGTATCTGAATCTTCATTAAAGATATCGCCATATTGCAATGGGTCAACCCACTTTTTTAATGCCGCCCGCATATTCCCAGATGATGAAAAACAACTCTCCCATAAATTTTTCAACATTCTGTCTTTTTCAGACAAATAATCAAAATTCACAGACACCGCCCGTGCAATTTCATCCGATGAATTTGCATCAGTTTGCCCCGATATCATGGCGAACCAACGACGCAAAAATGCACGATTATCCACACTGTCCGGCATTTTTAATGGATTCAAATGTGTTGCAAAAGAATTATTTGATTTATCTTTGTCTTTCCCTTGCATTGTGACGTATTTTCCACCAACCGCCAATGTAAAGATTTCTGCCCCTTTGTTACGGTCAAAGAAAAACGCCTTTAATTTCGGATGCCGCAAAGATTGTGCAATCAAGAAACTGAACAATGTTGTTTTTCCGCCACCCGTTGGCCCGATTGTTAACGTATGCGCAACCGCCGCTGGCTTATCAGAAACATGAAATTGGAACTGATACGGTGTACCCTGGGCGGTTGGGAATATAACCAACGGACCCGGACCCCAATCAGAATTTGCAACCCCGCGTGGGGTACTGGACATCGGAACGCTGATTGCCGCGGTGCGCGACAACATTTTGAAACTGCGTGGGAATGTATCAAATCCAGGTATTTGCGCAAACCAAGAAACTTTTGATGCAAACGTTTCAACAATTGGCGACACACCATACGATGCCGCAATTTTTTTGAAATCATCAATATATTTTTCCAGCGCACTGGTCGTTGCGCCAAAAATAACAAACAACGGATAATACCCAACCAATGTCTGGTTCCCAGATATATTTTCATCCATTGCCGATTGCGCCGCATTAATTTGCTCTTCCGTAGATGTTTCGTTTTTTTCGGCTGTTGCCCGACGTTGACGTAACACACTTTCAATATCTGCGGCCCCCATGATACTGAACCCATTCATACAAATCATTTCTGTTTGTATGGTTGAAATCGCGTTAAAGAATTCTTCGTCCAAATAATCAGGTGACATTTTGAACGACACCATCGCGGCAAAAGACTGGCGCCCGGCACCAACATACCGCACCAACCCATTGTCCAAGAACTGAACATCATCAACCGTTGCCACATCAGCGATACGCTGGTCACAAACAATTGGTGTGGGCTTTGTAATTGGTGATAAAATCCGTCCAAAGAACCGCGCCATATTATCTGGGGAATTATTTTTCAAAACAACCGGCCGGTACGCCGCCAATATAGATTCCAAGTAATTTCCATATTGATTTAATTTTTCACGCGCATTTGTCCCACCAACCGATAACACAATGTAATAATTATTTGAAAATATCTGCAACCCTTGGGACTTCCACTTGTTATAAATTTTTTGTAACACCGGCTGGTCAAATTCATAATTCGTGTTTTCATCAACCGCGTCACGCACCATGTAAAAACGCAGAACAACATTTGGATCACGAATTTGATTAAATAATTGCGCCCGCAAATCCAAGAATTTTTCACGTGTTGCACCATCTTGCATACTTGTTTGCACGCCCGACACACGATACACACGCAAAACACTGCCATCCGTTAACGTCAATGAATTATCGGTATAAACCGTGTTAAATGGCAAATATTGTGCATACCGAACATACCCAAACTTTGGAAATATCTTTTTGGTCAGCAATGGTACATACATCATCAGTATAATAAACACAAATACCACCGCCATAACCAATATCATGGACGTTATTGGAAAACCTGTACCAGCAAAATGTTCAAAAAATCCATTCATATTTTATGCCGCCAATCGTGATGGTATTTTCTTTTTTAACAATTGTATTTTTGCCGCGACAATCTGTCCCAGTTGTGGTTCGCGCTTTGCAAAAAACGCCAGTATAAAGTGCACAACAATGACAGAAACCAAAAAATACAGTGGTGAAACCCGTGTATCTGCGCCATTAATTGCCAAATCAATGACAAAAAACAGAATAAAAACAATAAACTGGACGGCAAAATTAATCACCGCCAATGTATATGGCACATAAAAAATACGCGCCGGATTTGCCAATGCTTTCAGTACTTGTTGCCGCATATTTTGATTAAATCCCCCCTTTGTCTTAGAATTATAACAATTTCAACCGTTTTCAACAAGTATAAAAACGCATATGATAATTTTGTTAAAACTGTTAAAAAACCAGATAGTTATCAACTGTTAATTATCGCGACTGTTTTTCAACAATTATAATAAAACATGGCGGAAAACCGGAAAAAAATTGTTGAAAACTTGTTAATAACAAAATAAAAACAATTTTCAACAAAACTAACCGCCCCAACAAAAACAACAAAATATTAATATAATATTTGATTTTTGATAAAAACTGTTTATAATGACCACACAACAAAGGATTAAGACATGAAGTTTTTAAGTTCATTAAAGGCTTGGAAAAAACGCGGTAATGTAAAACAAATTCGCCGTGGAAAGCAAATTATCTTAATTGACCCCAGTAATCCTAAATTAAAGGCAAAACAGGGTTTCAGAAAGAAATAATTATATACGAATAACCCCCGAATACGGGGTTTTTCTTTTTCATGAAAGATGCGCAAATACTGTCTGTTATTGATAAATATAAATAAATACAATTCAGAAAAATCGCCAAAATATGAAACGATATATATGTTACCGTCCAGTGATGCTGCTTAAAAACCAAGAACGCGATTAAAACAGTGAAAAATCATTCATAAATGCCGCACGCAGGGCGGTGTCAACTTCGGCCCCGGATAACCCAGCCATACGTAAGTATTGAATCTGGGGGGGCGACGGCTGATAAATTGATGCACTGTGTTCGGCCGATGTTGGTATGGCGGATATACGTTGTGCTGGCATAAATTCAATTCGTGCGGTTTTATCGGCCAATGCAGTAAATGATATATCCGAATTTGTGTTGTCACAGTTTTTATCAATAATTGCTGTACCTGATATTTTGGACACGGTGTTTTTTTCGGCCAATAATTTTGTTTTTACTAATATGGTTGTATTTGGCATAAAATGATGGGCGATACATTCGTAATTTATCGCATCATTGTTTTCCAGCATCACATGACCACGAAATTCAGAATTTTTCCCGGCATTTTTGATAAAAATATTCAAAAAGGCCGGCTTTTTATTTTTAATTCGCGCACTTAAATATACCGACTGGTTTTCTGCGCTGATGTTAATTTCCAGCCGGCATTTACCGGCAATTTCGCCGATATAAATGATGTGAACAGGCAAATCATATTTTTTATCAACATTTGTGCTTTCCAGGGTTGATAAATCGGGACAAAAAACACCATCGCGGAATACAATTGTTTCCGCTGGAAATGTTTTTATATTGAATTCATCCCACATGTATGACATATTGTTGGCATTATAAAGGAAATAAACATGGGTTTCAATTGCGGAATTGTCGGATTGCCAAATGTTGGTAAATCTACGTTATTTAATGCATTAACGCAAAGTGCGGCCGCGGATGCGCAAAACTATCCTTTTTGTACGATTGAACCAAACACTGGGCGTGTTGTTGTCCCAGATGCAACATTGCACAAATTATCAGATGTGGCAAAATCGCAAAAGATTATACCAACCCAATTGGAAATTGTTGATATTGCGGGTTTGGTACGTGGTGCATCAACTGGTGAAGGTTTGGGAAATAAATTTCTTGGTAACATATTGGGGGTTGACGCAATTATTCACGTGGTCAGATGCTTTGAAAACGACGATATTGTGCACGTGAACGGCAAAATTGATCCACTGGCAGATATTGATACGATTGAAACAGAATTGATGTTGGCGGATATTGAAAGTCTGGATAAACAGATTAAAAATCTTGAAAAAAAGGCTCATGGGCTGGATAAAAACGCCATAAAGTTATTGGCGGATGCGAATGTTATTCGTAATGGATTGGCGGCGGGTACCCCGGCGCGTGATTCTGGGGTTGATGCGCATCCGTTTAATTTATTGACGGCGAAATCTGTTATTTATGTATGTAATGTGGATGAAGCGTCGGCGGCATCCGGGAATAAGTTTTCTGACGCGGTACGTAACAAATACGGCGCCAATGCACCAGTGTTGGTTATATCGTCAAAAATAGAAATGGAAATCGCCCAGATTGTAAATCCAGATGAACGAAAAATGTTTTTAGATGATTTGGGGTTATCTGAATCAGGGTTGGATAAAATTATACGTACTGGATACACCACATTGGGGTTACAAACATTTTATACCATTGGTCCAAAAGAAGCGCACGCGTGGACAATCACACGTGGTATGACCGCGCCCCAGGCGGCCGGCAAAATTCACACTGATTTTGAACGCGGATTTATTCGTGCCGAAATTATTTCACCCGATGATTTTATAAAATACGGTGGCGAAGTTGCGGTAAAAGAAGCCGGCAAAATGCGACTGGTTGGTAAAGAATATGTTATGCAAGATGGTGATATATGTCATTTCTTGTTCAATAATTAAGTAATAAAAATGCCGGTAAACACCGGCATTTTTATTACATAGATATTAATTTTTCAATTCGTTCATTTGCATCGCGTATATCTGTATCAACTTTTGCAATTTGTTCGTCAACATCATCCCCAGATAATTTTCTTGCTGTTAATTCTTTGCGCTGTATATGCAGCGTTTCCAGCCATTTTTGTAATTTTAATGAAATGATATATTTTTCCGCGGCGTGTTCATCCATTGGCAAATCTGGGGCGTCACCATCCAAAGACATATTTAATGATGTTAAAAAATCAACATATCGTTCGGCAATTTCCGGGTATTTATTAGTTATAAATATTAATGTTTTTTGTGTGATTGCGTCAATTTCTGGTAATTCTATTGCTGATGTATAGTTTTTATTCTTGTTCCATTTATGCCATTGGTTAAACATTCTGGATTTATATTCATGTTCATATTCGTCGCGCAGTGTGACATCATTTATTTTTGCGATTTTTTGTTTTAAAAATTTTTCTGCCTGGGTTCGTCCATTCGGTGTGGATACATTAAATCCGGCGTTTGCAAGATTCCATAAAAAATCAACCAACGGTGTTGCATCGTTAATAATTTTTTGCATCGCAGCAGTGCCACCGGTATTTAATACTTCATCTGGATCCTTGCCACCAGTAACAAATGCAAAACGTACATCTGATGTATCACGCAAAAATGGCATAACAATATCGCATGCACGCGCCCCGGCTTTTTGTCCGGCGCCATCGCCATCAAAACAAAATGTGATATTTCTGTTTGATTTACATAAAATTGCAATATGATCTTCGGTCAGTGCGGTCCCCAATGGGGCAACTGTTTCAGGGAATCCATTACATTGCATTTTTATTGCATCAATTTGACCTTCAACTACTATACTGCGGTTTGCGCGATGTATTGCATCACGTGCAAAATTAAATCCAAATACAGTACGCCGTTTGTGAAATAATTCTGTATCCGTGGTATTTATGTATTTAGGTTCACTGCCATCCAAACTGCGTCCAGAAAATGCAATAACTTGTCCATGCGCATTAAATATTGGAAACATTAATTTATCACGGAAAAAATCATACATACCATAATCACCACGCCGACACATGCCGGTTGATAATAAATTATCTTGTTTTAAGTTAACGAATTTATTGGCAATGATATTATTTTTGGGTGCATATCCAATACGATATTTTTTTATCATATCATCATTAAATCCACGCCGATGAATGTATTCCAATGCATGCGCACCATCTGGGTCATATAATTTTTTTTGATATATTTGGGCCGCATTTTCCAGTATTTCAAAATAAGATTCTTCGCGTGCGACCTGGGCGGCAGACTTTGGTTTGTATTCTGGCATTTTTAACCCCGCCATATCCGCCAGTTCTGAAATCGCTGTACGAAAATCAACATTTTCAGATTTCATTACGAACGATATAATATCGCCATGTTCACCACATCCGAAACAGTGGTAAAAACCTTTGTCTTCATTTACAGAAAAACTGGGTGTTTTTTCATTGTGAAATGGGCAACAGCCCCAATAATTTTGACCTTTTTTTACCAGTGGCACACGTCGCCCAATAACATCAACCAGTGATAAACGTGCGCGCAATTCATCGGTAAAATTTCTGTCAAATCCCGCCATTATTTACGTTTAAACCTTTTTGTTGGCTTTTTGTTATTAATCAAATCAATTGCTGTTTGTAAATCAGGTTGTTCTTTGACCGATACATTTACACGATTTGACGAAATATATGCGCCATATCGTCCGGTTGGATAATAAAATATCGCTTTCCCTGTTACAGGATTATCGCCGATATTAATCGGTTCTGATTTTTTTGTGCCATTTGATAATAATTCACGTGCAATATCCAGTGTAATTGTTTCAGATGTATACTGTTTTGCCGGGGCATTTTTTGTACCGTCCGTTACATATGGGCCAAAACGACCGATGCGAAAAGAAATACCATCACCCAAATCAATCATATTATTTTTAGACTTTGTATTATCCGTATTGTTTTCTGATTCATCCACATCAGACAACTTTTTTGTATAATCGCATGTTGGATAATTTTCACATCCGATAAATGCACCATATTTAGATAATTTTATCGCCAGTTTTCCACCACATTTTGGACATTTGTCATTACCATCTGGGAACAAGTGTGGTCGCATTATGTCGTTTATCGCATCAATTATTTCGGTTGTTTTAATTCCGCGTGCGTTATCAATCATTTCCGATGTTGGTCCCCAGAAATTACGCAACGCATCCAGTTTATCGCGCTTTCCATTTGATACGTCATCCAGTGTATCTTCTGTTTTTGCGGTAAAATTCACATCAACCAAATCATCAAAATATTTTGATAAATATGCAGAAATTACCCATCCACCTGGTGTTGGATGAAAGCGTCTTTGTTTATCTTGCTCAACATATTTACGATCAACAATTGTTGACATAATTGTTGCATATGTTGATGGGCGTCCGATACCCAGTTCTTCCAGTTTTTTTACCAATGACGCTTCGGTATAACGTGCTGGCGGTTGTGTAAAATGCTGTTGTGAATCCAGTGCGGTTATATTTATTGCATCACCAACATTCAGTATCGGCAGTCTGGATTCTGTCGCATCATCAGAATCATCTTTATCTTCGGTATATATACGCATAAAACCATCAAATGTGCGTGTTGTACCAACCGCATGAAATACCGCAACATGATTATCTGTTTCAATATCGGCGGAAACACTGTCAAATTCGGCATTTGTCATTTGACATGCAATTGTGCGTTTCCATATTAAATCGTATAATTTTGCCTCGTCACCAGATAATTTTTCTGTATTTCCATCAAAGTGTGTTGGGCGAATTGCTTCATGTGCTTCTTGGGCATTTTTAGATTTTGTTACATATACATTCGGATTTTTTGGAACAAACGCATCACCATAAGATTTTGAAATATATTCGCGAATTTCACTTACTGCATCCGCCGCCAGATTTGTTGCATCTGTACGCATATATGTTATTAAACCTTGTTCGTACAACTTTTGTGCTGTGGCCATTGTACGGCGCGATGTAAAATATAACTTGCGTGCGGCTTCTTGTTGTAATGTACTGGTTGTGAACGGTGCCGATGCACGACGTGAAATTTTCTTTTTATCAATTGAAATAACATGTGCACTTATAATCGGTTCACCAATTTTTTCCCGGATTTCATGCATACAGGCGTGATTTTCAATTGTCATTTTTTCAATTTTTTTGCCATTAAAATTTGCCAATTGCGCATCAAATTCTGTATTATTTTGTTTGCATTTTGCGACCAATGACCAATATTCTTTTGGCCGAAACGCATCAATTTCACGTTCACGATCAACGACCAGTTTTACCGCCACTGATTGTACGCGTCCGGCACTGCGCCCCAGGTTGCGTCGCCACAACAACGGTGATATGCCAAATCCAATTAAATAATCCAGTGCGCGCCGTACCAGGTATGCATCAACCAGGTTCGTATCAATTTCACGTGGATGTGCAATTGCATCCATAACGGCTTTTTTAGTAATTTCATGAAATGCGACCCGATATACTTTTTTTCCATTTAATGCATTGCGTGTTTTCAGTATATCCAGTATATGCCACGCAATTGCTTCCCCTTCGCGATCTGGGTCCGATGCCAGATACACTGCATCTGCCTTTTTTAATTCATCTGTAATCTGTTTTATTTGTTTTTCTTTGCCGGGCATGATTTGCCACCGCATTTCAAAGTCGTGCGCGGTATCAACACTGCCATTTTCAGGAACCAGGTCACGTACATGGCCAACAGACGCAACAACATGCCAATCCGGCCCCAGATATTTTTCAATTGTTTTTGCCTTGGATGGTGATTCAACAATAAGCAGATTCATTTTATTAACTTCCTTTGGCAGATAATTGTTGGTCCTTGTGAATATATGCGTTCTGGCATAAACCGAAACCGAACATCAGTGATAACAAACTGCTGCCACCAAAAGACATCAGCGGCAACGGCACACCAACGGTTGGCATTAATCCCAGAACCATAGAAATATTTATAAAATAATAAATAAAAAAGTTCAACATAAAACCAAAACAAACCAATTGTCCAAAACGATTTCGGCATATTTTCGCGCATCTGAACAATACTATTACAATAAACGTATACAGCATCAATAACATAAATGCGCCAACAAAACCAAATTCTTCACCCAGCATGGTAAATATAAAATCAGTTTGTTTTTCTGGTAAAAACGATTGTTGCGATTGTGTGCCGGCCATATATCCTTTGCCCAGCATTCCCCCAGAACCGAATGCAATTTTTGCCTGGTTAATTTGGTATCCGGCACCCTGGGCATCATGATCTGGGTTAATAAATGTGATAATACGGTCACGTTGATAATCGTGCAATCCCCCGAACCAAACCAATGGTGCCGCCATCAATCCCATAACAATCGCAATAATAAACCATTTTTTTTGTGCACCGACGATATAAAATATCCCAACTGTAATCATTGCCAATGATAATGCTGTACCTAAATCAGGCTGGGCAACAATCAGTATAAATGGTATCAACAACATTGCCGCCGGAACGGCATAATTTTTTACTTGGGATAATTCAACTGAATTCATCCATGCAAAATAACGTGCCAACGCCAAAACCAGTGCAATTTTTATTAATTCAGATGGTTGTACATGAAATATTCCTAAATCCAGCCAGCGTTGTGCACCCATTCCAGTATGACCGATAAATGTGACCAAGATAATCATTATCAACGCAATCGCATAAATTAAATATGCTGACTTAATCCATGTTTTTATATTTGTAAATGCGGCGAAAAAAAAGACCCCAAATCCTAATGCAATTTTTGTTAACTGCGACAGTGCGAATGGGCGCCATGCGCCACCACCGGCCGAATACAGAACGATGATTGATATGGCCAGAATCAAACACATTGGTATAAACATTGTCCATGAAAAACGACTAAGTTTTTCTTGGAAACTCATCATATTTGCATTTGAAACGCGTGTTTGACGTGCCATTTTTACTTTTTATCCTTTAATAATTCACGCATAACTTTTGCCACTGTATGTGCCGCCGGCCCAGATGTACCGGCATGTTCTGTTATAACAGAAACCGCATATCTTGGGGAATTTGTTGGGGCATATCCAACGAATATTCCATGGTTGCGCATATTCCACTTTAATTCTTCGTTGCTCAAAACGCCACTTTCACGTTCTGCGCGTGAAATACTGCGTACTTGGGATGTTCCTGTTTTACCACCCATTCGTGCACCATCAACATTAATTGCGCTGGATGCCGCGGTGCCGCCTTTGCGCGTAACTTGTTCCAGTCCACGTAACACCGCACGAACATTTTCAGGTTGTAATCCCAGACTGTCAAACGTTGCGACATCATTTGCCGCAATTAATCGTGGCACCACACATCGGTTAGACACTGTTCGTGCCGTCATAACCGCCAATTGCAGGCAATTTGTCAGTATAAACCCCTGGCCAATCCCAGAAATTATTGTATCACCATGTACCCAACGGTATCCGATTTGTTCTTCTTTCCAATATCTGTCTGGGATAATTCCGGCCATTTCACGTGACAGTACCCCATCCATAAACTTTTGCCCCAGCCCCAGTTTTAACGCCATTTCTTTGATTGAATCAATACCGATACGTAATGCCACTTGGTAAAAGTATATATCGCATGAATGCTTTAATGCATCAGCCAGGTTGACCCATCCGTGCCCACCTTCTTCCCAACAGTGATAGCGCCGATCACCATAATCCCAATGTCCTGGACAATGTATTTTTTCGTTTGGTGTAATTGCGCCTGATTCCAGTGCCGCCAATGCAACAACAATTTTGAATGTTGAACCGGGGGGGTACAGCCCTTCTGTGGCCTTGTTCATAAAAGGCTTCATATAATTATTACGCAGTGTTTTTATATATTCATCTGCATCATATGAATCAAACATGTTTGGGTCAAAACTGGGCGCCGAAACCATTGCCAATATATCGCCTGTTTTTATATCCAGCACGACCCCGCATCCAGAACGATAAAGCGTCAGTTCATCATACAGTATACGTTGAATATCCCCACGAATTGTTGTCCCCAGGTTATTGCCGGTAATTGCCGGCCGAAATTGTGTTTTGTCTTCGCCAGTAACACGCCCCACCGCATTTGTAATCATCACTGTTTGACCGGGAATTCCCGCCAATACATCATTATATCTTTTTTCTAAACCAGTTACCCCAGTGGTAAAAAAAGGCGCATTTTCAACCGGTGTTTCTGGGGAACCGACATATCCGAATATTTGTGCCCCGGCCGGTCCCATTTCGTACACACGCGCAAAACCGTTACGTATATGAACCCCAGGTATGTTTCGTGCCTGTAATTTTGCCAGCATTGTCCAGTCGGAATTTTCTGTGATTAAAACAGGTTGAAATGCGCGTTGTTTTTTTATACGCGCATATATATAATCTTTGCGTTTTTTGCTTAATTTTAATTCGTTGGCAATTGTTGCAACGGTTGCGTTTACATCATCTGTTTCTTCGGGGATAATGTATATTCTGTATGTTGGTGCGTCGCGTGAAATCGGCTTGCCATCAGCAGACAATATTTTCCCACGTTCTGGCATATTTATTTGAATCCGGAAAGAATTATTCTGGCTTTTTTGTGTATATTCGCGATAGTTAAATAATTGCATCTGTAACATACGCAATACCAGAACAGATGTCAGTATTGCACCACCTGTTAAAAACAGTGCACTGCGTCGGTCAAATAATTTTGCAACTTCTTTATCTATCATCACAGACCTTTTTAATCAGTGCAGTTATTGGTATATATAACACAGACGTCCACGCAAACAGCCATGTTGCACGCATCATTCCGTCAACGGTAAAATCTGCGATTGTTTGTATTGCGATTGCAATACAGAAAAAAATCATAAAAATTTTTAACGCGTTTTTATCCATTCTGGTTAAATCAATAAAATTTTGGAATCCATTGATGGCATAAAAAATAAAATATAATACAGTCCAATATACCAGTGTTTCTGAACGATAATCTATTAAAAAGCATATTATTATTGCAAACGGAACAAACCATGGAATTGGCCGCACAAAAGAGCAATAAAATACAGGTATTATTGCCAATATCCCAGCAGGATTCCAAAACGCAACAGATAATCGCCATAAAGCGATGGTTATTAAAAATGGCGTTGCCGCGCGTAAAAAATTAATAATTTTTTTCTTCATTACTTATATTCGGTTGAATTATCAAATTGCAACACAATAACCCGTGATAATTTTTTTGATGGCATAACTGTAACGTCTGATTCATTTGCTGTTTCGCCAACATATATGCCATTTGGTAACATTCCGCTGATATTACTGGTAATCAGTTTTAATCCCGGGGTTGGTTGAAATTCCGTGTCACTGAAAAAACCGATTGTTGGTGTATTTGAACCATTCCCATGCAGAAATCCATATATATCAGAACCCGCGATTCGCACGGCAATATTTGAATCAGAATCTGTTAATGTACGCACGCGTGCAAAATATGGTGCAACATCTGTGATTATACCGACCAACATTCCATCTGTGGAAATGACCACCATTCCATTTTCCAGACCATGTTGTACACCCTTGTTTATCAAGAAATTGTTACGATTAAATACCGCATTATCATATGTAACATCGGCGATAATTGCGCCACGTGGCTGGGACTGGATCAAATCCAGTTCGTGTTCCAGTTTTTTATTTTCTGCGATTGCGATTTCACATGCGTTTTGATTTCGCAACGCATCATCCAGACGCATGCGCAGTTCTTCATTTTCAGTACGCAAGTTTGATAATTCGCGAACATTATCAATTGCCGCCCCAACGGCGCGAATTGGCCATGTTACAACATCCCCCACCCAATTTGCGACCGGCAGAACAATATGTGCCAACCCATCAATCAATTTATAATCTGGCTTTGCAATCATGATGTATATAAAAACAACCGGCAACACCGCGGCCGCAGCAGCGGATTTTAATATTGATTTCAATCGGGCGGACATTTTATTTTGGTTCATCGGGCATAAGTTTAGACATTAAAATCCCCAGATTCAATAAAAACTTGATTTTTCATTTAATTATGCCAAAATACAACGCATGTAACGTATCCAAAGTGGCATCAGGCATTGCCACCAGGATTAAAAAGAAAGAGGTTAAAATGCCAAAATTAAAAACAAAGTCGTACTTGAAAAAGCGCGCATCTATGACTGCGACCGGTAAAATCCGTGTTGCCAGAAATGCCCACAAAAAACTGTTGCGTAACAAGTCCAAGCGTGCAAACAACGCTGGGTCAAAACCGCAATATTTGAATGACAATATGACCGGCCAGGCGAAAATCTTGGCCCCGTATGGTTTGAAATAATATAAGGGGGTAGATTCATGGCAAGGGTTAAACGTGGAACAACCGTTAAACAGAAACACAAGAAAATATTGGCGCGTGCCAAGGGATACCTGGGGCGTCACAGTACGACATACCGTGCCGCACGTGAAAAAACAGAAAAGGCCGGACAATATGCATATCGCGATCGTCGCGTAAAAAAACGCGAATTTCGTGGGTTGTGGATTGTTCGTATTAATGCCGCCGTACGTAGCAATGGTATGACATACAGCCAATTTATGAATGGTTTGAAAAAAGCCGGCGTTACACTGGACAGAAAAGTTTTGGCCCAGATGGCATATGCCGGGGATGCAAACTTTGCAAAATTGGTTGATACTGCAAAACGATTTATCGCCGCGGATGCTAAATAAAGCCTTGGCGGTGGGTTGATTTTTTTGTATTATAAAGGCCGTCATATGACGGCTTTTTGTTTTTATAAAACGGGGTAATGTTATGCAAGAACAGATAAAGAATATAAAAACGCTGGAAGATTTACAGGCACTGTACACCGCGACGTTCGGCAAAAACGGTACGATGACGGCCAAATTAAAAAACATGAAAAATTTGGATAATGATGCACGTGCAGAATTAAATAAAGAGAACACTCTTTTGCGTGATTTGTTTAAGTTAAAACAAGCTGAACTGGAACAAGCCGCATTAATGGCAGGGCTTAAAAAGCAAAAGTTAGATGTTTCATTAAACCCGCAACCAGAAAATGTGGGAACTTTGCATCCAGTCACGCGCGCTTTGGAAGATGTTTCTGCAATTTTAGAATCTTTTGGTTATGAAATGTGGACAGGACCAGAGATAGAAGATGATTGGCATAATTTTACTGCACTAAATACACCTATGCATCACCCTGCGCGTGATATGCAAGATACATTCTTTTTACCAAATGGCAATGTAATGCGCACTCAAACGTCTGCAATACAAATTCGCAGTATGGAAAAAAATGGGGCGCCGATAAAAATGTTTGGTATAGGTGCAACATATCGTAAAGAAATGGACGCAACACATGGACCAATGTTCCACCAAATAGAAGGTTTGTATATAGATAAAAATATAACAATGTCTGATTTGATTGGCGATGTGCAAGAATTTCTAAAAAGATTCTTTGAAATGGATAATGTTGAATTACGCATTCGTCCGTCTTACTTTCCTTTCACCGAACCAAGTATAGAAATAGATATGAAATGGCATGGTGATAAGTGGTTAGAATTAATGGGTGCTGGTATGGTTCATCCAAATGTTCTACGTAATTGCGGTATTAATCCAGACGAATATCAGGGTTTTGCTTTTGGTTTTGGTTGGGACAGACTTGCGATGTTAAAGTATGGGCTGAACGATTTAAGAAAGCTTTATGACGGTGATATTCGTTGGTTAAAAAGTGCTGGTTTCTAAAATATAACGAGGCGTAAAATGAAATGGACTTATGATTGGTTAAAAGATTACTTGAAAACAGATGCCGATGCGTCTCGGGTTGCAGATACTTTGACGTGTATAGGACTAGAAGTAGAAGATTTAATTGAACCTGTTGCACCGATTGCAGCAAAGATTGTTGAATGCGTGGCACATGAAAACAGTGACCATTTGCATGTTTTGAAAGTAGATGATGGCAGTGGTAAATTGCGTCAGGTTGTTTGCGGTGCACCAAATGCACGCGTGGGTTTAATTTCTGCGCTGGCGAAACCCGGTTGCATCATAGAAGGACATGAAATTCAAAGCGGTAAATTACGTGGTGTGTTATCAGACGGTATGATGTGCAGTGGTCGTGAACTTGGTATAAATGATGACCACAGTGGTATTATTGAATTACCAGAAGATACCAAGATAGGCGCGCCTATAATAAATACAGAAACTGTTTTTGATGCAGGTATTACACCAAACAGACCAGATTATTTGGCAGTACGTGGAATTGCACGTGATTTAGCTGCCAGTGGTTTAGGTGAATATATTGAATCAAAAGACGAAATTTTATCACCTGTATCTGGAACAAGAAAAGTTAATATAAAAACAGATAAATGCCCTGTATATCAGTTTTGTGAAATACATGATATAAAAATTGGCTCAAGCTCAAGTGCAATAAAATCGCGTCTTGCAGCAATTGGTATTAACCCAAAAAATGCGCCAATAGATACGACAAATTATATTTGTTATGATATGGCACAACCTATGCATTGCTTTGATGCAGATGAAATCCAAGGTGATATAACTGTTCGTGATGCTGAAAAAGGTGAAAAATTTACAGATTTATTTGGTAACGAACACGAATTATCTGATACAGATGTAGTAATTGCGGATGAAAAAGGAATACTTGCATTAGCCGGTGTGGTCGGTGGTGCACGTGGTATGACGACAGATAATACAAAGAATATTATTTTAGAAAGCGCATATTTTAATCCTGTATCTGTCCGTAAAACTTCAAAACGTATTGGGGTATCAACAGATTCTTCATACAGATATGAACGTGGTATAGATCCAACAATTACAGGAATTGCTTTATCAAAAGCCGCAAAAATAATAATGAAAGCTTGCGGTGGAAAAATAGTTGGAACAGAAATTGGTGGTGAAATACCACAAGAAACACGCGCAATAAGTTATAGCCCAGAATTGTTTAAGAAAAAAACTGGCATTGATATGGACGCGTCCACGCAACGTGAAATATTAAAGTCTTTGGGTTTTGAAATTAAAGAAAAGGGTAACGCTTGGACGATTATACCGACGCCGGCACGTGTTGATATAGAAATACCAGAAAATATTGTATCAGACTTGATAAGAATATACGGGTATGAAAATATTGCAAAAATTGCAAAACATCAGGCGTCTGATTCTGCCACACATAAAGATTTTTATATAGGAATAAAGAAAGAATTAGCAGCACGTGGTTTGAATGAAGCAAAAGCGTATGGTTTTGGTGATTCAAAAATAGAAGAACTTTTATCAGATAAACCGGTTATAAAAATAGCTAATCCGATTATAAACAATATGGATACAGCTAGAAATGGTTTGCTTGGTACTATGTTAGGTTTTGTTTCTGAAAATGAAAAGCGCGGATATCCTGATTTAGATATGTTTGAGTTAAGTACGGTGTTTGACGGTGATATGCCGGGGCAGCAACATACCCAGATTTGCATTGTTCGTACTGGTAATAATTCGCCACGCCATTGGCAACATCGCAATCGTGAAACAGACATATATGATGTCAAGGCGGATTTAATCGCGTTGATGCATGGCCAGAATTTTACAGTATCATCTGATAATCCGCCACGTTGGGCGCATCCGTTCAGATATGGCGTGATTATGCAGGGTCGTAAAAAAATCGCAGAATTTGGTGAACTATCACCAATTGTGGCACGTGCATTAAAAATAAAAACACGTGTAAATATTGCGATTGTTGACGATGTTGATAACTTGCCGTGTGCACGTAAATCACACGAACCAAAATTATCTGAATTTCAACCGATAACGCGCGATTTTGCGTTTATTGTTGATTCAGATATGCCGGCTGAAAAACTGACCGGTGCGGCATTATCCGCAGATTCACGAATCACAAATGTTGTTGTTTTTGATTCGTTTGATTTACAAGACGGTAAAAAATCAATTGCATTTACGATAACAATTACACCGATGGAAAATATGTCGGATGATGATTTGCAAAAATTACAAGACGCGGTCATCAAAAATGTTGAAAAAAAATGCAATGCCCAAATCCGTGACAAGTAAAAAAAACACCGGCATTTGCCGGTGTTTTTTTATATTGTTTTTGCGCCGGCGTTACACCACTGCGCCACAGGACAATCGCCACATTTTGGACGCAGTGCCCGACAAATATATCGCCCATGCAGAACCATTACATGATTTACAATTGGGTGATATTTTTTCGGAATTATTTCCAACAATTGTTCTTCAACTTTTTCTGGGGTATTTGCATCCATACCAACCCAACCATAACGATGTGCATTGCGGAAAACATGTGTATCCACGCCGATATTTGGTGCGTTCCACAATACGTTCATTATGACGTTTGCGGTCTTTTGCCCAATGCCGGGTAATTTCATTAATGCATCCCGATTATGATATTTTTTTGGAAATTTGTAATTATCGTCTGTCCCGCCAACATCATCCATTAACGCCGTGGCCAACCCAATAATACTTTTTGCTTTGTTATTAAAAAACGACAACACGCGAATATGTTTTTTCAGTCCATCTTCACCCAACGCAATCATTTTAGCGGGTGATGGCGCGACACGAAATAACGCCGGCGTTACTTCGTTTACTTTTTTATCGGTTGCCTGGGCCGATAAAATCACCGCCACAGCAAATGTAAATTCATTCACAGAATACAATTCCGACCGTATATTCATATTAACAGCGGTCGGAACATATTTGAAATAAATATCCGGTGTCAATGTCATGCGTTATTCTTTGAATGTGAATTCAGCCAAACGTCCTTCGCACATTTTTTGGCAATTGTTGTCGCATTGTGTACGTACATCATCGGCGGATTGACCGGATATTTCAACGGTATCAACCCATACATCTTTGTGATATGCGTTTGATGCAAAGCACAGACAGCGTGTTGTATATTGTTCTGATTTATGTTGTTCATCTTTGATTACTTTGCCATTAATGCTTTCATAGTTTGATGAAAAACTTTTTTCCACGCCAATACTTGTGCATTGTGATGTAATTTTTATTTCATGTGAATCCGCATTATCTATGACGCCAATTGCGAATCCGGCGGCAAATGCAACAGCGATAATAACAACATTCACAACCCAGTGCCAAAATCTATGCATTTTTTTTCCTTTTGGTTTAATTTGCTTTTTCAATAGATACGGACAGATCGTATCCTTCTATATTTGTATTATACACCCCGTTTTCATTTTGCGACATATTTTTTATCAATGCGTCACGCATGATACGCCCACGATGCAGTTCAATTGCATTTGCCAATGCTGGTTCAGCCCAGTATGTCATGTTAATACGGTCTGATACATCCAGTCCAATTGCCTTTCGCGTGTCTTGGATGAAACGCAGTGCATCGTTTGCCAATCCTTCGGCGGTTAATTCAGAATTAATTTCTGTATCCAGAACCACAACCGCTGTATTATCTGGCAATGCTGCACCGGTTACGCCATCGCGCACGGTTAAACGATTTTCAAATTCGTCTGAATTTAATACATATTCACCAACAACCAGTGTATCGCCAGAAATCGTGTATTCACCACGTTTTACCCCAGGAATAATTTCACGCAATGCGGCACCAAATCGCGCACCAATTTTTGGTGTAATCAGGTAAATAAATGTATCTGCGACATCAGAAATGTTTTCTGTAAATTCCACAGATTTTACATTTAATTCATCACGAATAATATCACTGTATGTGGACAAATCCGCACCTGCCACCGTGATTTTTGCCAATGGCAACCGATTGCGCAGTTTGTATTGTTCACGTAATTGTTTACCAACAGATACAACCGCCTGCACCCGTCGCATATCAGACACGATTTGCCTGTCATAATCCGCGGCATTCGGGAAAGATTGCAAATGCACACTGTCGCCACCAGTTAAATTGCGATAAATATAATCAGAAATAAATGGCGCAAATGGTGCCAACGTGCGACATAAATTCGTCAAAACATGGTACAGGGTATCAAATGCATCCTGGTCTTCGTCCCAGAAACGCGCGCGTCCACGACGAATGTACCAGTTGTTTAATACATCCAAGAATCGTACAAATTCTTTGACCGCGACATCAGGCTTGTATTCATCCAGCGCCGCCCTAACCACAGAAATTAATTCATTTAATTCCGCAACGATGTATTTATCCAACGCGCCCGTCCCCACGGATTCCGCACGTGCAGTAACATTGCCTGCATTCGCATACAGCGTAAAGAAATGATATGCGTTCCACAGCGGGGTTAAAATAGTTTTTATTGCGTCGTTAAATACGCGACCAGCCATATCAATGCTGACCGGTTCGGCCTTCATAAAATTAGACCCCAGTATAAACAGGCGTACCGCATCTGCGCCACATTTTTCAATTTGTTCGGATGGATCTGTGAAATTCCCCAGTGATTTAGATAACTTTTTCTTGTTATCATCCATAACCATTCCATTTACAGACACTGTTTTGAACGCTGGGCTGTCAAACAGTGCGGTTGCCAAAACCATTAACGAATAGAACCAACCACGCGTTTGATCTTGGCCTTCTATGATATAATCGGCCGGGAAAGTTGCATTAAATTTATCGGCGTTTTCAAACGGATAATGCAATGACGCCCACGGCATAGATCCCGATTCCACCCAACAATCCAAAACGTCTGGAATACGATTCCACCCGTCTTTTGTTAATTTATCCAATGTTGGCCGATGCAGGTCATCAATTTTCACGCCAAAGAAATCTTCTATTTCCGCAACAGAACCAAACACCTTGTATTCACCGTCGCGTTCCCATATCGGCAGTGGCGTTCCCCAAAAACGATTGCGTGATACAGACCATGGGCGTGCACCCTCTATCCATGTGCGGAAACGTTCGCCAGCCGACGTCCAATGCACTTTGTTATTATTTGCAATCAGTTTTTCGCGAATTTTCGGCACATCAATGTACCAAGAATCTGTTGCGCGATAAATCAACTTTTCTTTACTGCGTGGGCCATACGGATAACTGTGCTTGTACTGTTCTTTTTTTACCAAGTGCCCATTTTCACGCAGGTGTTGAATTATTTTTGGATTGGCAACAAATATATTTTCGCCGGTCCAATCGCACACAGTTTTATCAAAATTACCATAGTCATCAACATTCAGAATAACTGGAAATTCTGGATTTATGTTTTTTACCGCCCAAAAGTCATCTTCGCCATATGCCGGCGCAATATGCACAATTCCGGTACCATCGGCATCAGACACATAATCTGCCGGAATAATTTTGTATAATAAATCCGATGTCCCCATATAGTAATCAAACAATGGCGTATATTTTTTTCCAACCAAATCAGTGCCCATAATTTCACCAATTTTTTCGGCATTTTCAAATTGTTTGGCATATGCAGCCAGCCGTGATTCAGCAATGATATATACTGCACCATCACTGTCACGCATACGCAGATATTTCATGCCCGGATTTACCGCCAGCGCAGAATTCGCCGGCAATGTCCATGGTGTTGTTGTCCATGCCAACGCGCGGTCGCCCGTTTCTAATTCAAACCAAACAGTAATGGCATCGTCCACAACATCCATGTATTCAGATGATGCTTCGGAATTAGACAATACAGTACCCAGTTTCCAATCATATGGATTAACACGATAATCCTTATACAACAATCCACGATTGTATAATTCTTTTATTGCCCAAATGACGGATTCCATATAGTTTTTATCCATTGTGCGATAACCATATCCATCGCCAATATCAACCCAACGCCCAATACGTTCAATAAAACGTTCCCATTCGTGTGTGTATGCCAGCACGTCATTTCGGCACATATCACAGAATGCAGTGATACCCTGCTGTGCGACAATATCTTTGGCCTGTTTGCCCTGCTTTTTTTCAACGGAATTTTCGGCCGGCAAACCATGGCAATCCCAACCCAGTTCGCGTACAACATGGCGACCGCGCATAGTCTGGTAACGCCCCACCATATCCTTGACGGCGGATACACCCAAATGACCCCAGTGTGGCAGTCCATTACCAAACGGTGGCCCGTCATAGAACGAAAACGGATGTCCCAGTTTCGTTTTATTTAACGATTTATGGAATGTATCATCATTTCGCCAAAACGCCAGTACCTCATGTTCCAGCGTTGGGAAATCTGCCTTGGGTTCTGTTTTTGGGTATGCCATGTTTATATACTCCTTGGACAATTATAAAAAACGGGCGCTCATGCGCCCCAGCCACCGCCAAAGCGCAGTGTCTGTTTATTTTATAATAATTATTCCTGTTTTTACCATTTGTATTCCTGGTGCCGGTTATAGGACTTGAACCTACGACCCCCTCATTACGAATGAGATGCTCTACCAGCTGAGCTAAACCGGCATATGCGTGTTATCTTAATATATGTTTCTATGAATTTCCACAGTTTTCTTATAGTTATTAATCAAAAGAAAAATTATTATCTTCCTTATTAGAATTATTTATTATTTTACGCTTTTTACCATAATATACTTCTAATGCCCTAATATTGGCTTCTGCGATTAGTTCTTTTATAAAAAGTATAAATAATACAGATGAAGTAATTAATATTAAGAATCCAATCAAAAGAAAAGATATATCTAGAAAACCAAACGCATAAATAAGAACAATGCCTAATACGCCGCTAATAATAGATGAAACTAACCAAAAGACCCACATTATTGGTGAAATATCTTGTTTTTTTTCTTTCATTGTTATTCCTTTTTTATAAAACTTAATCAAGTTTATGTGTTATTATATCATATTTAATTTTGCTTGTTATAGTTTTCTACAAATGAAGAGTTTTATAAGATTTTTATTTATGTGTTTATTCCTTTGTGGCTGTAATAGGTCGGATGAAGAAAAGAAAAGCCTTTATGAATATTGTATGAAAATAGTAACTCCAGATAATAGTTATGAACAAGTAGTTTTATCTTGTGGTTGTAGTGCATGGAGCCAGAGAAATGATGCAAAACGAAGAAAAATACAAACTCAGTTAAAAGAAGAAATTCTAAAATGTTATGAAGAACCAGTAAAATTATCGTATAGAGACCGCAATAAATTTGTTGAAGCATGTGTGTCGCAATTAATTCTTTCTTATAAACCGTCTATAAGATTAAGTCTTGTATCTCAATATTTGGGAGGAGCAATGCTTTCTGATGGAAAGGGCAATCTAGTTTCTTTGCCGTATATAATTGCAAATAAAGAAATGGACGAAAAAAACAAGCTTTGGGAATGTGCGTGTAAAAGGTTAATTTTAAGAGATAATTTTTCATTGCCTCGTGGAATTGATAATTTAATATTGGCGGCAGAAAAAGAGATAAAAGTCTGTAAAAAACTACAAGACAAGTACGATTAAATTATATTTTACAATTTACTAATTAATATAAATATAACGGTATATATGTTTCTATGAATTTCCACATTTTATTTTGCGTAAAACAACCATAATGCCGGCCGGGGTTATACCGGGGATTCGTGACAAATCAGCAATATTTTCCGGACGCGTGGCGGTTAATTTTTCAACCAATTCATTGGTCAGTCCCGGCAACCCGCGATATTCAAAATGCACCGGAATTTTTAATTCTGCATCACGCCGGTACGCGGCAATTTCGCGTTCATTGCGCTGGATATATCCGGCATAGAATTTATCGTTTTCGCGAATTTTATCGGCGCGATACGCGTATTTTTCATCCCGTGTGGTGGCATCTAATAACCCTAATTTTACCGCCGTATCCCCCAGTCGCACGATTGCATTATCTGCACGCAGAGCCAATCTGTATTCTGCGCGTGATGAAAACATCCGGTATGGTTCATCCACCCCCAGTGTTGTAATATCATCAATTAAAACACCAATCATGGCATTTGTTCTGTCCAAATTCAGCGTGTCTAATCCCAACGCATATGCGGCGGCATTTGCGCCTGCAACGATTCCTTGGGCGGCGGCTTCTTCGTACCCAGATGTTCCGTTAATTTGTCCGGCAAAAAATAATCCCGGAATATCTTTGGCCGTCAAAGTATCACGCAATGCGCGTGCATCAATTGCATCGTATTCAATTGCATACCCATACCGCACAACGCGCGCGTTTTCCAATCCTGGAATTGTGCGAATCCACGCGTCCTGGACATCTGCGCCAAAACTGGTGGAAATCCCGTTGGGATAAATTAAATTGCTGTTTATCCCTTCGGGTTCCAGAAAAACATGGTGTGACGTATGCTGGGGGAAACGCATAACTTTGTCTTCTATGCTGGGGCAATATCGTGGACCTGTACCGCGGATGTCGCCGTTATACATTGGCGCCGCCGAAATATTTTTGCGTATTAAATCGTGTGTTTTTTGTGTTGTGTGTGTTATATAGCATACGGCGTTGAATGTGTTATCCGGATTTGGTGCACTGAACCATTCATGTGGCACGTCGCCTGGTTGCACTTCGCACACAGAATAATCCACCGATGATTTATCAATTCTTGCCGGGGTCCCTGTTTTTAACCGCATTAATTTGAATCCAGCATCGGTCAATACGCCGGATATATTTTCATCAGATGCCTGGTACCCGCCGTCATCCATAATACGGCCTGATGGAATTTTTTCTGGCCCGCGCGTAACCAGACCATTCAAAAAAGTCCCCGTGGTCAGTACAATTGCACGCGCCGTATATGCATGATTTACGGACTTTTTTATAACATCCAATGATTTTACTGTTTCAAAGCGAACGCTTAAATTTTGATAATTGCGCAATATTTTAACAATTTCATTATGATATAATTCGCGGTCAATTTGTGCACGCAGTGCCTGGGTTGCGGCACCATGTGACGCGTTCAGTGTACGAAAATGAATTCCAGACGCATCGGCGGCACGCCCCATAATCCCGCCCAGTGCATCAATTTCTGCAACCATTTGGGATTTGCCTGGGCCACCAATTGACGGATTGCACGACATTGCGCCTAAATCAGATTCACATTGGGTTAATAACAGCGTTTTTGCCCCGCGCCGCGCGGCGGCGGCGGCGGATTCAACCCCGGCATGTCCACCACCAATAACAATAACATCAAATTCTGTCATTAATTAAAATCGCCCCATGCCGCCATTAATATGTAATACCTGGCCATTGATATATGACGCTGCGTCTGATGCCAAGAATACACATGCATATGCAATGTCGTCTGGTTCGCCAAAACGTCCCGCCGGAATTTGGGCCAGATATGCTTGTTTTAATTCATCAGATAAAACATCTGTCATTGGTGTTTTTATAAATCCCGGTGCGATACAGTTTGCTGTGATGCCGCGGGAACCAACTTCGGCCGCGATGGATTTAGTCATTGCAATCATGCCACCTTTGGATGCGGCGTAATTCGCCTGGCCCGGGCCACCGATTGCACCAATGATGGACGCCATGTTAATAATACGCCCGCTGCGTTGTTTCATCATTGGCATGATAACCGCGCGGCACATTTTGAAACATGACCGCAGGTTAGTGTTTATAACATCATCAAATTGGTCATCTGACATGCGCATTAACAATGTATCTTTTGTAATACCGGCATTGTTTACAACGATGTCAATTTTACCGGCGGTATCAATTGTGGATTGTACTAAATCAATTGCCCCGCCATCAGATGCCAAATCAACCGGGATTTTGATAAAAGAATCATCAAACTGTGTATTTAATTTATCTATATTACGCCCCGATACAACAACAGTTGCGCCGGCATCTTTCATACGCTGGGCGATTGCGCCACCGATTCCACCGGTTGCACCAGTAATTAACGCCACTTTTCCATTTAATTCAAACATTTTATATCTCCAACTTTTTTGATGTCATTTCTGGACAGATACGCGGTGTCAGCCCCGTTAATACCGCGCCTGGTCCGACTTCTATTGTTTCTGTTATCCCCAGTTCGTGCATTTTCAGCACAGATTCGCGCCACCGTACACCATGTGTAATTTGATATACCAACGCTTCTTTGATTTCTGATGTATCATACATTGGTGCGGCGGTTTTATTAGAAATTAAAATCGCGCATGGTTCTTTTATCTCTATTTTTTCCAGGGCGGCACGCATTTCTTCTGCGGCTGGCGCCTGAATCCGACAATGTACAGGTACCGACAGCGCCAACGGCATTGCGCGTTTTGCGCCGGCCGCTTTTGCCAATTCCATTGTTTTTTCAACCACGTCACGTGCACCAGATATAACAACCTGGCCCGGCGAGTTATCGTTTGCAACATCGCAATCTGTTTGCGCGCAGATTTCGCATACTTTATCAAAATCCAACCCCAGAATCACCGCGGTCAGTCCGGCGCCAACCGGTACAGCGCGCTGCATCGCGTCCCCACGCAGTCGCAATAACCGCGCCGTATCCCCAACCGACAGTGCGCCGGCTGCACACAGTGCCGTATATTCACCCAACGAATGTCCTGCAACGTATTTTGTTAATTCGGCACCTGATGCCCGCAGCATCGCGATTGATACGGCCATAATTGCGGGCTGGACATTTGTTGTTAACGTTAATTCATCCATCGGGCCATTAAAGATTATGTCCGACAGTTTTTGATTTAACGCATCATCAACTTCGTCAAACACGGCACGTGCATCTGGATTATTATCATATAAATCTTTGCCCATACCGACGGCCTGGGAACCTTGGCCTGGAAACACAAGTACAGATGACATATATACTCCTTTTATCAATTGGGGTAATTATAGAATTGAAATGGCGTATGCGCAAATATTATCTGATAAGTACAAATTTTTCTTGGTTTGGTGCTTTCTTTACATCTGGTCGTATGGAAAATTCGCATCCACAATATTTTTGTCGGTAAAAATCAGCAGTCTTGTTAATTGCAATACGTAATTGTTCATCCCATTTAATGGGCATATACTTATCAGACAATGTTATACAGCCTGCCCTGTCTACCTGGGATTGATCTTTGTGGCGCGACACACCAAACACAGACGATATTGCGTTATATCCATGTTCGGCGGCCCATTTTTTTGCATATTCAAAACGGAAACGAAAACATGCGCTGCACCGTGGTCCACGTTCTGGCGCATTTTCCATCCCGCGCACGGCATTACGCCATGCCGCGTGGTCGTATTCGCCGATTGCGTATTTTACGCCCAATTTTTCACAATAACGCACCTGTTCGGCCAATCGCCGGTCATATTCATCTGTGGGAAAAATGTTTGGATTAAAAAATAAAACGATAAAATCATCTATGCCAGATATTTCGCCGTCGGCCAGTTGTTTTATTGCGCCCGCGCTGCACGGTGCACAGCAAGACATTAAAACCAACCGCAATTTATCCGGCATATTAATATATTATCTTTGTTTATCCAGTGTACGCATTCTGATTGCGCGATTAACAACCACATACGCTTTATCCAGCGCTTCTGCTGTATTTGCAGTAATACCGATTTGTGGATTGGTATCGTCATATCGCCACGTTACATTCGGTAAACGTTCTGTTATATATTGCAAAACATGGCACCGCATCCCAGACATGCATTGTTCGTTGGACTTGCATTGATTGCAAATTACACGAACAGTTTCATTATTAATACATAAATTAACTTGTCTGTTACTAAACATAATCAACCTTTGTTTTAATTGTTTTGTATATTCTGTGCTGGTTGTGGTTTTGCCACAATCACCACCCCCGCCAATTCCCAGGCGGATTACATATCATACCAAAAGATTCTGGGTTTGCAACTGTTCTTTACACACCCGGTTTTTTATCCTATACGCGCCCGCACTGCATGTTGCGCCATGCGACATGAATATGTATTTTATCGTTGTTTTTGCCGAATAACAAAGTTGCGCAATTTTACCGGTATTTGCCGGCGAATACATGGATAAATTTGATGCAGTTTTCGGTTTAACACCTTGTCGTATTGTTTGTTTAATTCGTGTATTACAATGTCATAGCCAAGATTTGTCCGGGGGACAGTGTTTTCACTGATTCGCAGTCCGATAACAGTATGTGGACGATATCCGGTAATAATTGCGTGTTTGTTTCCCTGGGGCGGGGTCGGGAAAATATGACCAAATCTTTTTTCAAAATCAGCCCCCACACCAGATACTGTTTTAATTTCATCGGCAATATAATATGACATAACGGTATTTTTTTCGGTCACCCCAGCACCCGGGGCAACATTTTCTTGGATAGATACAGAAATTTTATATACAGTATCAAATTCAGCGCATTGCAACACGCGCGCAAATTCTTCCAGTGTTTGTACGTTAACATTGCGCCCAATTGGGTCGCCCAGACAATATGCAGTGAATTTAATTTTATTGTCCATATTTTATCCTTTGAATATATCACCGGGTTTTGCGTCATCGTTTAGTTCAATGATATTATCCGCATCATCGCCGATGCCGATTTCTGCCGCGCTGCACATCATGCCAAAAGATTCTGTGTTTGCAACGGTTCTTTGGGTAATTGGCTTTTTCATTCCAGGTAATTTTGCCCCCACAGGCGCCAAAACACCAATCATTCCGACGCGAACATTTGGTGCGCCGCACACGATTTGTAATTCGTGATTTGTACCATCATCCACGGCCAAGATATGCAGATTGTTACGCGTTGGATGTGGCCGAACAGCAACGATTTTTGCGACAATTGGTTTGGGCGCATTATCAGATTTTGGTGCATATTGCGCCGTTAATTTTTCAACAGTTTCGTCATCAATGCGCGAAAACAGATTATCTGGTACAACAAATTTTGCACCATCTGCCACACGTGGCGCATATTCGTCCGGCCATGATAAATCCAGATCAGAATCTGGGAACACGCCCCGTATTTTATTGGCGGCATCTGGTATAAATGGCGCAGATATGCGCGCATACAGGTCAATTAATTGAAAGCATTGATTTAATACCGCGCCTGCTGCGCCTGTATCACCATTTTTGACCAATGTCCATGGTTCTTGCGCGGTCATATATTCATTGCCAATCGCATATAATGAACGCAGTGCAACGATGGCGGCGCGGAATTCACATGCATCCAACGCATCTGTTAATTCGCGTAATTTTTCATTTATTTGTGCGCATAATGCTGTATCGTGTTCGCCGGCGTTTGGCACAGTATTACCAAAGTTTTTTTGTGTCAGTTTACACACGCGTGATACAAAATTTCCCAACATACCATTCAGATCTTTGTTCACGATATCGGCAAAGCGAACAAATGTAAAATCTGTATCATCTGTTTCTGGGGCGGATGCCATCAGTGCATAACGCCACGCATCGGCCGGTGCGACAGACAATGCATCGGTTAAAAACACACCACGTTTTTCAGATTTTGAAAATTTTCCCCCTTCAAAATTCAAGAAATTCATGGCCTTTAATTGGTTAACAGTTTTCCAATTGTCGTTTAATGCCAATTGCTGTTGCGGGAATAAAACAGCATGGAATTTAACATTATCTTTGCCCATAAATTGTGCATAGTGTGTATCATCATTTTTCCACCATGATGCCCAATTATCGGTTGCGGCCTGGGAAATAGAAACATATCCCCATGGCGCATCAAACCATACATAAAACACCTTGTTTTCATATCCAGGCTTGTTAACTGGAATTCCCCATGACAAATCACGTGTAATAGAATAATCTTGCAATCCAGCCTTGGCCCATCCTTGGGCAATATTTATTGCTGTTTTTGACCAACCTGTTGAATTTTCTGTTAACCATTTTTTCCAAATTTCTTGGGCGCGTGACGCCAAGAAAAACAGATTTTTTGTTGGACGCATTTCTATGTTTGTGCTGCCAGATATTGTGCTGTGCGGATTTATTAATTCAGATGCATCGTATGTTGCACTGCAATTATCGCATTGGTCACCACGTGCATGTTCATAACCACAATTTGGACACGTTCCAACCAATTGCCGGTCGGCCAAGAACATATTGTCGTCAACAGAAAAAGGTTGCAGTGTTTCACGTTCTTCAATTAATCCCAATGTGTCCAATCGTGTAAATAAATCTTGAACTAATTTTTCTTGCAATTTTGTGTGCGTTCGCCCATATAAATCAAACGACAATTCAAAATCATTAACTGCGCGTAATTGCTTTTCATAATATTTGTCTGTATATTCCGACACAGGCATATTTTCTTTCATTGCGCCAACCATTGCGGGCGTGCCATGTTCGTCGGCGCCACAGATATACAGCACATCACGCCCGCGTGCGCGACAAAAACGTGCATATACGTCCGATGGCAACCAACACCCCACCAAGTGCCCCAAGTGTAATTCACCGTTAACATACGGCAATGCAGATGTAATTAAATATTTTTGTTTTTTGTTATCGGTCGTCATGTCTTTATGCCTTTTTATCAAAATATATGGGCGCCCAACGGGGCGCCCAAGAATCCCGTCAGAATTTTTTATCAAGATTAATTATACATTCGCATCACTATAATTCCAACATGTATCACATATTGCATATTATTCAAATGGTGGGTGGTATTGGACTCGAACCAACGACCTTTACGATGTCAACGTAACGCTCTAACCAACTGAGCTAACCACCCAGGACTGTTTCCGATTATATCAAAGCAAATTCAGATTGCAATATTAATTTATTTATGCATTTTTATTTTTGTTTTGTTATTATCGTTGCATGATAGAAACGATTTCATTATCAAATTTTCGTAATCATAAAATGTGTCGCATAAACACACATGGACGTCGCAATGTGATTATCACCGGTCCCAATGGCGCGGGGAAAACAGCAGTACTGGAAGCGGTATCCATGCTGTCTGGGGACCGTGGCATGCGCGGCGCAACAATGACCGATATCGCGCGTTTTGATGGTGACGGCGGTTTTTCTGTTCATGCTGTACTGGATGATGATACAGAAATATCTGTGTGCTTTTCGCCGGGGGATACAAATCGGCGGGCGCGTATTGATGGCGACGTGGCAACATTAACAGATCTGGGCGCACGTTTGCGTATGGTGTGGGTAACCCCGCGTGAAGACAGATTGTTTGTTGATGCGGCGTCTGAACGGCGCGCGTTTTTTGATCGTTTGGCATCTGGGTTTGATGGTGCGCATTCTGGACGTGGGGCACGTTTGTCAAAACTGATGTCGGAACGTGCATTTGCGTTGAAAAACAGTCGCGATAAAAAGTGGTTGGATGCGCTGGATGCACAAATTGCCGGTATCGCGGTATCTGTCGCATCGGCGCGCATACAATATGCCGGCGAATTAAATTATTTTTTATCTGATTGCGCGGTCAGTGTGTCTGGCATGCTGGAACAGATGTTAATAGATGGCATGCCCAGTGCATCGGTGGAAAGAAAATATATGGAATACCTGGTCCAAAATCGTGAACTAATTGGTGATAAAATGGTGATAGATGGGCCAAACAAGTCTGATTTTGGTGTGTTTAATCATGTGCTGAAATTACCGGCCGCATTAACCAGTACGGGACAACAAAAAACAGTGTTATTAAATTTGATTTTGGCGCATGCCAAATTAATTAAAGCCAAGACACAACATACACCACTGATATTATTGGACGAAGCCGCAGCGCACTTGGATTCTGGGGCGCGTACGCGATTGTTTAATGATTTGGGCGAATCCAACGCCCAAGTTTGGGCCACAGGTTTGGATCCAGATGTTTTTTCCGATGTTCCGAATTCTGTATTTGTTGCTTGCAAGGATGGTGAAATAAATAATATACTGGTTCCCAGGAAGTGAAATATGAGCAAGATTGACTATCAAACATTACTGGATAACGCACTAAAATCTGTTGTAAAAGATGCCCTGATACATGCCCAGTTTAATGGTTTGGGTGATGGTACGCATTTTTACATCACGTTCAAAACGCGGGCCCCGGGGGTTGTATTGCCGGATTTTTTGCGTATACGATACCCCGATATCATGACAATTGTATTGCAATATTCATATAATAATTTACACGTATCAGATAAAGAATTTGGGGTACAACTGACATTTGATGGGCGGCCATTTTTTATTCGTGTGCCGTTTTCTGCGCTGGTTGAATTCAAAGATCCATCGGTTGATTTTATGTTGTCATTTCATCCCAATGGCGCGACAAATTTGGCCGACAATGACATGGAACTGCCACTGGAAGAAAAAAATACCGCCACCGATGCCGGCCGTGTTATTTCACTGGATGAATTCAGAAAGAATAAAAATAAGTAAAAAAAATACCGGTAAATGCCGGTATTTTTTTTACTGTTCATCGGAATCTTTATCTGTGTGTTTTTTTGTCTTTTTTTGCTTTACCGTTTTGTTTTCTGTTTCAGATTTCAAATAAGATTCCAACCAATGATTGTCAAAATTCAGTGTTTTAACATCACGATTCTTTAACAGTTTTTGCTGTAACGGAATTGTTGTTTTGACACCTTCTATGACAAATTCATCCAGTGCACGTCCGGCGCGCATGATGCATGCCGCACGACTGGGGGCATGAACAATTAATTTGGCAATCATAGAATCGTATGTTGGCGGAATTGTGTATCCAGTATATACCGCGCTGTCTACGCGTACCCCCAATCCACCAGACGGTGCATACAATGTGATTTTCCCAGGATTTGGAATAAACGTTTCTGGGTCTTCGGCATTAATACGAAATTCAATTGCATGACCGTGTGGCACGACGTTTGATTGGGTATATCCCAACTTTTCGCCGGCGGCGATACGGATTTGTTCGCGTACCAAATCAACACCATATACCATTTCTGTTACCGGATGTTCAACTTGCAGCCGGGTGTTCATTTCCAAGAAATAGAACTTGCCTTCTTCAAACATGAATTCAAACGTACCGGCATTCACATACCCCATTTTTTTTGCGGCGTTTTTACAGATTTCTATCATATCGTCGCGTTGTTTTTGGGTTAAAATTGCCGCCGGACATTCTTCCATAACCTTTTGATTTTTCCGCTGTAACGAACAATCGCGTTCACCAAAAATTACAACGTTTCCATGTTTGTCCCCCAGAACCTGGAATTCAATATGGCGCGGATGCATCAGTAATTTTTCCATATACAGCGTATCATCACCAAAACCCGATTTCGCTTCGTTCTTGGTCATCTGGAACGCTTCGGCCATATCGTCTGGGGACATTACGGGACGTATTCCACGCCCACCGCCACCGGCCGCGGCCTTTAACATCACAGGATATCCAATTTTTTCCGCCCATGAAAGTGCATCTTCCAATGTTTCAACCGCGCCGTCAGAACCCGGTACCACCGGCAACCCACATTTGATTGCAGTTTGCTTGGCATTAACCTTGTCGCCCATTTGTTCAATCATTGCCGCCGATGGGCCAATCCAAATCAATCCATGCTGTTCAACCTTTTGGGCAAAATCCGCACGTTCTGATAAAAATCCGTATCCTGGATGAATTGCATCAGCGTTGGTCAACAATGCCGCCGTTAATATCGCAGATTCGTTCAGATAAGAATCCTTGGACGGGCCGGGACCAATACACACAGATTCATCGGCCAGTTGAACATGCATTGCGTTTTTATCAACGGTTGAATACACCGCGACAGTACGTATTCCCATATCGCGACATGCACGAATTATCCGCAGTGCAATTTCACCACGATTTGCAATCAAGACTTTTTTAATTTGTGACATTTTATAAACTATTCAATAACAATTATTGGTTGGTCAAATTCAACGGCCTGGCCATCAGATACCAAAATTTCTTTGACCACGCCATCTTTATCAGATTTGATTGGGTTAAATGTTTTCATTGCCTCTATCAATGCGACAGTGTCACCGGCCTTGATTTGTGCACCGACCGATGTAAATGGTTTTGCGCCCGGTTCTGGGGCCAAATATGCAACCCCGACCATTGGTGACTTTAACGCATACCCGCTGATTTTTTCATCATCACCGGCGGGTTCACTGTTTGTGTTTTTTGATTCAGACGCCACCGGAAAATTCGGCATTGCGACCGTGGCCGATCCTTGTTGTTTTGATAAATGAATATGTTTACGATATACGCCGAACAAGAATTGGCGTTCCAGATCCAGTTCTGTAATCCCCATTTCATCCATAATTTTTGACATAGATTCAACGGTTGCACGAAATGACATTTTGTATCCTTTTATATAAACTAATCAATGTGACTGGAATTTTACCACAATCAGGCACGATGTCAAGGGACGGGGTCATAACCAAATCCCCCACCCGGCCGACAGCGCAATATTCGGCGGATTCCCATTATTGTGCCGCGAACCAGACCATATTTTTCAATTGCCTGGCGGGTATATTCACTGCATGACGGGATAAAACGACATGCGGCACGCCCGCCAAAAAACGGTGAAATGCATGATTGATACATTTTAACCATTGCGATTGCGGCACGTACAGCGATGCTTTTATTTTTGTGTTGCATGTGTTTTTTTTATATAGTGCAATGCCCGACGCATCGCCGCACGTCCATCGTCGCGCGATGCATCTAAAATAGGATGACGTGCGATAAATACATAATCCATATCACGGCACATATGCTTTTCATTAAACATAATCCAGTCGCGTAATAAACGCTTGGCGCGATTTCTGTGAACGGCCAATTTGAATGTACGTTTTGTCACAACCAGGCCATATCGTGGATTATCTGGGAATTTGGCTGTGCGTGCACGGACAAAGAAAAATGCACTGCGTGCATTCACGTCTTGGTCAGATATTGCAAAGTCAATATGCTTTTTTATCGTATTTCTCATGCCGTATATATTATCAAAATAAAAATATATGCAAATAAAAAAGCATTGCCGGCTTGATTTTTTATTCCCCAGGCTTTATAGTGCAAAAAAAAATCACAATATTATTGGGGGCGAACATGTACAATTGGCTGATGAAATTCTTTTCTGCCGACATGGCGATTGATTTGGGCACTGCAAACACGCTGATTTATGTCAAGGGGCGCGGGATTGTGTTGAACGAACCGTCTGTTGTTGCGGTTGCTGAAAACCGCCTGATGGGGCGCAAGGAAATATTGGCCGTTGGAACCGAAGCAAAACAGATGTTCGGCCGTACACCGGGTACAATTTCGGCGGTTCGTCCATTGCGCGATGGTGTGATTGCTGATTTTGAAGTTGCCGAAGAAATGATTAAATATTTTATTCGCAAAGTTCATCACAGAAATCCACTGGCGGCGCCATTAATAATTATATGCGTTCCGTCATGCGCAACCCAGGTGGAACGCCGCGCAATCCAAGAAGCGGCCGATGCCGCCGGTGCGCGCAAGGTGTATATCGTTGAAGAATCTACGGCTGCTGCAATTGGTGCGGGATTACCAGTGGAAAAGCCGGTTGGTTCAATGGTGCTGGATATTGGTGGCGGCACGACCGAGGTTGCGGTCATGTCACTGGGCGGAATTGTGTATTCAAACGCCGTGCGCACCGCAGGTGACCAGATGGATTTAGATATAATTGATTTTGTGCGTAAAAACAAAAATTTGCTGATTGGTGAAAATACAGCCGAAGATATTAAAAAACGCATTGGTACCGCCATTTCTCCAAAAGACAAGGCAAATGAATTAACCATGAAGATAAAGGGGCGCGATTTGCTGTCGGGCACCCCGCGTGAAACAGTTATCACAGAATCCCAGGTTGCATCTGCACTGGCCCAGACGGTTACGAAAATTGTAAATACTGTGCGCCAGGCACTGGAATTAACACCGCCAGAATTATCCGCAGATATTGCAGATTTGGGGATTGCGATGACGGGTGGTGGTTCTTTGTTGCGTGGGTTGGATTCCGCGATTCGCGCGGCAACAGGATTACCGGCGTTTTTGGTTGATAATCCATTGGCGTGTGTTGCATGTGGTTCGGGAAAAATGTTATCCAGCCTGGATAAAAATAAACATATTTTACAAACAATGTATTAATGCGGTAAAAATGCCGGCAAATGCCGGCATTTTTAATACAAAAAAAACACCGGCAAAACGCCGGCTTAAATATTTGGAGGCCTGGGTCGGAATCGAACCGGCATACAAGGATTTGCAGTCCTCTGCATAACCACTCTGCCACCAGGCCAACGATTATGTGCAAACATACTAAGCAAAAAAAATTTGTAATTCAACATAAAAATTGTAATATGTGTGATATAATTAACGCGAGAGAGTTTAATTCATGAAGAAAATATTTGTTATTCTGGCAACTATGCTGCCATTTGGGGCATTTGCCGCGGATGAAAACTGTCGTACGATGACAACGGTGCCGGACGGTGAATTGACCCTGCAACAGGTCATTGAATTGGGATTATGTCGTAATCCAGAAACGGCGGCGGCGTATCTGTCACTGGAATCGGCGCGTTTCAATAAAAATGCCGGATATTCACAATATTTGCCATCGGTCAGTGCATCTGCATCTGCCAGTTTGCCGTACAGAAATCGTGAATTTGATACATGGTCATATGGGGCGTCAATTTCGGCATCATATTTGATATTTGATTTTGGCAAGCGTTTGTCCGATGTGAATCAATTAATTGCCACGTGGCGTGCGACTGGTTTTGATTACAGCGAATCGGTGCAAAATTACGTATACAGTGTCATTGGCGCATATTATGCCCTGTTGAACGCCGATGCAGACGTTATGACGGCGCGTGCCGTACAACAGGTGTCCAAAACGGCCAAGGATACGGCCGATAAAAAGTTTAATGCTGGTGCTGTGGCCAAGGCCGATGTATTAAAGGCCGACGTCACATTGGCCAGCAGTGAACTGGAACTGGAACGCGCAAAGAATAATCGCGAAATTGCCAAGGGTACATTGTTGGCAAAACTGGCATTTCCTGCTGATCAAGAAATCAAAATCGCGGATATGCCGGCGGAATTTGGTTCCGAAACAGAAAATCAAAGTATTGATGAGTTAATTGAAATTGCGCGGGAAAAACGCCCTGACCTGTTGCGTGCATCTGCAAACAAAGACGCTGCATGGCACCGCAGAAACAGCACATTTCTGGCGAATCTGCCGACGATTTCTGCCAGTGGCAGTTTGTCGTGGAACAACATCCCATCCGATGTTTACAATGCCGGCCAAGATGAATGGAGTGGCAGTATCGGTATTCGTGCATCTATGCCGATATTTACCGGATTTTCAAATTTTTACAACAGTCGCGCCGCCCAGGCAAATTATGAACGCGCAATTGAACAAGAACGCCAAACGACGGATAATGCGATGCTGGATGTGTTCAGTGCATATCAAAACTATAAAACGGCCCAGACTGTATTAAAACAAACAGAAACATTACTTGCGTCGGCCCAGGAAACGGAAAACGTTACCGCCGGCATGTACAAGGTTGGCAAGGCCACAATGTTGGATTGGCAACAGGCTTTGGCAGATTTGGCGGATGCGCACAAGCAAAATAATGCCGCTAAATATGATTTGTTCACAAAACGCGCCGCACTGGCTTTGGCCATCGGTGATATCAAAGACGGTTTGATTGAGGAGGGTATCGTCAATGAATAACGACACAAAGAAACGTGGTTTTTGGGCGTGGGTTAAACGCCGTAAATGGTGGATTATACTGTTTATATTGGTTGTGGTTGCAACAGTGTATTTTGTCGGACGTGGTTCTGATGCCCAGGGGACGGGCTTTGCCACAGCGGCCATTTATCGCGGTGATTTGCGCCAGGTTGTAACCGCCACAGGTGAAATTCAACCATTAAATACAATTAAAGTCGGTTCCCAGGTCAGTGGCACCATAGAAGCAATTTATGTTGATTATAATTCCAAGGTTAAAAAAGGCGATGTTCTGTTGGAAATTGAACCATCGGTGTTACAGGCGTCGGTTGATGAAGCGAAAGCATCTTTGGTCAGTGCAGAATCCCAGCGTAATTACGCAAAAAGCGAATACGAACGTAATAAAAGTCTGTATGAAGATGGTTTTATTGCGCGCGCGGAACTGGAACAATCGTTGACAACGTATGAACAGGCCGAACAATCGGTTAATCGCATGCAATCTCAATATGATCGTGCGGTCACAAATCTGGGCTATGCCACGATTACATCACCGGTTGATGGCACGGTTATATCGCGCCAGGTTGATGTCGGCCAGACAGTTGCCGCATCATTCCAAACGCCTGATTTGTTTGAAATTGCCGAAGATTTATCAAAAATGCAGATTGAAACCGCTGTATCCGAAGCGGATATTGGTATGATTACCGAAGGCTTGCCCGTAACATTCACGGTTGATGCATATCCAACACAAACATTTGAAGGATTTGTTCGCCAGGTTCGTTTATCACCAACAGTCACATCAAATGTTGTTGTGTATACTGTGGTTATTGATGTTGATAATTCCGATTTACGCTTGAAACCCGGTATGACAGCATTTGTGACGATTTTAATTTCAGAAAAAACAGATGTATGGAAAGTGCAAAATTCCGCGCTGATATTGCGTAATTTTGACGGTATTGTCCCAGATGCGGGTGACGCGACGCCATCTGATCATTTGGCGATACAGCGTAATGTTGATGGTAATCAAACAGTTATATTGGTGCCGTATGAAAAAGGACTGGTCACAGCCACAGAAACAGAAATCATTTCTGATGATATCCAAGATGGTGACCGGGTTATATTTGGACGATATGGATTGGCGTCGTCCGGATCGGCGCGGATGGGGCCACCAATGTAATCCACAAAAACACCGGTAAATGCCGGTGTTTTTTTTACATCGTTTTTATACTTGTAACCAAGAAACAGCCGGCTGGCACGATGCGGACCATGCGATTCTTGGGCGTAATTTTTTGCAATTTTATGAAAAAGATGATATAATCCGCCGGACAGCAAGAGAATGTAGAATGACGAAAAAATCCACTAAATCAGATGATGTAAAAATCATTTCTATGAAAAAAATCTGTAAAAGTTTTCCCGTTGAAATGGGCGGCGAACAACAGGTTTTGTTTGATATAACATTTGATGTCAACCAGGGTGAATTTGTATCAATCATGGGCCCATCGGGCAGTGGTAAATCCACATGTATGAATATTATCGGCGCACTGGACACACCAACCAGTGGCACATATGAATTATACGGCAAAGATGTAACGCATTTGTCATCGGATGAATTGGCCTTGGTGCGCAACGAATATATTGGATTTGTGTTCCAGCAATTTAATTTGCTGTCCAAGCGCAGTGTTTTGGATAATGTTATGTTACCGTTAATGTACCGTGGATTGCCGATGGATGAACGTATATCGCGCGCGCGTGAAATGCTGCGTCGTGTTGGATTGGAAAATTTTGAATCGTATTTACCAACACAATTGTCGGGCGGTATGAAACAGCGCGTTGCCATTGCCCGTGCATTGGCGGGCGACCCAAAATTAATACTGGCCGACGAACCAACCGGCGCGCTGGACAGTAAAATGGGAAATGATATTTTAAGTTTCTTTAAGAAATTAAATCAAGAAATGGGCATAACGATTGTAATGATTACACACGAATTTGAAATCGCCCAATATTCAAATCGTTTGATTCATATTTATGATGGTCGGATAACGTACGATGGGCGTGTGCCGCGCGATGAACGTGAATTACAACAATAACACAAACAGGATTACAAAATGACCTTTAATGATATTATGAAAGAATCTTGGTTATCAATCAGTGGGAACAAGATTCGTTCGTTCTTGACCGTTCTGGGGATTATTATCGGTGTTATGGCGGTGGTTATAATGGTTGCCGTGGGCCAGACTGTATCAAAGCAAATCAGTGACCAGTTTTCATCCCTGGGGACAAATACGATTATGATACGTGCCGGTGCGGCGCAGAGTGCCGGTGTGCGCACAGGAAATCGGCAAACATTAACAATCCAAGATGCTGAATTTATCGGTCAATTACCAGATGTTGCAGCGTTCAGTCCGGTGCAAAACAGTGCGGCCCAAATCATATACGGTAATCAAAACTGGGCATCGTCAATGGTGGGTGTGTATCCTGGATATGAACAGGTTCAAAATCTGGAAATGAAATATGGTACATTTTTTAATCAATCTGCGGTGCGCAACGGTTCAACGTATGCGGTGATTGGTCCCCAGACGGCCGAAGAATTGCATATGCCTGAAAACCCAGTTGGTGAAGTCATACGTGTACAAAATATGGCGTTTACAATTATTGGCGTTACCAAGGAACGCGGTGATTCAGCAATGGGCAGCCAAGATGACATGGTAATTATTCCGATTACTACGCTGAAAAAGCGTCTGCAAGGCAGCCGGTTCCCAAATTCTGTCAGTATGATAACATTAAAATTAAACGAAAACGCTGATAACGCATTGGCAATTGAGCAAATAACCGCCCTGTTACGCGATCGGCATAAATTGGGTGATAACGATGCCGACGATTTCCAAATCATGGATATGAAACAGGTTATGGAGGCCATGGACACCGTTACCGGGTATATGACAATGTTGTTGGTTGCAATTGCTGCGGTATCGTTGTTGGTTGGGTCAATTGGTATTATGAACATGATGCTGGTATCCGTCGCCGAACGCACACGTGAAATCGGCATACGCAAGGCCATTGGTGCGCGTGAACGGCATATTATTATCCAATTTTTGTCCGAAGCAATTTTGATATCGTTTATTGGTTCTATGATTGGGTTAATATTCGGTGTTGGGCTGTCCCAGGGCGTTGGCCGTTTCTTGATGGATTATGACGTTCCATTCAGTGCATGGCCGGTTGTTGTATCTGTTACTGTTGCGGTTGTTGTTGGATTGGCGTCTGGGGTTATGCCCGCGATGAAGGCGGCAAAGTTAAACCCGATTGACAGTTTACGCTATGAATAAAAAAACAGGGCATTTGCCCTGTTTTTTTGTAACAATGGTGTGCGATATGTTTCAGTCCGACGTTTTTAATTTGCGGCGTATTTTCAATATTGAAAACAACCCAAACAAATAGAATTTTGTGTATGATTTATTTTGTGGCGTCACAGATACAATCAATGGAATTAAATTAAACAGGCGGTAATATTTATATTCTGTGTTCGCCATGCATTTGTCATACGTTGGTTGTAATTCGTTTTTTTGCAAGAACATTTCAACATCAGCAACGGCCGCATCATGTGCAATATCGCGGGGTGATTTTAATTCTGGCGACAGCACCAGTGAATTTGGGCGTGCCATATACATGTATCGTGCACCCGGAACAACAACAATATGTTCAGATTCTGTGACCATTGTTGTCATAACCAACATATCTTCGCAATATCGCATGTTTTCTGGGAAACAATATTTGTGCTGGGTCCAAAAACGGCGGCGGATAAGATATCGCCATGGATATCCATGTGTATCAACACATGTTATATTTATTTTGTCTTGTGGCACAGATACAATCGTTTCTGTATTAAACAATATATCTTGTTCATGCCAATATTCAAACACCATTTCTGACACGGCGACATCTGAATTTGTACGATGTGCGGCGTCATATAAATTTTTGTAAAAATCTGTATTTATAATGTCATCACTGTCCATAAAGTGCATATATTCACCACGCGCCATGGCAATTGCGCGATTTCGTGCATATGAAACGCCGTGATTTTCATCTGAATCAATTATTTTTAAGTTAAAATCAGGATGTTTTTTTGCGTACGAATGTACAACATCAGATGTGTTGTCGCGGCTGCCATCTATATAAACAATCGCTTCCAGATCACGTTGTGGAAAAGATTGTAAACGCACACAGTCCAATGTCTGGCCAATATATTTTGCACAATTGTATGCCGGGATAATCACAGATATTTTCATTTTTTTTGCCCCAATGTTCAATAATAAAACCGCCACAGGAAACGGCGGTCGGGCGTTTTCAAAATCATAACACGAATGATCCCGGTGCTTTCAGAAAAATCTTGTTATATAACACCAGACGCCCGACTATATATCGGGCAAAAATGATGCGAATGCATCTGATATACGGATTACGATGCAATTCGCACCGCGTGTTATGGGTTTTGAACGACCCGAACTCACATCCCTGTGAATTCAACGGTAATCATAAATGATAAAATTAATAAATAAAAGCAAAAAATATACATATATGATGTAATTTCCGCATACCAGATGCTGAAACATTTGAAATACCGGCCTGTTTGACCTGTTCCCTTTTGGGACGTGCCCCGCCCCCAATTTATACTGGTATTTTTTCATTCTATGTTTTAACATAGGCGTGCGTAGGTAACACCTGTGTTGGGCTTCTAACCCAGTCATTACACGCCCGAGATGGCGAAACAATCTCCAACCTTTATGGTTGGAGTGTGCGAATATATTGAATAAGCACGCAATTTGTAATGATTGTTAGAAACTCCAACCACCATTCCTATGGTGGTTTTTCTTTGCGAAATAAAAAGGGTATTTGATGTTCGTTTTTATATTTGTGGCTTTACTTGTGGGTGCAGTTATTGGTTACCTTGTTATGGCGTCAATCGCCGAACAGGATAAAAAGAAATATGCAGAACGCGCTAAATGGTACGAGGGCAACTTGTTGGACGCATTGAAAGAAATAGCAACCCATCCACATCCAGTGGATTCATTAAATAACTGGTTGACCGCAGTCCGAGCCATTGAACGGCATTATCACAGTGAAAACCATTATTTTTATGATTATCCATTAATCCAACATTATCTTGATAATTTTTCAGAATATAAACAGCGTATAAAATTTATAAACTTTGCATTTATAAAAGTGCCTGACAGAGTTGCCTGCGAAGTCAAAAAAACGCAAGCAGAACGCGAGCAAGAAATAGCACAAATTAAGGACTCGGTAAAAAGTCTTGTTGCAAATGCGGTGCAGTTTATAGAAGCAGATAAACGTCGTGCACAGTTTGCGCAAGAACATCCAGAGATGATCAAAGAAATAGCGGGGGCAGAATGAAAAAAACTATAACCACGCTTTGTGTTGTCGCGGCAACATCGGCGGCCAATGCAATGGATTTTTATGTCGGGGACAAGATTTCGTATACATATACACAACAAATCGTATCTGCCGCTGGGTGGCGGTTGGATTTAGACGCACCACTGTTACCAACCCCATCGTATGAATGGTGTGACGAAACAACATCAGAAAGCGACAACGGCATACGCAACAAGGTATTTGTTGGCCTCGGTTTTCCAATTGAATCCGTCCACGGTGCAATTCGCGCGGAAATTGAATACGGATTCGGTTCAACTGTATATTTGTCCGAATATCAAAAAGTCAGTACCCATACAATACAAACTAATTATTACTATGATTATTATGCCACTGATAAAATAATCCCGTTTGTTGGTATTGGTATTGGACTTGCCCGGAACAAGACTGAATATGATTATTCATCACTTGGTTCATTCGGATACAACAGTACTTATGGCACAAATAGTTTTATTTACAATTTACAGGTCGGAATTGCTTATAAATTGTTGAAAAACTGGACGTTGGATATTGGTTATCGTTATAGCAATCTTGCAGATTCTAAAAATGATTATGATGGGGAAACGACACCAAACGAGAATCACATCCACAGTGTGTTATCATCCCACGAAGTTCTGTTGGGTGTGCGGTACAGTTTTTAATATTATGACAGGAACGAATGTGCGCGGGCGTATGGAAACTGCGGTAAATTAAAAAACGCACTTTGCGCAAGGCTTTGTGTGGCACCAAATTTTCTTATATTCGCCGCATTCGCCAACGAAATTTTGTGGCGGATGCCTGGGACCCTCTCGTACGGCGTTGATGCGCCGGCTGTGGGGCATTCGTTCGCGTACGCTTGCGCGTACCGCACCCGCGTTTTATTAAAACATTCGCTGACTCATTGTCAAACACCCCGACGGGTGGCGTTCCACATCCCCATGCATAAAATAAAATCGCCCGTTGGGCGATTGCATTTTGTGGTGGATGTTGAGGGACTCAAACCCCCGACCCTCTCGGTGTAAACGAGATGCTCTAATCAACTGAGCTAAACATCCAAAACAGCGGACAAACTATACCCTGTTTTTTTTACATTGTCCAGTTTTTTTTATTCTGGCAACGGTATCCCGGCGGTTGCTTCGCCCATAACCTGGTCAATTAATGCATCTGCCTTGGCCTTGGCGTCGTTATATGCCGCCGCGACAATTTGTGCCACGGCATCGGCCCCGCGGGACAAGACATCGTCACGCAATACAATGTTCACCAGATCGTATTTCCCAGTCATATCAATAACACACGCACCACCATCGGCAATGCCTTTGACATGCATTGCGGCCAATTTATTTTGTGCGGTGGCCACTTTGTCTTGCAACGCACTGGCCTGGGCCATTAATGATTCCATATCCATGCCTAAGATTCCTGTATTTTTGTAATAACTGCGCCCAGCCCATGGACGCAGTTATTTTCATGATTTGGCGATTATTTTTTAATTTCTGCGCCAGTTTTTTGGTCAATGCCGACCATTGACATACGTGTTTTACCACGCTTGTCTGCGCCCAGATATTTTACAAATACTTTATCGCCTTCTTTGATTTTTGTGTCTTCTATTTTTGCGATTCTGTCACCTGTGATTTCAGAAATATGAACCATAGATTCAAAACCGTTCAAGATTTTGACAAACAACCCAAAATCTTTGATGCCCGACACAACACCCGGATATATTACGCCAACTTCTGGTTCGGCAACGATATCTTTGATACGTGCCATTGCGGCATCGGCGTCATCTTTGGATGTAGCCATGATTTTAACCGTGCCATCATCGGCCAAATCAATTTGAGTATTTGTTTCGCGTGTCAACGCTTGGATAACAGAACCACCCTTGCCGATGACATCACGAACCTTGTCTGGATTGATTTTCATCGTATACATTTGTGGTGCGTATTCAGACACATGCTTGCGCGGGGCCTTGATCGCTTTTTCAATTTTGCCCAAGATATGCATACGACCGTCTTTTGCCTGGGCCAACGCCTTTTCCATGATTTCAAATGTGATAGATGTAATTTTGATATCCATCTGTAACGCGGTGACCCCCTGGGACGTACCGGTAACCTTAAAGTCCATATCGCCCAAGTGATCTTCGTCACCCAAGATATCTGTCAAGATGGCATAATCGTCACCTTCTTTGATTAATCCCATGGCAATACCGGCAACCGGCCGGGTCAGTGGTACACCACCATCCATCATGGCCAATGTTGCGCCACATGTTGTTGCCATTGATGACGAACCATTTGATTCCAAAATATCAGACACGACGCGAATTACATAGTCAAATTCACTGCGTGATGGCACCATTGGATGCAATGCACGCCATGCCAAGTTACCATGTCCGATTTCACGACGACCTGGGGCCTTTAATCCCTTGCATTCGCCAACAGAATATCCCGGGAAATTATAGTTCAGGATAAAGTCGCGTTCTTCTTCGCCATCCAGACTTTCAATTGGCAACGCATCTTGGCCACTGCCCAATGTCAATGATACCAATGCCTGGGTTTCGCCGCGGGTAAACAACGCAGAACCGTGTGCACGCGGTAATACACCCAATTCAATTTCAATCGGGCGAACGGTTTTGTTATCACGTCCGTCAATACGTGGCTTGCCGGCCAAAATATTGCCACGCATAATACGTGCCGTCAGATTTTCAACAATTTCATCGGCCCATGATTCCAGTGTTGATGTCGCCGTTGTTGTTTCTGGGAATAATTCAGGAATACGCGCCTTGGCCGCCACATGAATATTGCCCAATGTTTCCAACCGCAACAGTTTTTCTTTGATTTGCAATGCAGATTCAATTTCGCCAGCAAAAGATTCAAAGTCTTGTTGCATTGCGATATATTCATCTGACAATGCCGGTGTTTCCCAGCGTTCTTTACCGGCTTTTTCAGTTAATTCATTAATTGCGCGGATAACGTCTTGTTGTGCATCAAATCCGAATTTTACTGCACCCAGAACGGTCGCTTCGTCCAGTTCGCCAATTTCCGATTCAACCATTAAAACACCATCTTTTGTGGCGGCGACAACCAAATCCATTTCTGAATCTTCGGTCACTTTTTTGGACGGATTCAGAATATATTTGCCATCCGCATATCCGACGCGTGCGGCACCAATCGGGCCAGCGAACGGAACACCAGATAATGCCAACGCCGCCGATGACGCAATCATTGCCAAGATATCTGGTTGATTCTTTTTATCGTACGAAAACACCTGGGCAATTATTTGAACCTTGTTTTTGAATGTTTCCGGGAACAGCGGACGAATTGGGCGGTCAATCAAGCGCGCGGTTAATGTTTCGGCGGTTGATGCCTTGCCTTCACGTCTGTCACGCGATCCTGGGATACGCCCAGCCGATGCAAATTTTTCTTGGTAATCAACGGTTAACGGGAAAAAGTCTTGCCCTTCTACGGCTGATTTTTCTGCGCATACAGTGGCCAGAACCATTGTTCCGCCCATTGTGGCCAATACGGCGCCATTTGCCTGTTTGGCCATACGCCCTGTTTCCAGACGCAACGTTTCATCACCGTACGGAATTTCAACCGCCACAGGATTATTCAGATGCGATTTTTCATCTTTATTAAATAAACCAAATAACATATTTTTCTCCATAGTTTTATTTATGTGTACTTTATAACTGCGAAGAAAAATCATTCGTTTTTGCATTCTGGGCTGAAAATGCAAGAAAGAACAATTTATCCTTCGCACTGTGTGATTATAAATAATATTTATGCGGATGCAAACTTTTTTATAATTTGCATTCGCTGCGTAATATTTTGATAGATATTCTATTTTGTGTCTTGTGTAATCCCAATGGTGCCAAGCGTTTTGGCACCGGGGCGTGGAAACAGTAAAAACACGTCATTCCTGGTAATACGCGGCGGATGTGCATGTCCAATTGCCGGTGCTGTCACTGCTGGTTAATTGATTGGCGGGAATATAACATGATGTTATTCCGCCACTGCCGTCTTCGCTGGTTCCGGGAGCGGGGCAAGAATAACACCCGTTGTTATAGTAGTTACCGGCACCACAACCTGCTCTGCATTCATAATATACACAAGTGGAATTTCCGATTTGATGTGATACGCGTCTGTAACCCGAATTACATGTGTCGCACGATGTGTATTTTAACCCGTTGTCACACACATACGATGTTTTTGCGCATGATCCGACAGGTCCGACACCGTTGTTAACGGGTGTATCAAATGACGAGCAGAAACACCCCACCGGCGTCACCGAAATTGCATTGGCGCAAAATGGAAATAACATCATTGCTGAAAACAAACCACCGTTTATAATGGCGGTTTTTATTTTTGTAAAAATCCCAGATTTCTGCATTTTTTGTCTCCCACTTTTTGCCGAATCTAAACGGTGGGTTAGATTCAGCGCAACTTTTATTGCTTTTATTCTATATTTCTTGGTTATTTCTGTCAACCACAATTGTGTGTGGGGTAAAAAACATCCCGCAAATGCGGGATGTTTCACTTTGTTGGTGCAATCAAGATTGATTTTGTTCGTTCATCGGGTTTTGACTTGGATTCCAATGTTCCGCGATCGCCAACAATTTCCATAATACGTGCGAATAATTCCGGCACTGCATCTTTGCCGCGTGCCAGAACTTTCTTGGAACCACGGGTCATAACAGCAACTTTTACTTTGTTCCCTTCGTCCAAAAATTCAAACACTTTCTTCATTTTTATGTTCAAGTCATTGTCTTCTATGAATGGTTTAACCCATACTTCTTTGACACCAACAACTTTTTGATTTTTGCGTGCTTCGGCGGCGCGTTTTTTTTGTTCATACTTGTATTTACCAAAATCCATTATTTTTACGATTGGCACCGCACCATTAGAACTGATTTCAACCAAATCCAATCCATCATCATATGCCATCTGTAACGCATCAGATGTGGGCATAATCCCCAGATTTGTCCCAGACGAACTGATTACCTGGACATTCTTTGCAAAAATACGATTATTCACGCGTGGACCAACGTCACGGCGATTATCACGACTTACAGGCGTTTTAATTGTATACTCCTTTGTTCTGTATGTGGTGATTATTATCTATTTATCCGCGCATTTCAACATATTTTGCACTGTTTGCAGTGCATTCCAAACGTCACGCTTTGCCGTTGGTTTTAACATCAGGTAATTCGGATGGTATATCGGCATTATCTTGGCCCCAGATGTATGTTCTGTGATTACCCCGTGCCCACGTGGTAATGTGATATTGCCGATTTCAGACGCCGGCAACGCCCCCAGTGTAATTATTATATGGGGATTCAACAGTTCCAGCATCCGGTTCACAAATGGTCGTGTTAAATCCAATTCGTGCCGCGATGGCGTACGACCACCCGGCGTGCGCCAGAATACCAACGGCAATATAGAAACATTATCGCGCGACATTCCAATTGCCACCAACATTTTATCCAGCATTTCACCCGCCGCCCCCGATAATATATGCCCAGATGCATCATCATCTGAACTGGGGATGTCTGTAATGATAACAACCCCGTTCGGATTTGGTGCAATATGCCCCAGTACCGTATTTGTTGCCCCGTTTCGCAGTGGGTGGTTAAATTCTGATATCATGCGGTTCAGTGAATCTGTATCCGTGGGACGCGCCGCCATCGCAACCGCCGTGTCACAGGATACCGACTGGGTTGGTGCGATTGGTGGAACAATTGATGTATGGGTGCGCCGTTCGTTTGGCAAATCTGTTTCGCTGTCGCCCATATGGCTTGGCTGGGGGGCGCATTCCATTGCGAACGGTGTTTCTGACAATTCCCATCGTACCCCGGCCATTACCAAATCTTGCAAATCGTGTTTCAACATTTTTTGAAATTCCTTGATTTTCTGAACATTTTATTATACACTAGAACACGAGCAACAGAAACTCAAGGGAGTATTTTCATGAAAATAAAAAACTTTGCTATGTTGGCTGGTGTTGCTGGTTTGTTGGCGGCATGCGGCGGATCATCAATTGTTGAACCGGCTGATTTGAACGATCAACGTGTATATTTCGCGTTTGATTCTTATGAAATTTCTGATGAAGCGCGCGATAACCTGTTGGGCCAGGCGCTGTACATGAAAAATCACGAAGACGTTAAAATCCAAATCGCGGGTAATTGCGACGAACGTGGTTCCACAGAATACAATTTGGCACTGGGCGCACGTCGTGCAAACGCGGCCAAAGAAGTATTGGTTAACGATGGTATTGATGCCGCGCGTATTTCTACAATCTCGTACGGCAAAGAACGTCCATTGGTCCAAGGCACTGGCGAAGAAGTTTGGAAATGGAATCGTAATGCCACAACAACAGTTAAATAATTCATATTTAACGCAAAAACACCGGCAAATGCCGGTGTTTTTTTGTTGTTATTTAATGTTTACATTTTTATATAAAAAGACCGGCATTTGCCGGCCTTTTTTATAAAAAATCACGGTATTTAATTGCCGATTAATTTGTTAATTAAATCGTGCATTTGCGTGCGGGTGGCAAACGATAAAATAATTTGCCCTGCCCCGCCACGTTTTTCCTTTACCTGGACATGTACAGATAATGCCGACGAAATTTGTTTTTCCATATCGCGAATCGTTTGTTCGTCAATCGTATGTGCATTATATGCGCGGCTGGATTTTTTACGCACACTGGTACGGACAACGCGTTCAGTATCAGATACAGACATTTTGTTGTCAATTATACGATGGGCCAATTCTGTCGGATTTTCAGCAACCGCGATTGCACGTGCATGCGATGCGGATATCGCACCCGATTTTACCATATCTTTGACATCGTTTGGCAAAGTGTCCAGACGCATAATGTTTCGTATATAACTTTCTGATTTGCCAATCAGTCGCGCAACATCAGACAATTCATAATTGCACTTTTCCATAATATTTTTGTATGCGGCGGCTTCTTCTATGGCGTTCAGATTTTCACGCTGTACATTTTCAATTAATGCGATTTCCATCGCGCTTTCCGGGGTGATTGTTTTTACCAATGCCGGTATTTCTGATAAACCGGCCATTTTGCTGGCCCGAAAACGCCGTTCGCCGGCAACAATTTCATACATATATGGTTGTCCTGTGACAGCGCGCAACAAAATTGGTTGTAAAACCCCTTTTTCCTTTATGGACGCGGCCAGTTCGGACAATTCTGATTCTGTAAATGTTTTACGTGGCTGGTCCGGATTCGCGCCAATTTGCGCCAATGGAATTTGTTTAACCACAACACGCCCTGCCCCGGTCAACACAGATATATCTGGGACATTTCCCATTTCGTGTTGGATATCTGCCAATCCACGCCCCATTCCAAACTTTGACATTTTTATTCCCCTTTTTCCAAACGTTGAACGACTTCGGTTGCGACACGTAAATATGCCTGGGCCCCAGGTGATTTGAAATCATACAGCAGTGCCGGGATTCCATGACTTGGCGCTTCGGACACGCGAACATTACGTGGTATAACTGTTTTGAACACTGTATCGCCAAACGTTTCACGAACATCTTTTTCTGCCTGGTACGTTTGGCCATATCGTTTGTCGTACATGGTTAATAAAATCCCCAGAACTTCTAGTTCAGGATTCCATTTTTCGCGTATGCTGCGAATGTTTGTTAATAAATCCGAAATCCCCTGCAACGCAAAAAATTCACACTGTAACGGAATTATAACATATGTCGCGGTGGTCAATGCATTCAGTGTTAACGCGCCCAGCGCCGGAGGACAATCCAATAAAATATAATCATAATGTTCATACACCGCACCCAATGCATTACGTAACAGATACGCGCCGCCATCACTGTCCATCAGATAATTTTCTATACCCGCCAACATTGGTGATGATGGTAACAGGTGTAATCCAGTAACCTTGGTTGATAAAATATTATCTTCGGCCCGGGATTGACCGGCCAAAACCCCATAAATACTTTGTGGATGTGATGCACGCACAAATCCCAATCCGGTACTGGCGTTACACTGTGAATCTAAATCAATCAATAATACACGCTTTTTAATGGCGGCCAACGATGTTGCCAGATTAATCGCCGTCGTTGTTTTGCCTACCCCACCCTTTTGATTTGCAAATGCGATAATTTGTGCCATATAAATATTATCCTTTGTTTTATACACAAAAAGCCTACAATAAACTGTCCGATTCGGTCAAGAACTTATCTGTTGTTTGTATAAAATGTACTATATTCAATATGTTATACTTTATTTCATATGAAATTCTGTTTACAGGGGTTCTTGCCGGCAAAATGCCGGCATAATATATATTTTCTGGCCGTGTGTAAAATAAAGTATATTCAATACGTTGTGTGCAGTTCCATGTGAAATTACCGGCCTTTTTGGATGGTGATTATGAACCCGTCGCCGGTTTTGGATGGTGCCAGTTTGTAATCAAATTTGTATTTGCGTTTTGCTGCTTCAATTTCGGCCGGTGTTTCCCGGCCTTTTAGCAGAAAAAGCCGGCACGATTTTTTTGCAACATAGTCCAGTATTTTTATTAACGGTGCAAATGCGCGCGCAGTAAAAACAGTGTCGCCACAATCTGGGGGCAGGGTGGATATATAATCTTCGGCGCGTCCATGAAAAACAGTCATGTTATCCAGTCCCAGTTTGTCTTTAACCGCGGATAAAAAGTTTGCCTTTTTCCCGATGGATTCAATACAAACGACGTCCCAGCCCAATATCGCCAACACGACGCCGGGAAAACCAGCGCCACTGCCCAGGTCAACAACCTGGACAGATTGTGGCAAAACGTCGGCCAATTGTGCAGAATCGGCAAAATGGCGTGTTTTTATGTCGTTTAATGTGCTGGGCGCGACCAGGTTCATCCGAGATGACCATTCGCGCAGCATAGTTTCGTACAAATCAAATTTTTCTTTATTATTCATAAAGATTATTGTAGCATAACTTTCACATGAGAAAAACAGAAACTTTATTCACAGGGATTGTATTGGCTGTAACCGCCGCGGTTGTGTGCGGTGGTGTGTGGTATTATAATCATATGAATTCTGTGCCACAAAATTATGAATATCCCACGACGCAATTTGGTGCATTTTTGGCGGCCCAGCATGCAATTTATGTTAATGATTTTGATAATGCTGCACAATTTGCCAATGTATTAACAGAAACAGAATACGCAACTGTACAAACAACCAAATTTTTGGCGGATTTTCTGAATGGCACTATGCCGGATGGCGTTGAAATTTTGGCCGAAGAAAAAAATGCTGCGTCGCGATTAATCTATGATGCGTACTTGGTGCAACAGGGCGATTGGGATGAACTGTATAATCGCCACAAGAAAGATGAATCTGCATTGGCGGCACCATTGCGTGTATGGGCTTCTGTTGCCACGGACAAAACGAAATCGGCGATAAAATTCATCAAGTCATTGCCAACAAATGAATCGTGGCAAAAATTTATCATTGGGCAGATATACGCCCAAAATGGTGATGTTGACCAGGCTGTAAAATCATTTGCCGATGTTGGTATAGATTTTATGAATCTTAGTGATTATTTGTATGTGATGTCGTTTTATTTGCATAACAATATGACAGATGCCGCCGATGAATTGCATCGTGAATTTACATCGCGTCCGGGTGGGTTGTTTATGTTGGATTATAATGACATCCCAGATTGGTCAATGTTTGACGGATATACGAATCAATTGGCGTTCAGTTTGGTTCAAACTGTATCGCATACGCAAATCATGATGTATTCTGATTTAGCAATGTTATTATTGCGTTTTGCCCAGATTACCAGTCCTGAATTTGGTACATACAGTGATGCGATAAACTATTACATGGGGCAATATTTTTATAATAATTCTGGTGATTACGAACGGTATTTTAACAAGATTCAATCATCCAGTCCGTTTTATTTATTTGCGGTATTACGCGTTGCGGATAAAAGTGGGGATATAGATACCTTGGAACGCGCAACGCGCGAAAATCCGTTGTTTGTGCCGGCGGTTAATAAATTGGTTGCATATAATGTCCAGCATGATAAAAAGCGTGCGGCATTGCGGGTGATAAATAACGCACTGGATGATGAAAATCTGAATGACATTGGGCGTGCGTTTTTTACCAAGTTACGTGCCCAGGTGCACTATACATTTGGGGATATGGATGCGGCGCAATCTGATTTACACGATGCGTCATCTGTGTTGCCATTGGATGCAGAAATTCTGTCTTTACAGGCAAAAATTTGGGCGGCCCAGGGGCGCGAAATTGAAAATGCATATGATTACGCGATGATGCTGGTAAAGAAAGATCCCACAGATATCGTTTCGTGGGATACATTGGGACGCGTTGTGACCGTACGCGAAGGGCCGGAATCTGCGCTGGATTTAATATCACGTGTTGGTGAAATTGCAATGTCTTGTTCGTCATTGTTTGAACAATTGGGGGATTTGCATGTTGCGCTGGATGATGTAAAACAGGCGCGTGATGCATATATGCGGGCAATTGAACTGTCTGGTGATGGTATGGTTATTGTTTCAGAAATACAGAAAAAATTAAGGAATTTGAAATGAATGTTGGTGTAGTTGGCGCTGGCGCATGGGGAACCGCATTGGCGATTGTTTCTGCACGTGGCGGGGCAAATGTTGTGTTGTGGTCATATGACGGTGAATACAAGATTTTTGATGGCGTTACGATGCCAGAAAACATTCGTGTAACGCGCGATATGCATGATTTGGCGGAATGTGATGCATGGTTGGTTGTAACACCGGCGGCATTCTTTCGTGCAACGATAAAAAATGCAAAAGAATTTTATAATAACCAACCGATTATCATCTGTACCAAGGGCGCGGAAAGCACAACTGGTGATTTTATGTCTGAAATTATACGCGCAGAAATGCCGTCTGTTTCTGATTTTGGGGTATTGTCGGGACCGCAATTTGCCGCCGAAGTTGCACGTGGTGTCCCCACGGGCAGCACACTGGCCGGGTCATCACGTGTCATAGATTATGGCACCAAGATATTAAATAAACTATTCATCAGCCCCAGTGATGATATTATTGGTGCAGAAATATGTGGGGTTGGGAAAAATGCAGTTGCACTGATATGTGGATATAATTCTGTTGTTGCGGGCGGTGAAAACGAACGTGCAATGATTTTTACACGTGCATGGAATGAAGTTATGGAAATTGGAATGGCCACTGGTGCAAAAATGCGTACATTCTTGGATTTGTGCGGAATAGGGGATTTGTATTTATCGGCTACATCCGAAACCAGTCGTAATTTTGCCGGTGGCATGGCGATTGCGAATGGCAATCCGCCCGCCGGCACCGTAGAAGGTATTTTTGCTATGAATGGGCTGATTCGCCGTGCAAAAAAGATTGGTATTTCAACCCCGATATTGATTGAAATGCAACAAAAAATGAAGTTATAAAAGTGCCGGCATTTGCCGGTATTTTATTATAATTTTTTACTGCGGATTGCGGCATATAAATAAAATTTTATGTGATGTTATTTTATTTGCCTTTTGATAATCATTTTTGTATGGTTGATGCATGGCAAAAGGTATAAGTATGGACGATAAAAAATTATCATTTGAAGAAGCGTACAAGCAACTGACAGAACTGGTAAAAAAAATGGAATCAGGTGAATTACCATTGGCGGATTCTGTGGCGGCATACGAACAAGGAATCAAGTTAAAGGCATACTGTGAACAATTGTTAAAAGAAGCGGAATTAAAAATAGAAACATTAAAAGTTACACCCGCACAAGATAATGGATAAAATTGTGGCAGAAAAGGCAAAACTGACCCCGGTTATGCAGCAATATGTTGATATGAAATCGGAAAATCCCGATGCATTGCTGATGTTCCGTTTGGGCGATTTTTACGAGGCTTTTTTTGAAGACGCACGCGTTATCAGTAAATCTTTGGGCCTGGTTCTGACCCAGCGTGGCACAGATGGGGATGGCACAGATATACCAATGTGTGGTATACCGTGGCACGCCGCAGATAATTATTTTGGGCGATTGGTTCGGGCCGGGTTCCAGGTCGCATTAGTGGAACAAATGGAAACCCCGGCCCAGGCCAAGGCGCGTGGCCACAAATTTATTGACCGGCGTATTGTGCGTGTGCTGACCCCTGGGACATTAACAGATGAAAATTTACTGACGCCGAAAAATTCTAATTTTCTGGTTGCGGTGATGCCAACCGGGGACGCATTTGATATTGCCGGGTGTGATATTTCAACAGGTGAATTTTTTATTGGCCGTACATCTGATGTTATTGATGATATGGTGCGTATAAATCCGGCCGAAGTTATTTATCCTGAACATATTGCTGAAAACAACACAATTATGCGTTTGCGTGACCTGTTCAAAACAACGCCAGTATACGAAAAGTTGTATCATCGCAGTGATATAAACCAGGTTGTTTCACGTGTTTTTGGTGGCGCCACAGATTCTGGGGCGGGGGCGGATGGTATTTGCCATGACGCCATTGCGTTAATGGCGGGATACCTGTTCAATACCCAACGTGGCGCAACAATAACATTTCGTGCGCCATATGTGTATAAATCTGGGCGTCAATTATTAATTGATTCTGCAACGTGGAAAAGTCTGGAAATAGATGCGCCGATAAACGATGGTGGTGCGTGCCTGGTTGATGTACTGGATAATACAAAAACTGCGGCTGGGGCGCGAAAATTGCGTTCTTATCTGCGTACACTGTCTGGGGATATGGATGAAATCCATCATCGCCAAGAACATATTGGTCATTTGTTATTAAACCAAGATGTGATGGGTGGGGTTGCGTCGGCATTGGGGGTGGTGCCGGATGTCGGGCGCAGTTTATCGCGCCTGTTATCAGGGCGTGGCACCCCGCGCGATATGCGCCATATTGCGGATTTTTTAATTGAATTACCAAATGTCAAGATGATGGGCGCGCGTTTAGACAATGATTTTGCGGCGCGATTTGATGGGTTGCAAACGCATGATGAATTGGCGTTGGAATTAAATTCTGCACTGTCGGATGAATTGCCAACATTTTTTCGTGATGGCAATGTGATACGTTCTGGGTTTGATATGTCATTGGACAACATGCGTTCGTTGGCCCACGGTGCCAAAGAAACGATTGCTGGGATGCAGTCGGAATATGCCACAACAACCGGTATACATAATTTGAAAATAAAATATAACAATATACTGGGGTATTTCATAGAGGTTCCATCTGCGCGTGCCGATGTACTGATGTTGCCCGAATCTGGGTTCATTCATCGCCAGACAATGTCTGGGAACATGCGATTTACAACATCGCGTTTGATTGACTTGGATAATGATGTGCGCAGTGCGGCCGAAAAATCTGCGGCCATAGAATCAGAAATAATTGCGCGACTGACGGAACATATACGCGAAAAGGCCGATGATTTGTTGGCGGCGGCGGATTTGCTGGCGGATTTAGATGTTTGGTATTCGTTGGCATTTGTTGCAAACAAGTATTCTTGGGTGCGCCCAAAAATTACAAATGATACCACGTTTGATGTTGTCGGTGGGCGTCATCCAGTTATTGAACATGTATTACGCAGCCATGGTGATAATTTTGTAAAGAATGATTGTAATTTGAACGCGAAATCGGTTGCACTGTTAACAGGGCCAAATATGGCCGGCAAATCAACATATTTACGCCAGAATGCATTGTTGGTCGTTTTGGCGCATTTGGGATCTTTTGTTCCGGCAACGTGTGCCACGATTGGAATATGTGACCAGTTGTTCAGTCGCGTCGGTGCATCTGATAACTTGGCCGCTGGCCAGTCAACGTTTATGGTGGAAATGAGTGAAACCGCCAACATACTGCGTCGTGCAACGCATTCATCGTTTATAATTTTTGATGAAATAGGGCGGGGCACCGCAACATATGACGGAATGGCAATTGCCCAGGCTGTTTTAGAATATCTGGATAAACTGGGGGCGCGGGTATTGTTTGCGACACATTATCATGAATTAACGGGACTGGTTGGCGATACAGATGATAAATTAAGAAATGTATCTTGTTTGACCATTGATGTTCAAGAACATAATAATGAAATAATATTTATGCACAAGATTGTTGCCGGTGTTGCCAATCGGTCATATGGAATCCAGGTTGCAAAAATGGCCGGCATGCCGGAATCTGTGGTTCATCGTGCTGAAAATGTTTTATCAGAACTGGAATCACAGCGTTGTAATGTTACCGTTGTGGATGTGGCACCGCCAACACCGACAAAGCCCGACAAAACGAATAAAACCAGTGTGGCCCAGCCGGATAAACACAATGTGCAATTGAATTTATTCGGCTGATAAAAACAAAGGGGAACACATGCATATATTTGTACGACCGTTAATTGTTTTTGATACACAATGGAACAGTACTGTGTTTGAAAATTATCGCGTGTTGCAATCCCCAAAAGAATTAAAGAAATTTTTGTTGGCGTATGATTTTATTGCGCCATCTGTTGTGTATACGTATAAACATGTGGCACCATCATTTCGGCTGGGGACAAAATATATTTTTTCGGTGGATGGGTATGATTTTACGTCTGATATAAAATGGGGGCCACGCTTTTGGGTTGGTCGTAACATCCGCACAGACGGCAAGCGTATGTTCATAGAATCACCAACAGCGCCGATATCAAATATATGTGCAGATGGAACAGAAACGCCACATGTATGGCGCGAAGTGCCATTCCAACATGGCATGGCCGATGCAGTTATTGATTTGAAAAATTTGCGCCAGATATGGCCAAAGTGCGAAGGTGCACGTTCAGAACTGGCCAAATTTATCGCGCGCGCATCACGCGAACGAATGTGTGTGCGATCGCATTAAATGGGGCTGTCCCAAGAAATCCGCCAGATTATCGGCAAAATTATTTGTTGCCTGGCGGCAATCAATAAATGTTATTTCCGGTTTTTATGTGTTGTGTAACGAAAAAATACTGTACAAAAGAAAAAAATAAGATTTAATACCATTACCATGTCAGATATATCTGGATTTATTTTACTGGACAAGCCATCTGGAATATTCAGCCGCGCTGCGGCGTCCCGTGTGGCACGTGTGCTGGGGGCGCATAAGTTTGGGCACATTGGTACATTGGATGAAATGGCGTCTGGGGTGTTGCCGGTGGCAATTGGCGCGGCAACAAAAATGATTCCGTATGTTGAAGATATGTGTCCATCTGTTAAAGAGTATTTGTTTTCCGTACAATTTGGCTTTGAAACAGACACTCTGGACATATATGGCACAGAAATCCGTCGCACGGATATTGTCCCGGGTTATGGTGATGTGTGTGGGGTGCTGGATCAATTCATTGGTGATATTGACCAGATTCCGCCCGCATTCAGTGCATTGCATGTTGACGGACAACGTGCATATGATATTGCGCGTCGTGGCGGGGCGGTGAATTTGCCGGCCCGTCGTGTACATATTGATGCGCTGGAATTGGTCGGTGCCGACGGGAATTCATATAAATTCCGTGTACGATGTGCACGTGGCACGTATGTACGGGCATTGGCGCGCGACATTGCGAACGCGTGTGGTACGGTTGCAACAGTTGACATGATACGCCGTACTGAAACAATTGGCGTTGATATAAAAGATACTGTAAAACTTGATTTTCTGGAAAATCTGGTTAATAATGGTGCGGATTCTGGTAAATATCTGGAACCAATTGATTTTGGACTGGGGGGCATTCCGGTTCTGAATCTTGACGGTAAATCGGCCAGATTGTATAAAAATGGCGGCTTTATCGCGACAAGCATGGCGCACGGGTTATATCGTGTATATTCTGGTGGCGAATTTATTGGCATTGGAATGATTGATGATGGCACACTGCGTCCGAAACGAACAATAAAATAACAAAAGGAAAACAAAAATGTCCATTACAAAAGAAAAAAAAGGCGAATTAATTAAAGAATTCAAAACAAGTGACAAGGATAACGGTGGTTCTGCCGCGTCCCAGGTTGCTGTTTTAACAGAACGTATTCGCAACTTAACCGTGCATATGAAAAATAATCACAAGGATTTGCATTCCAGACACGGTTTGAACAAGATGGTTAATCGCCGCAAAAAACTGTTGGCGTACATCAAAAAGAACAGTGTTACAGAATACGAAGATTTGATTAAAAAATTAGGTCTGCGTAAATAACAAAAAATACCGGCGTTTGCCGGTATTTTTTGTTACTTCTGGCGCTGGTTCCATTGTAATGCAGTATTTATATATTGTTTGGCGCGATTTATATCAAATTTTTTTGTCACTGGGTTTTTTAACTTACCTTCGGCGTCAATCCATATATCCGTGCGATTGCCGGCAACCCGGGCAATTTTACACAAATTTTCATTAATATTTTCTGGCGACAATCCACCGGCATATCCCTGGGGGTGATTGGCGAACAGTGGCGAATTCCATGATTTGGCCAGTTCGCCTGTACCACAAGACATATCATACAGAACAGAAAAACGTGCCCCTGTTGCGTTTAATTTTTGTATCTTGTCGTATTCTGTATTTCCATATTGAAAAATAAATTCGTTGTCATGAAAATTATTTAATAATTTTGCAATCGCATCGGCATTAAATGTTTCTGTTTTGCTGCCATGTATATTAATTTGCCAGCGGCGAATTACGGGCTTGCCGTTTGTATGATACAAAGACAGCCAATTTTGTATTTCTGGGGCAATTTTTCCTTGGCATAAATCGTTACACCATTCCATATTCACGTGGACCGCCAGATTTGGGAATGGGTTCATGTATAAACTTTCCGTCAACAGCTTTCCGAACCAGTTATTACGTGGCATACCGAATGACATACGTGATGGATGTGCCTGGATTGCAATTTCTACAATTGGCGCCGATTGTGCCAATTGCAATACGGCATCAGTTGCCAGGTTTTCCCGTGGGTCTGAACATGTTACATATTGTAATTTCATTTGTTAACCTTTTTGTTATTTAACCGTAATTGTCCACATGCACTGCCGATGTCATTACCACGTTCACGGCGTATTCTGGTATGAATTCCATTTTTAATTAAAATATCTTGAAAGCGATGAACCGCATTGCCCGACGGCGACACAAAGTCGCGTTCATCCACTGTATTCCATGGAATCAGATTTACCATACAATTTTTTCCGCGCAACAAATCCGACAATTTTTCAGCGTATTCAGGTGTACAATTCAATAATTCTGGTTCACCGTTTTCATTACGCACGGCCAATAAAATGTATTCAATCATCAATTGCCGATTATGCAATCCAGAAAATTCAAACGCGGCATGCAATACATCACTTAACGGGTATTTATTATTAATTGGCATAATTCTGCTGCGCAATTCATCGGTTGGTGCATGCAGTGATATTGCCAAATTAATTGGTCGTCCCCATTCAGTTAATTTTTTTATTCCCGGCACTATGCCGCATGTTGATACAGTAATTTTACGCCATCCGATACCCATATCTGAATTAGCGCGTTCAATAAATCCGATAACATTTTCTGTATTCTGCAATGGTTCACCTGTACCCATAACAACAATATGTGATACGTCGCCATTATTGGCATCACCGTTTGGATGAATATGCCGGTCAGATTCGCGGTCGCCACGCAGTTCCCACTGTGCAACCAGAATTTGTGCGAAAATTTCGTTTGTTGTTAAATTGCGTTTCAGTCCTAACAGTGTGCTGGCACAGAATTTACACCCCATGGCACATCCGGCCTGGGAACTGACACACACGCTGTTACCATAACTGGTGCGCATCAGCACGCATTCAATTTGTTCCCCGTCACCCAGTTCCAATAAAAACTTGGTTGTTTGTCGGTCCGATGATTCCAGTTTTTTTACCACGCGCACCGGTAAAGTCTGTGCAATTTCGTTTAATTGCGCACGCAAAGATTCCGGCAAATTTTTCATCACCGAAAAATCAGGTGCCCCACGATTTAACCAGTCACGAATTTGCCGTGCACGGAATTTTGGCTGGCCCAGTTCTGTTACGAATTCTGTTATTTGTGCATCTGTAAAATTAAACAATACGGGTTTCATAATTTATATCTGTCATCATTAATTACAACGACCGCTTTGCGGCGCAGTTGCTTTAATTGTTGATCGGCAATGAACATTGCTTGTTTGAACATGGCGTTTTGTTCAATCATTTCATCCAGTTTTCCATATTCAGATGTTTTTTTTGTATCGCATACCAACAGTACACTGCGATCAACAACAGGCGACCATGTCATACGTGGCAAATCAATAACACGATTGCGAATATCTGGGGCCAATTCGTATTGCAGTGCGGTGAACTTTTGCGGTACGCCACCCAGATTACGCGCCATTTGCATTGCGTCATCACAATTTTTGGGCTTGGTCAGTTTTGTTGCGACATCCGCAGGAATATCAACCAGGCGAATAATTGTCATTTCAATTGGCAATCCATTTTCGCGCGCCAATGCATTGCGTTCTGCGGCAATATCTGCATCTGTAATTTCAACAGTGGGCAACACGGTGCGCGCAACCACGATTTGCCACGCGATTTCGGCCTTGACGGCATTATTGGCCATTGCGCGTTCAGTTGCGGTTAAATCGCCCAGTTTCATTTTTTCAATTTCTTTGGCAACTGTTTCGTCATCTGGTACAGCGCCAAAGTTTGCCGCATATGCCAGTTTTACGTTATCATCAATAATGTTCTGTAATGCCTGGCGACGATTATCGGTTGATGTTTTTCCTTGCTTGGTCATCAGTGTTGTTCGTGCAGTTACGTCAATATCAGTAATTGGTTCGCCATTAACAGTGGCAACGACACTGGCGGCATTTGCCGACATGCCAATACATGATATTCCGATTATCATCAACAGTATTTTTTTCATCATATTTCCTTTTAATATTTCTGTCCATCTATGCTCATACCAAATTTGAATTGCAGAGTCGTATTTCCGACATAGTCTTCTTTAACAGCACTGTCATGATGGTAACCAATCCCGAAATAATAGCATGGATGATTATAGTATATTCCCCCAGAATGCCGTTGAAATTTTTCATTTGTAATATTGTATATTGCATTAAATCGCACAGACCAACGTCCCGTCAATTGGATACCAATCCCTGCGACCAGTTCATTTGTATTATCATCAATACTGTACCCATCAATGAATTGCTGTGACCAGATGTGGCCGATGTTTATAAAATTCTTTGATGTCCCCAGAATCGCAGTTGTTTCAATATGGCGTAATGACAAGTCTTCACGCGCCAGACGAAAACGCGTGGCGATATCAATCCATTCTGTGTTTGAATATTCAACACGACCAACAAAATCAGACGCGCCATTATGAAATCCACTGTTGATATCTGTATCTGCGCGCGTGTCAAAATCATATGTTTGTCCGACAAATAATTCCAGTGAATCGCCACTTTGGCTGAATGCGGCGTATCGCATACCATAATCAGCATATGTTCCATTTTCCCATAAATCCAGACCAGTAAAACGATTATCTGAAAACAACGTTGCATCTGACAGTAACGCACCCGCAGAATCATTATTTAATGCAAATTGATTTTCATCTGTATGGCGCATAACCGTTAATCGCGCGCGTGGTTCAATAACATGGGTCCATCGCGTGGATGTTTTGAATAATGGCAGTCCCCATTCAACATACCCACTGGGCAAAAAGCGATTTTTCAGTCCTGAAAATTTTTGCAAATCAATCATATCAGTGTTGTGAAAATTGTATAAATCATATCGTGCAGATAAACTGGCGGTGATTCTGTTGCCGCCCCACAGTGTCCACGGTGATATGATGCGTACATCGCCAATTAAACGTTGTGAAGATGTGTTATCGCCCGATATACCCAACACATCGGCGTCCAATGTCAGATACGTTTCTTTGAACAATGGTGCCGTCTGGTATGTGGCGCGGATGTTTGGTAAAATATTTCCGGCCGGTGTTACATAGTGTCCAGTCGTGCTGCGCAATTCTTGGAATATGTGGGCATCGGCAACAACATATCCTGATTGCCCAAACACTTCAATCTGGGCCCCGGAATCCAAATATGGCTGGGCATCGTAAAATCCGTATTTTTGTAAAAATGTTTTATCGGACGCCCGTTCTAAAAATACAGTTGCCCGTGCATATTCACCCAGTTCAATTACATCGTTGTTAAATATGTACCAACGATCTTCGCCGGCGCGATTATGCGTATATGCACCATTTGTACGAAATTGCCCATGACTTAAATTTAACCGATGTTCCAATTGAAACAATGGATTTTCTTGGGTCAGATATGACGTCGTAATTGTCATATCGTGCGTATCTGAAAATGCGATATACAGTGGCAGATTTATTTGCGTTCCCATATTATTGGTTGAACCAAAATCTGGGGTTAAAAAACCGCTTTTATGTTTCACAGATGGGTCCGGCATTTCAAACACCGGCAACCAAAATACGGGCACATCATATGTTCGTAATACTGGGTTATAGAAAGTTATTGTGTGGTCATTGTTATCGTGTACGATTTTACTGGTTGATATTTTCCATGCGTCGCCATATTCGTCGCAATTATCACATGCAGTAAATGTTGCATCCAACGCGATTGTGTCATCGCCACTGTGTGTTATATCATCTGATTCAATATAAACATGGTTGCCCAGCCATATTTTTATATCTGAACCTGATAAATTTTTTCCCCCCTGGGTCAGGTAAGAATCGGTCAGCGTCATGCGCTGGCCCGATTTATTAACGATTTCTGTATTCCCAGATGTTTTTATTGTTTTTGAATTTACGTCGTATTCTATTTTATCTGCGGTTATTGTTTTTGGTTCATTAACATCAACCGCCATACCGTGTGCCGCCACAGGTATTACAACCAAGAACATAAAAAATGTAAAATTACTTTTCATTACTTTTTGAACAACGTAAATAAAATAATCCCCAGTGTTACAAACAATACACCCGCCAGCACGAAAAATTCTGTTACAGAATCAATCATACTGGACAAAGACATAAACAACGACATTGCGACGGCCATTGCTGCGACGGCAATAATTGGCGCAAAACTGGTTCTGCGACGCAACAAAGACGTGCGCAATAATATCACCGTGCATAATGCCGCCAACAACAGATTCATAATTGGACCCAAAAAGCGACTGGATAATTCTGCTAAAACCATCTGATGCTGGGGTTCAGATGATGAATTCAGAACTGTTTTTAATAATTCCATTGTTGGCACCCGGCGCACACGAAATGACGTTTCACCTTCTTTGCTTGCAACGTTCAAGTCCATATCAAATGTTTCAAATGTGCCTGTGGTTAATGTATCGCCACTGGCCTGTAACGATCCATTTGACATGACAATAGACAGCCCACGCGTCGTTGATACCAGTTTACCTTTTTCAGCAAAGATAGTAATTGGGGATTTTTCATCCCGCATATCAGACAGCATTACTTGCGATAAATCATGCCCAGATACTTTATCAACATACACGACCAGACCGTCTGAAATCTTGGTAAATGCGGATTCTTGTAATTTCAGATGTGCCAACCCATAACGCAAGTTCCACTGTGTACTGTAAAATTGTGCCTGGGATGCCGGGACAATCCATAAATTTAATACCAGGTGCACAATCGTCAGTACAACGGCCAATGACAACGCCGGCTGGGCAATTTGACGCGGCGACAACCCAGATGACGCCATGACGGTGATTTCGTTATCGGATATCAGTTTGTTATACACAAACATCACGGCGATAAATGTAACAAATGGTATGATAATAGACGCAATAAACGGCACCATTAAAACGGTCAATCCCAAGAAACTGGTTATTTCTATGCCGTAATTTAATAAAAATTTCATCATGGACAAAATTTGCATCATCCATGCCAGTCCGGTCAGCACCAGCAACAGCATCACAAAAATCGCGACCAGTTGACGCGTAAAATACCTGTCTAATATTTTCATAATTTCCAGTATAAAGCCCAAAATCAATACCGTCAAATATATTTAGTGCTTTTTTGTCTGAATTCGTAATAAAAATCAGATTTTTCTTGCATTTGTACGATTCGCCTGTATAATACATGTGTTCTTAAAAAAAGTTTTTTTTAAGGGCGGGGTTGAAAAACCCCGCCCTTTCAATAGAGACATATAAATCAAAGGAGAAAACGAATGTCTTTTGTTTCTATGCCCCGCCAGGATTTATTATTGGCAATAGATTCATTGGCCCAAGAAAAGCAGATTGACCGTGAAATCGTTTTTGAATCACTGGAAGCGGCAATTGCAAAAATCGCTAAACATAAATATGGCGAAGAATTCAATATTACGGCCGAAATTGACCGTAAAAATGGGGCAATACATGTAAAGCGTTTGTTTGAAGTGATTGAATCACCGGCGGCCAAGGGCGAAGAATATGATGCAAACACGATGTTGACGGTGGATGCGGCAAAAAAATATGCCCCAAATCCCCAGGTTGGTGATGTGGTTGAAGATGCGTTGCCGGAACCTGAATTTGGGCGCATGGCATTTCAAACCGCGCGTCAAATAATGACGGCACGCGTTCGTGATGCTGAAAAGGGCCGCCAATACGAAGAATTCAAAGACAATATTGGGGACATTGTCAGTGGTGTTGTAAAACGTATTGAATTTGGAAACGTTTTTGTTGACATAAATGGTAAAGCCGAAGGTTATATTAAAAATACAGAATTAATTCCTGGGGAACGTTTGGCGGTTGGGGATCGTGTACGTGCGCTGATTATGGACGTTGCACGCAGTAATTCGGGTCCCCAGATTTTCTTGACGCGCACGCATCCGATGTTTATGGAAAAGTTGTTTGTCCAAGAAGTGCCAGAAATATACGAAGGTGTTATTAAAATTAAATCTGTGGCACGTGCCCCCGGCAGCCATGCAAAGATTGCCGTTGAAACCCAGGATCCATCAATTGATGCGGTTGGTATGACGGTTGGTATCAAGGGAACACGTATCCAACCGGTTATCAATGAATGTCACGGCGAAAAAATTGACGTGATTTTATATTCCGAAGATCCGGCCGTATTCATTGTTAACGCAATGCAGCCGGCCAAGGTTGCCAAGATTATCGTTGACGAAGATACGCGCAGTGCGGCGGTTGTTGTGAACGAAGATCAACAGTCTTTGGCAATCGGGCGCCGTGGCCAAAATGTTCGCTTGGCATCACAATTGACCGGATGGAACATTGACGTCATGAACGAAACCGAAGAACAAGAACGTCGTGCCAAAGAAGTCAAAGAAAAAACAGAACTGTTTATTGCTGGATTGGATGTTGATGAAATGCTGGCACATCTGTTGATTACCGAAGGGTTCAGAACGATTGAAGAAATCGCTTTTGTTGATGTCGGTGAACTGGAAAGCATAGAAGGCTTTAACCCTGAATTGGCCGCCGAATTGCAAAATCGTGCCAAGGCATATTTGGAAAAGCAAGAACAAGAATACAAAGATAACGGCCATAAACTGGGGATGCAAGATGACTTGTTGAACTTTGACTTTATCAAACGTCCGGTTATAATGCAATTGGGTAACGCAGGAATAAAGTCTTTGGATGATTTGGCTGATTTATCAACAGACGAATTAATTGAAATCTTGGGCGAAGATACGATGAGTCCGCGTCTGGCCGGTCGTGTGATTATGAAGGCGCGCGAACTGGCGTACGGAATAACCCAGGGCGAAGAATAAACACGTATGGAGTGAACTTTATGGCGACATTGACACTTGGAAAATCTGTAACAATTGATCAGGTGGCAAGCAAAAAGGGCGATGCGGTGTTCGTTGAACGCCGCCGCCGCGTTGTTGCCCCCGGCAGCAAAGAATTGCGCGAAGAACCAAATGCGCCAACCGCCCCACACAGTGCCGCGGATGAAAAATTGCGCGCTGTATTGGCGGCGGCCCGTGCACGCGAAGAAGAACGCAAAAAACGTGCTGCCGAAGAAGAAGCGCAACGTGCCGCGCGTGCCGCCGAAATTGAACGCGAAACACGTGAATACGAACAGGTCAAAGAACAACTGGCCGCGCGTGAAAGTGCCAGCGTTGTTGAATCTGTTGCCGCCGATGTTCCTGAACGCAGTGCGCCATCGCAGAAAAAGCAGCATTCTGATACGTCACATAACCGACATGCACGCGAAGATGATGATTTTCGCCCATCAAAGTTTGCCGGAACCAAGAAAGATTTCAAAAAGACCGGAAAAATATCATTGCACGATATTGTTATTGGTGGCGATGATGACGACGATGAAATTGGACTGCGTGGGGCAAATCGTCGCCGGTCCGAAGCATCACTGAAACGTTTCCGGGAAAAAGCGCGTGCGATATTTACCGCACCGCAAAAGGTTGAACACGTTGTCACATTGGGTGATACAATCACTGTCAAAGACTTGGCGGCCGCCATGGCGGAAAAGGTTGGTAACGTTATCAAAAAATTGATGGAAATGGGGATGATGGCGTCCCAAAACCAGACCATAGATGCCGATACGGCTGAATTGATCGCGGGCGAATTTGGGGCCAAGGTAAAACGTGTTGTTGTAAAACCGCATGCAGACCAACTGGAACGTCAACCAAACCCAGAAAACTTGCAATCGCGTCCACCGGTTGTGACGGTTGTTGGACATGTTGACCACGGAAAAACATCGCTGTTGGATGCGTTTCGTCATGCAAATGTCGCGGCCCGCGAAGCAGGTGGAATAACCCAGCATATTTCTGCGTACGAAGTTAAAACGAAATCTGGTGAAATGATAACGTTTTTAGATACGCCAGGTCACGAAACATTTACCGCAATGCGTGCACGTGGCGCGCAAATCGCAGATATTGTTGTTTTGGTGGTTGCGGCAAATGATTCAATCATGCCACAAACTATTGAGGCGATTAATCATATTCGTGCGGCCAATGTTCCGTTTATTGTCGCGATTAACAAGATTGACTTGCCAGACGCAAATCCAGACCGTGTAAAAACAGATTTGCTACAACAAGAAGTCCAGGTTGAAGAAATGGGCGGTGATGTTCAATGTGTTGAAATTTCGGCAACAAAACATATCGGATTGGATAAACTGGAAGACGCCATTTTGTTACAGGCCGGAATAATGGACCTGAAAGCGGATCCGGATATGCCGGCGGCGGCATATGTCGTAGAAGCAAAAATGGAACGCGGATTGGGGGCAACGGCAACAATATTGGTACGCCAAGGAACATTAAAAATTGGGGATGTTTTTGTTGTCGGCGAAACCGTTGGACGCGTGCGTGGACTGATTAATTCATTTGGCGAACGTGTAAAGTCTGTAAAACCGGGGCAACCGGCCGTGGTGCTGGGGCTGGAATCTGTGCCGAATTCTGGGGATGAAATGCGTGTTATGGATACAGATGCCCACGCGCGTGAAGTTGCCGAATATCGTAAACAATTGGCGCGCGACAAGGCAAATGCCGTAAAGCGTTCTTCGTTACAGGAATTGTTTGCCAAACGTGATGAAAATAAAAAAATGGTTCTGCCGATTGTTTTGCGTGCCGATGTCCAGGGCAGTGTAGAAGCAATTACCGATATGTTGCGCGGAATCAACACGGACAAGGTTGGTGTTGATATATTGTCCGCGGGTGTTGGCCAGATTACCGAAGGTGATATCCGTCTGGCATCGGCATCTGGGGCGGTGATTATTGCGTTTAATGTTCGTGCGGATGCGATGGTTCGCGATATGGCGCGTGCATCTGGGGTTGATATTCGCTATCACAGTGTTGTATATCGTATCACAGACGAAATCAAAGAAATCTTGGCGGGTAAATTGGCCCCAGAAAGAAAAGAAAACTTTATCGGATATGCCGATGTTATCGCGCTGTTCACGGTTGGCAAGGGCACACGTGTTGCCGGTTGTCGTGTCAGCGAAGGTATAATAAAAAAGGATGCCTTTGTGCGCCTGTTACGTAATAACGTTGTTATCTATGACGGTAAAATTGGTGAACTGCGTCGTGAAAAGAACGAAGTCAAAGAAGTATCTGGGGCCGGCGTTGAATTTGGTATGTCTTTTGATAAATATAATGATTTAAAGGAAGGCGACCGCGTTGAATGTTATGAAGTTCAAGAAATTCGCGCCACGTTGTAATTCTGGGCATTCGGTAAAAAAACGGCATGTTAATATGCCGTTTTTTGATTGCATGTTGTAATTATATTAATCAAACGGATTTTCGTCTTTTTTATATTCAATAATAATTGGCAAATGTTCCCATTTTAATTCACCCGCCAATCCGCGACGTAAATACCGCGTATATGATTCAGGAATGTCTGATGCGCCACCAACATTTATCGTTATCCGCATTGGATGGCGACCTGTTTGTCGGGCGAATTTTATTTTCATCGGTCGCTTTAATCGCGACATTGGCGGTTGACGTGCATCAATCAGTTTTTCAATAATACGATTTATCAAACTGGTTGGGGCATCTGTATTTGATATATCCCACTGTTCGTATATGCGGCGGAACATATTTTTAACCCCAGTGCCATGTTCGGCAGATATTGCCAGTATCATTGGTTTAATTATCTGGTGAAACGAATTCGTAAATTGGTGTTTCAGTTTTAACAGTTTTTCGTCACGAATTTCTGGCGCAACCAGGTCCCATTTGTTTAACGCAACACACAAAATCTTGCCGGCATCATATACACGTGATGCAATGCCAAGTGCCTGGTTTTCAATGTTTTTGGTTGCGTCAACAACCAATATAACGACATCAGATTTTTCAATTGCATCCAATGATTTTAACGCAGACAGTGTTTCAACATCGTCCCGCACCCCAGATTTGCGCCGCAGCCCCGCCGTATCCATCAGTATGATATCGCGCCCATAAAAATTTGCCGGTATTTTTACAGTATCGCGCGTTACGCCGGGCATATCCATAACGATTTGTCTGTTTTGCCCCAATATCCGATTAACCAACGTAGATTTACCAACGTTTGGTTGCCCCATAATTGCGACTTTTAATTTTTGGGGTGCATCAGGCACAGGTGCGTTATTTAACGCGTCTGGGGCGATTTTATCTATGAAATCAAATATCTGGTCAAATCCGATTTTGTGTTCCGCCGAAATTAATACAGGTTCACCGAACCCCAGTTTATAAAAATCGTGCACATCGGCCAATTTTTTACCAGATTCTGCCTTGTTCACCAACAGCATCACTGGCGCCCGTGTTTTTCGCCGAATCATGCGGGCCCATTCTGTATCGGCGGGTGTTAATCCGACGCGTCCGTCAACAACAAATAAAATCGCATCAGCCGATACAACAGTATCCAGTGCCATTGTGGTTGAATTTGTTGCGATTTCTGTTTTTGTGTTTTCCAGACCGGCGGTATCAAAAATCTGGATATCGCGATTTTTGATGGTCCCGCCAATTGTGTCGCGTGTTACGCCGGGGCGATCGTGTACCAACGCGTCCCGTGTCCCAGTCAGATTATTAAACAGTGTGGACTTGCCAGTATTTGGACGTCCTGCGATTGCAATTTTTATCATTACTTTTTCCATTGATTTTTTTGTATTATAAAGCAAAAATATAAATAATCAAATAGGGGTATGAAATGAAAAAATTAAAAAACGGGTTAAAGCGTTTGAAAGACTTGTTGATAAATCCGAAACGCTATTTCACAAAAATTGTTGCGGATGGCAATATGGAAGAAGCAATGTTAAAGGCATTCATATATGGTTTAGTGGGTGGATGCTTGGTATTATTGTTGCGCTTGATTGGCGGTGCCACAATTACAATTGGCGCGGTATTTACTGCGATAATAATTGTTCCGGTATTGGCCGTTGCATTGTTATTTGTAATGGGTGGATTATTGATGTTGGTGTCTGAAATTACCGGTGGTGAACGTGATTGGGAAATTGCGGTCAAGGGATTGGCATCTGTATTCTTTATATATCCTGTGGTATTGGTATTAAATTCGTTGGCGTTTAATTGTGTGTCAATATGGATAATCAGTTTATTGGTTGATGCGTATGTACTGTTCTTGTTTTATAATATTGCGTTGTATTGCATGCGTGGCAAGCGCAGTAATGTGATTGTTGTTATCTGTATTTTGGCATTGTTCTTGATAACCGTATATGCCACAGATTATCGTATTGGATGGTTTATGTTAAAGAATTCCAGTGCAACGTTATCGTGCTTGTTATAAGTAAAAAAAAAGCCCAATTTGGGCTTTTTTTATTCTGGAATTATAAATGAATTTCCACAAACATACCACAGACATGAATTGTTGTAATATGTCTTGTCGGTATGGATTGTACCAGAAACTTTTATCTTTGTTACCGTACGTTCAACAATACGCATTGCATAGTTTGTTGTGCCGGACGCACGGTTGTCTGTGGCGGTTGCATAATATGCAATATTAACCATGTATATCGGCAGATTGACATTTGTAAAATGTTGTGTTGCAGATTGCGTGTCTGTGACTTGTCCGCCTTGTTCGCACCACCCAGATTTATATACGCGATACCAACCGTGGTCGGTTGGGGTCGCCACGCCGGGCTTTGCATGACTGTGGTCTGTTGTGTCTGCGCTGTCCCAGTATTCAACATAATCCATGTTTTGTGGTAATGACCCCGTGCCAGATTCTAATGTATCTATGCGTTCACTCAGTTCATCTGTTTCCGAATGCGTTGCATATTCATTATGTGTGTGGTTAACCGGTGCAAAATCATCTGGATTGGGGATTGATGGCGGATTTTCCAGGTCCGTAAAATCGTTGCTGAATGCCACTGGTGCCAATTCTGCCTTGGTCGCCAGTTGCGAGAAATCGCCCAGTGCATCAATCTGTGATTGAATAGAATCCAGAAATTGCAATCCGTTTTCAATATTGGCAACATTGTTATCCAGTTCGTATATATCACGCAAATATTCCAACAAGAAATTAAAATCAGCGTTCAAAGAATCTGTACTGATTGGCAGTGTTGGTTGATAGTCAATTGTTCGCCCCAGTTCTATTTTTCGCCATATTGTTATTTCTGCGCCATGAATTGGGACAGATTTGAAAACAATTTTTCCACCGATGTATTTGCCGTCGCTGCGTGGTTCGTTTGGTATTATTGTATACGTTGTATTTGGTTGAATATCAAAATTAACAGATGCTTTAACATCATCTGGTTGAAAGAATGGGAAATTAAAAATAAATTCACTGGTATCGCCATCGGCGATATATGTTACTTTGTGCATCATATGTTCCTTTGGATTAAATGTTGAATAAAAAAACAGGGACGCCAATTGCCAGCGTCCCCCCAGTCATGTACGCAATTATATCATAAAATCGCGTAAAAATCCAGTTGTTATTTTGTGATGATATCGCCATTTTCGGCATTTACATGGATGTCCCCCACGGTCAGAATCCTGTTTTTATATTTTGGTTCAGATTGCATGCCGATTTCTGTGCGCCAATATACCGCACCATCAGATGTACGAATTGCGTACAAATAATCATCAGTACCCATTACAAACGCGACATTGTCGGATATAATGAATGGCATTGCGGTACCAATCCAGTCACACCATTTTATGTCCCCAGATGTTGCACTTATGCGACAGAACGCATCCCCCAATCCGCCGACATATACATCGTTTTTACGTACAACAATCGGCGCAATAATATCCAATATTGATGCACCACCGGTCATATTACTGGTACGGAAAATATCCGCAATCCACATAATTTTACGATTTTTGGGATTTATTTTAACCAATTCGCCGGTGGTTAATCCGGCGTACACATACCCATTATCGCACACGGGTGTTTGTGCGCTGGCCACAGAATTTTTTATTGGAAACCCACTGAATATTTTGCGTTCGCCGTCCCAAATTATATTTTCCGAATCTTGGGTATATGGGCAATCCTGTGGGGCCGGGGTAACAATTTCATCCCCCAGATTTGGTACATTTGTATCCAGCATTTTGAATTCATCGCCGCCGAATACCGGTGTACGTACCCCTGGCAATATCGGATCGTGTTCTGCACACGCGGCCAGTAATACCAAACAAGATGCAATTGTGACGAACTTTTTCATGTGTTTGAATCCATTTTATCTTAATGCCTGGGCATTGGCCGAAATTACCGCCGGCGCATCTGGGTCATTTATGATTATATCCAGCCATTTATTTGCCGAATCCCGGTCCCCCGTGGCCAGGTATTTTTGCGCCACGGTCAGACGGCTGGTGTAGTAATAGGGTGATTTTTTTGTATCCAGTGGTGCCAAATACTTTTCAACTTCGGCGGCGGTCATATCATCGCCACGCAGTCCAACAATGTGCAAGCGTGCCAAGTCACGAAAATCGCGTGCATCGCCATTATTGGCCAATCGTTCCAGTTTTTCAATGTCACCATCCAGCATATATGCCTGGAACAGGGCCAGGTCACCTGTTGCGCCACTGGTATTTTCGGCGACCGCATTTAACATATCTGCATCCATTTTCAGTGCGGCTGTTTCATATGTTTCTGCGATTGCCATTTTGTGTCCGCGATATGTACGTACCCCAATTGTGATTGCGGTTGTGATAATCAGGATTACCAACGCCGTCGCCACAATATACCGTGAATATTTTTTTACGAATGCCATTGTTTTTTCATTATTAACTTCTTCCCACACTTCGCGATACAGGGCGTCTTCGGCATAGTCTGCGCGTGTTTTTTTCTTTTGGGTTAATTTTTTATTTCTTTCCAAAATGGATGCCATGAAAAAATCTCCTGTTTTATTTGGTACCTTGATAAATCTTATTTTATTGCTATACTATAAAAGTTATGAAAAAGCAAATCAAGAACGCTTTACCGGTTACACAAAACCAGACGTTGGTTGCGGCCCGTGGGGTTAATGACGAAACCAGTCTGGGCCAGTATATCCAAAATATACAAAAATTCCCGATTTTGTCGGCCGAAGAAGAATATGATTATGCCACAAAATGGGTAAAAAATCATGACGAAGTCGCGGCGGAAAAACTGGTGGCCAGCCATTTGCGCATGGTTGTATCGGTTGCGTATGATTTTCGTAACTATGGCGTACCGTTTGGTGAATTGATTGCCAGTGGTAATATGGGCCTGATGCAGGCATTACAAAAATTTGACCCTGAAAAGGGCTTTCGTTTTTCAACATATGCGATGTTTTGGATTCGTGCCGAAATATACGAAACAATTCTGCAAAACTGGTCAATTGTAAAGATTGGTACATCGGCAAACCAGAAACGTGTATTTTTTAATTTATCCCGCGCGCGTCGGGCACTGGGGATAATGGATGGCAATCTGTCGGATGACCAGACAAAACAAATTGCAGATTATCTGAATGTTCCTGAAAATGACGTTCGTCGCATGTCAACGCGCATGTCGGCGCGTGATGTGTCACTGAATGCGCCGGTGCGTTCTGATGATGATAATAATGATATGCTGTCCAATATGCCGGACGAACAGAACAGTATACAAGACAGTATTGAACAAATGGAATTTCGCAGTCGCGGATACGAACTGTTACGAAAAAATCTGGAAAAATTACCTGAACGTGATCGGGCAATATTAACCGCGCGGCGATTATCTGATCCGGTTGCAACATTGGAATCTTTATCGCAAAAATACGGAATTTCGCGCGAACGTGTACGACAGATAGAAGAACGCGCATACAACAAACTGCGTGATGCAATATTAAAAGAAACCCAGGATTAAGTCATATGAAACGTTTTATGCGTCCTGTTTTGGGGACACAATTTTTATGTGTGATTGGATTGTTGACGTTGCCGGCCCACGGTGTTGAATTAAAATATGAATCAGACGATGTATCATTGGGGCTGACGGGATACGGCACAATTGGTATTTTAGAACCCGATTTTGAACGCCCTGATTTTGTTGGTGATTGGCGGGTGCGCGGCGCGGCGGCGTACAAGTTTGCCGATGTAAATTCAATTGGTGCTGTTTATGCAATTGACGCCGCGGCGATTGACGAAGATAAATTCTTTCGCGAAGTATTTGGATATTGGCAAAATAATGATTTTGGCCGTCTGGAAATCGGATTCACAGATTCAATTGCGCGCAAACTGGGGGTTGGATTACCAGATGTCGGTGGGTTACGCGTTAATGATAAGCCGCTGTTTTATAAACAAATTACCCCAGATGGTCCGGTTATATCGGATACAACACTTACCACCGGGCGCAGTGCGCCACGCATAAATATTGCCAGTGTTTCAATTAATGGCGCGCAATACGGATTATCTGTATCAGGATTGGCGCATCACTATGATTATGCCACAGATATCGGAATAAAGATTCGCCAGCCGTCTGGCAAGATAAAGGCCGCATATGCATTTGGCGCATCGTTTATGTCGCATCCCAATGAATATCGTACGGATGCATACACCCCACGCGTAACTGCGGATTGGCGTGCCCAGGTATCTGGTGGTATTAATGTGCAATATAACAGTTGGATGTTCGGATTAACCGGGCGTTTGATATATGATGAAAATCCGATTGGGCGCGTATCAGATGGCTTGGCGGCCGGTGCCGGGGTCAGTTATGATATTTTGAATTACAGTGTGTCATTAACATACATATTTTCTGATACAGGCATATGGAATCGCGATGTGGATGATTATATGGATCATACGGCAATTGCGTCATTTCGGTATAAATATAACGAAAATATTGACCTGTGGATATCGGGGGGTGTGACCACAGAAACACCATTTATCGCCGCCGGATTAAGATTAAGTTTTTAAGTTTATTTTGCCACGGGTTCTAAGTCTTTGATTTCTTTGGTTTGTGGAATGTACATACGTGGTTTGCCTGAATATCCCAATGCAGCATGATGTGATGGGATTAAAAATTCTGGCAACGGGCTGCATGCGCCCATGGCCATGTATCCAGCCAATCGTGGGTCATTAAATGCCATTTGTTTGTCTGCCTCAATCGGGCGATGATACCATCCCTGGAATATAACCAGTTGTTTTTTATCGTCCAGTTTCATTATGTCCATTGGTGTGTATAGTAATTCTTCGGATTTTTCTTCTTTATCTTTACCATCGGGCCCTTTGACAGTTTTTATTTTGATTTTGTGCCCCATCATTTCAGAAAACCTGGTTGCTGTATCAGGATCATTTTGACGCAGTACGATTTTTGCCGCTGTCGTAGATATAATTGTTGCGGCGGCATCTGCACCATATTTTTCCTGAATCTGGTGAATATCCTGGCCAATAATCAGATAAGATACTTTTTGTCCCCGCCCCAGGTCCGGTCCCTGAATCACGGCCTGTAATTTTTGCATTTTCGGCATTTCGTCCAATACAAACAGCACTGGATACGGCCCCAGTCGTTCGCCGTCATGCATTCCTTCGGGTGGATTTGATAACAAGAAATCCGTCATTAATTCAATGAATATCCCGGTAATTGGATTTAATGCTTCGGCATCAACCATGTTTATTGACAGATATACGGTTACTGGCTTTACCTTGCCATCACGCGGATCGCGCAGTCCGCGTAAATCCGCAAAGTGAAAGTCTGAATGACTGGTGCGATTACGTACCGCCGCGTTACGGAATATTGATAAACCGGCCATTACTGTGGAAATAATAGAACCGCGTTCTTTGTCCGGTGTATTTGCCAGTTGTGTTAATTCCAATATTGCACGATGTGCGTATGAATATTGGCGTGCTTCATCCACCGCATTCATAAATAAATCATGCATAGGATCAGCCATCATCACCATTTGATCCCCGGCACGGCGTCGTTCTTCCATTTGTTGGGCCATTGTAATTTGACTGGCGTTAATCCAATCCAAAATCATGGACAGTGATGCTTCGTGTCCACGCCATGCGTCGGGAATATTATCCCATGTTCCGACATGGACATAATTCATCGCATTTAATTCGCCGCGTTGTAACAACGCATGTGCGGCATATGCATTCGGGTTGTTCATCATAGACAGATAATAATCCCCCAACACGGCGGCATCATCTGAATCAAACGTTCCGGATGTGATGCGGGCATAGAAATAATCATCGGCCCGTGCACGTTCCACCTTGGACAACATAAACTGAATCAGTCCAGACAACGCCGCGCGCCCAGAAATGGTCCAATGTGGATCTGCCGATGATGACGTTTTATCTGCGATTAAAACATTGCAAATTGAATCAACATACAAGTCGCGTTGTTCTGAATTGAATGGTACGTGTTCCGGTGACAGCGGATTCCACGATGGATAGTATATACCCCGTTCTGGGTCATCTTGCCCCGCCCAGTTCATAATAAACACCGGCCCAATGGTTGAACGGTATGCAGATGAATTTTGATACAATTCTGGCTTTGGGTCGTTGACAATCATTGAAACATTATTGCATTCAAAAATTGTTGGTAATACAACGCCTTTGGTTTTACCGGTTCCAGGGGGCGCCAAACACAACGCAGACAGACATTCGTTCATCATTAATGGCTTTTTCTTGAAATACCCCAAAACCATCATGAATCCCTTTAACAGTCCCATTTTTTCAATATCTTCCTTGGTCGCTTTGTTTGATGATTTGTCATCAAGTTTATCGCTGCTGTACGGGTTGAATTCTTTAATCAAAGTGCTGTCCGCCATAAAAAAGTATGCAATTATCGGTAACAGTGGCGTCATGCACGCAAAATCAGTATGCATCAACGTACGAACAAACCACGACGGTATTTCCGCAATAACCGACAAACCGCAACTGGTTAACATATTGTGCAGATACAGTGATATCCAATGTGCTGTTGCCGGTGACCACCCATATCGCCATATATGTTCAATGATAAAAGATGCACCAAACGCAATCGCACAAATAATCCATATCCCAATGGCCCACCGCATTGACCAGAACAGTGACGCCATCGGGTTGCGCATAGTTTCTTTATATGCGCTGGATTTGAATATATTCAGCCCCTTGGATTTGCCACCGGCGGATAAAATCTTGAACTTTTCAACCATTGTGTTATGATTATATCAGATTTTTACCCGATTATAAATCAGGAAATATAAAAGTTTATGAAAAATATCCCGCGTATATTTTTATGCGATAATATTATGACAGGCATGTCAATATCGGCCCCACATGATGTGGTGCATTATTTGACGCGCGTAATGCGTCGGCATGATTTTTTGGCATTTGGTGGTGGCACAGAATATAACGCGATGCTGTCGGACGACAATAAAACAATAATGATTGGTGAAACAACATCGCATCCAGACCCATCAAACAATATTACTGTTTTGTTTTCGCCAATTAAAAAAACAGATGATTTACTGAATATGGCGACCCAGATGGGGGTATCTGGGTTCCAACCGGTAATTACTGAACGAACGGTTGCAAATCACATAAATTGGGCACGTATGGAAAAGATAGTAACCGAAAGTGCCGAACAATCAAATCGTAACAGTGTGCCAAAAATATTGCCAATTAAAAAATTTGATGAAATTGATTTATCGCATATTGCCTTTGCCGATGAACGTGCGGCATATGGGGCTGAATTGCCGGGTGATGCGCGTGGCACAACGCAAATTTTAATTGGACCCGAAGGCGGATTTTCCGACCGTGAATTTGCGGCATTGGATGCATCGGGCGCGATTGGAATTGGATTGGGAAAAACAATATTACGTGCCGAATTGGCGGCGGCCATCGCGGTCAGTCGGATGTTACAATGAAAACAAGAATTGCAAAATTTATTTCTGATTCTGGTATCGCGTCGCGCCGCGGTGCCGAAGATTTAATTGCGCATGGCCATGTTTCTGTAAATGGCGAAATCATTACAACCCCGGTGTTTTTTGTTGAATCAAATGATGTTGTTATGGTTGATGGCAAACGCATATCGCGACATGGTGAAACCGTGCTGTATGCGTTTCACAAGCCGATTAATACAATGACAACAACGCGTGACCCATTGGGGCGCCGAACAATTTATGATGTATTGCCGGATGGGTATAAAAATTTGAAGTATATCGGACGGCTGGATTATAAAACCACAGGGTTATTATTGATGACAAACGATGGCATGTTGGCCCGTCGCATGACATTGCCATCATCGCATATTGCGCGAACGTATTTGGCAACTGTATCAAATATTGATGAACACGGATTGACGCGTGCCACGCGCGGTGTGACAGTTGATGGTGTACGATATCGTCCAATGCAAATTGTGCACGTTTCTGATAATGTATTACGTGTAACTGTGGACGAAGGAAAAAAGAACGAAATACGTATTGTGCTGCGCGCATGCGGATGCCCGGTAATAAAACTGCATCGCATATCATTCGGGCCGATTGAACTAGGAAATTTATCTGTTGGAAAAATTCGCAAAATAGAACAGAAAACAATTGACGCGTTGATAAAAACTCTCTAAAATTCCAATTAAAGGAAGGGAGTTTTATATGAAAAAAAATACCGCCAAACAGAATGTAACAAAAAACACAACCCGTGGTCGTCCACGCAGCACTGCGCCCGTTAAAACGACCAAGCCGGCAAAGCAGGGCGGGGGTTCTTTGGCGATTTATATTTACTGGTTCATAATACTGTTCTTTATTGCGGCCACATTTTATATTTTGGGGCGCAGTCATGGAATCATAACGGATGCAACACCGAATAATGTGGAAATCACCGAAGAAGCGCTGTTGCAACCATCTGATTATTATGCCAGTGGCCGTGACAAATTGGTCGCGGGTGATGTTAATGGTGCAATTGCGGATTTAACAACGGCGATTGATTCGGGAAATGCGGATATAAATTCATATATTTTGCGTGGCGAAGCTTATATGCAATTGTCTGATTTCCGGCATGCGCTGGACGATTTTAACACGGCGATTGAACGCGATTCAATGAATGCAATCGCATATTATGATCGCGCACTGTTAAATATGCGATTGGAAGATTATGCATCCGCATTAAGTGATATAAATAACGCATTGGCGGCCCAAACAGCCAATCCCACAGACGTTTTGCAAATGCGTGATTTGTATGCCAAACGTGGTCAATTAAACCTGTGGTTAAAAAATTGGCAGGGTGCAATCGCAGATTACACAAATTCACTTGCACGTCCGGATGGCGTGGTCAGCCCAACTGTCTATGCCGAACGCGCCGAAGCGTATACCGCATTGGGCAATTATACATCGGCAATTGATGATTATGCATCCGCGGTTCGTGTAATATCCGAACAAATCCAGGGTGCGACATCTGTGTCTGCACGCGAAAACTTGTCCAGTATGGCGATGTCGTATTTTGAAAAATCTGCGGCATTGAATCTGGGGGTTGGAAATGTGGCGGCGGCCCGCAGTGATTTGGAATCTGCATATACAATTGCGGCGGCGCTGGCGGATTCTGCCAGTATGGAAAGAATCCAAGGCGTAATCGCTGGATTGCAACAACAATAATGTATCATGTAATAAAACAAATCCCGCAATTGCGGGATTTTTTATTCTGTAAAAATACAATGGTATTTGTTATACATTTTTTTCCAGTGGATTATGCGAATCCATAATCGCGGTAAATGTCGCTTCGGAAACTTTTTTACCACTGACCATCGCAATACCATGGAACTTGTACAAACGCATTTTTGACATGATTAATTCAACGTGTAATTCCAATACGTCACCCGGTTTTACAAAATGTGAAAACTTAATTTTTTCCATTGTTGTAAAATATCCCAACGTTTTGCCATCGGTAACCCCCATGCGGGCCAATGCGATAAAGCACGCCGTTTGTGCCAACGCTTCAATGGTCAATACGCCCGGCATAATCGGATTGTCCGGGAAGTGCCCCGCGCACCAGAATTCATCATCGCGAACATATTTTATACCAACACCGCTGGTTTCATTATATTCACGAATTTCATCTACTAAACGCATCGCGCCACGATGCGGAATAACTTTTTCAATTCCCTTTGCGTCAATCATTTATTCCCCCTTGAAATCAGATTTAATTTTTTACTTGTTTGCGTAACCATGCATAATGTCGCATAAATTCTGTACCCGGGCCCGCAGGATATCCCATATGACGTGCGCCATCTGGGACGTTTCTGAATACACCGCTGTGCGCGCCAACTTCGGCATCATTACCAATATGTACGCCGTTTGCAATTCCAACCTGGCCCGCCAGTAATGCGCGGTCGCCGACAACAACGCCACCCGCCAGTCCGACACCGCCCGCCAGAAAACATTCGCATCCAATAACAACACCGTGTGCGATTTGGCACAAATTGTCAATTTTGGTACCATCACCAATTCGTGTATCTGTCATTGCGCCACGGTCAATACAGGTGTTCGCACCAACCGACACGCGATTTCCAATTACGACACGTCCGACATGCGGAATAAATACATTGTGGCCGTTTTGTCGTGTGTATCCAAATCCATCTTTGCCGATAACCGCCCCAGAATTTATCACGCAATCAGAACCAATTGTCGCATTTTCAATATGTGCGCCCGTTTGAATAATTGTTCCACGCCCAATTGTGACGTTGCGCCCGATATATGCCCCTGGATATATTTTCACATCTGGTTCAATAACTGCGCCACGTTCAATGGTCGCATATTGCCCGACATATACCGTGGCGCGTTTTCTGAAAAAAACGCCACGTTCAATTGTTGCACGGCGACTGATGCCGTACCGTGGTTGTTCGCGATATATTTCGCCCAATATTTTTACAATATTCCCGCGCGGCGAATCCGTAATCAACAACGTCGTCCCACGCGGTGCATCAGACACATGTTCGGGTTGAACCAAAATTACACTGGCACGAGTATTTTTTAATACATCAATTGGTAATATTTTGAATGCCGAACTGTTTTGTTCTGTGGAATAGAACGCCAATTGTCCCGGGCGCGCATCGGCAATTGGTGCGACCCCGCGCACCACTGTTTGTGGATTTCCACGCAGTTCCAGGCCGAATTTTTCAGCCAATTGACCGGCTGTTGTTTGTGTGGCCGCCGGCATAAACCAAGACTTTATTTTATTTAACATGACGGAATTATACCCAAAAATTTGTAAATTCAAAACATATTTTAATTATAAAACAAACGCCGCCATAACGACGACGTTTGTATGTTTTATGATTCTGGTGCTTAAAAGCCCTGGGGTGTTTCCATTTTGATTTTAGAAACTTTCTTATCCAACGCCGAAATAACTTCGTTTGTTATATCCAAATTAGTTGCGTTTTCACCAATTCGTGCAAAGCGGCCATCAATCACCAATGCCAAGTTCTTTTTTGCAATGATACCTTCTATGACCGGGTCCAAATGCTTTGTCTGGATTTCATTCAGAGCCTTTTGATAAGATAATTCCACACTTTGTGCACGTTCAGTTAAATCGCGTTGCAGTTCAGTTACGCGATTTTGATAATCAACGATACGGCGTTGCAACGCATCGCGTGATAAAACATCCTGGGATTTTTCAATTTCTGTTTTTTCTGTTTCCAGTTCTTTTTGTCTGGATTCCAGTTCATCGCGCAATTCGTTTTCGTATTTTGCGCGTTGTTCTGTCAAATCCTTTAATACCGCCGCGTCTGTTTGGATTGCGTCCATACGAATTACCGCGATACGCAAATCTGCCGCATTTGCCGCATCAGGTGATACAACGGCCATTGCTTCTTCAACGCTGGCCCCGCCACTGGAACGTACCGCAGATATCGCCCACACACCAACCGCCGCCACCGCGATAACGATTGCCGCAATAATACCTGTTTTTACATACTTTTTTACAGCCGGATTTTCTGAATTTTTATTTGCCATGATTCCATCCTTTTTTGTTTATGGTTGCAGTATAGCAACATTTTTTTGAAAATGAAAGCGAAACTTATTCTTGTGCTATCGTGCCGGTACCAGACGGATTTCAACCCGTCTGTTGGTCAGACGTCCAATATCATCCTGGGCGGCGATTGGGCGTGCTGCGCCGCGCCCAACGATAAACATGCGTGTGGTATTAATTCCGTTTTGGGACAAGAATACGCCGACACGTTGTGCCATATCCAACGACAGTGCGTCCGCGGCCTGTTGATTGCGCATTGCGTCGGTATACCCGGCGATTTCCATAAATGTTGCGTCGTATTTTTTAAGTATTTTGGATATAATTTTTAATGTATCGGCCCCATCTGGGGATATATCTGCGACATCCAGTTCCATAATTGCATCGCGCACCAATATAACCACAACATCTGTCCCGGCACGCTGTACAGAAATCCCCGGCTTACGTAATGCATCATACAATTCATATTCCAAACTTGTCATGTAATTCAGACTGATTGCCGTCTGATTTTCTGTGGCGTCGCCATAATCCATTTGTGCCGGCGTGTCCAGTGAACTGACCAATTTTCCACCGGCGCCCATATACACCGGTCGCTTGGCGATACGTGCCGTTTCGGTCATGTCGGTAAAACTGGCCCCACGCAGGTATTCGGGCCATGTGCTGCGCTGGGGGCTGTGATATTGGGCACATCCAGCCAACGCAAACAGTCCGATAAAAATAACCTTGCATACATTCATCTGTTATTCAACCACAAACGATAATTGATTCGTATTTGTTGTAAAACAGTTATCCGAAATGTCTGTTTCAAAACCGTTCACGATGACGCGCGCGGCCCATTGTGGTGGTGTGGTGGCAAAATATTGGCATTCACCTTGGCTTAAATCAGTCAGGTTAATTGAAAATGCCTGGCCATCACTGGTTGCGGTCACGGACCAATTGTCGCCCCCAATTGGCGCATGATTATTGGCCAGCGCACCTTGTTCAACCAAATAATCCACAGATATCCCCGTATAGTCACCGCGCATTTCCATCAACAGTTTGGCATCGCGTGCGATTTCTTGCATTTCCACAGATGCGATTTTGCGCGCCTGGTTATTGCGAATAACATTATACATACCGATGGCGGCGCCACTCATTAAACCAGCGATTGCCAATACGCCGACAATTTCAATCAAAGATGCCCCGTATTCCTGTTTCATGATATATTTATCCTTTTGTTTATTTAACGCCGACGATTTCCGCATCTGCGAATAAATCCATCGCACTGGCAACCAATGGGTCAGATTCCAGTTCTTCTTGCTTTTGTTCGGTCAATGTATGTGTGTGTTGTGATTCTGTCACACGTTCCAGTGTCCACGGATTACCTGTTTTATCATTCAGCCATGCCGATAATTTTTGTGCGAAATCCGCGTCGCCTTTGCGGTCAAAGTATTTAATGTGTCCACTGGTGATTTCTGCGATTTCTATATTACTGGTATAGTACGAATACAACAGAATTTCTTTGGACGATTTCAGCGCATTTGCCAAATCTTCGGCATTATTAATATTTATGGTTGTGTTTTTAGCCGCCGGCTGTACAGGTGTTGGCTTTAATGTTTCTGGATTTCGCTTTAACAATTCCGGCACAGATGGCATATCTGCGATATGCATCAGTCGCACAATTAACATATCAAAACATTGCTTTTGATTTCCGGCGGATTGGATTTCTGGTACAGATGCGACCATAACTTGCCATATTCGCGACAAAGTATTTAATGAAATCCGCGCATCAATTTGGCGCATTTTTTCACGCTGGTCCGCGGTATATGGTGAATTATTTGCATCGCCGGCTTTCAGTGCGGGATGCATGCGTGTTGCCCAGTGCGTCCATTCCATCATGTCGTTCAGCAACATTGCAAAATCCGCGCCATTGGTATATATATCATCTGCCCGTGCCAGCGCCGCCGCCACATCGCCCGACAACAGTGTTTCCATAAAATCAACCACAACCCCACGGTCAGTGCGCTTTAACATATCCAACACAGATTTTTCATCAACATGTCCGCCAGTTTGTGCAATCGCCTGGTCCAGCAAAGACAACCCGTCACGCACCGAACCATCGGCGGCCCGTGCCAACAATTCATTTGCGCCATCAGACAGTTCAATTTTTTCTTGGTCTGCAATCCATGCAAAATGTTTTTTTAATGTTTCCAGTGGTACCCGAACCAGGTCAAATCGTTGACAACGCGACAGTATTGTAACCGGAACCTTGCGTATTTCTGTGGTTGCCAGAATAAAGATGACATGTGCCGGTGGTTCTTCCAGTGTTTTTAATAACGCGTTAAATGCGCTGGTTGACAGCATGTGAACTTCGTCAATGATGTAAACCTTGTACCGGCCATTTGTTGGGCGATATTGTGCGGCGTCCAAGATATCGCGCATGTTATCCACACCTGTATGCGATGCGGCGTCAATTTCCATTACGTCAATATGCTGGCCCGCGGCAATTGCGCGACAGTTTTCACACACGCCGCATGGGGTTGCGGTTGGTCCATCAGACGACAGACAATTTAACGCCTTGGCCAATATGCGCGCGGTACTGGTTTTTCCAGTTCCGCGAATTCCGGTAAAAATATATGCATGCGCGATGCGACCTGTATTAATCGCCGTGGTTAATGTCTTGACCAATACATCTTGGCCAATCAGAGATTGAAAATCTTGGCTGCGATATTTGCGTGCTAAAACTGTATAATTGCTGTCCATGCTGAAACTTCCTTTTGCAAAAGAATAGCAAAACACAGCAAAAATTCAAGGGATAAAGTACAGTTCAATACAACTTACTTCCCGTTTGTTATAAAGTCGGGAAAGCCCGCGTCATCATCATCGCCGGCATCGGAATTTTCAGATGAATCCGGTGCGATTTCGGCAATTTCATCAGTGGTTGTCCCCTTGTCCTTTGGATCACGGGTGGAATCAATTTTTCCCTGTTCCGCATTTACAATACGGCCATAGTGTTCGGCCGCCTGCATCAAGCGTTCACGTTCAATTTCGTCAGTTGTTTGACGTGCCTGGTCCATGTATTGTTTTCTTTTTTGCCGCCATTTGTGACAACGTTGAATCATCATTCCAACAGATGATTGGTTTTTTTTATTTTGCATTTTCTTTCTTTTTTAACAGGAAATTATTTTTATGGCCTTTGCCGTTACTGTTTTTTATTCAACATGGGAATAATAGAGCATCTTAAAACTGATTGCAATATTTTTTTTCAGTTGCTAACATTTTTTACAACAGGGGGGCATTTCTGTGCACAGACAAAGTGGTAATTTTTTATTACAAGCGTTATTGGCACTGACGTTGATATTTTCTTTTATCCCCTTTTTTGCCCAGCGTTTGGCCGCGCGTGATATGGATGCCCAGATGTTTTCTGCAACGCAAAAGGTTGATGTTGCGCAAACTGCGGCGCGTATATTTATTCGCGAAAATGCGGCCGATTTGCCATATAATGTGACGGTTGTATCTGGGAATGATTTTTCTGATTTGTTGGAACCATATGGATTACCCCTGGGGTTTGTTGCACGTACCGCATTGGACCAAGATATTTCATTGGTTATAAACAAGTCGGCAACATTGGTTAATGCATATTTGCGTTTGTCGGGTGGAAATTTGTCTGGGGTTCAATTGGCGGAATTAGCGCGCCGGATTGGTTTTTATGCATCTGTATCTGGTGATGATATTATTGTCGGATTGGCATTGGATGATTCTTTTTCAGACATTGTTCGCCGTAATGAAACAAATTTGGACAACAGTGCGTTTTTGACAGATTTAGACATGGGTGGTTTTTCGTTTAACAATGGTGGTGATGTTTTTGCGGCGCGTGGTGAATTTTCGTCGGGCCAGTTTGGAACATTGTCGCTGTTCGGCACGGAAAGCGGTCGCAACACCCGCAGTAACATTGATGTTATGATTGCCAATAACGCTGTGTTTCAAAACAGCCTGGGCGAAGCAGCATTGTCGTTAACGCGTGGGACGCTGTTGGTTGGGCGTGTTGATGCCCGTACGGTATCCATGTTTGGTGATACGGGTGCATTCACATCAAATGTTGCGTCTGTATATGATTTTTCAATGTCGGCGGGTCGCACCAGTTTTTATGGGCCGCCGGATTGGAACGTAAATGGTGATGTTTTAAGTGAAAATATTAATTTCAGCGTAGAAAGATTGGATGTCAGTTCGTATATTGATACATCGCGCGGCCAAGACGTCTATATTGACCCAGATGATTTAGAATATATTACAAACAGTGGCATAGATACCGGATACATTGCGGCATCAAACATAACGATGCGCGATCAAACATCGGATGCATTGAACCAGGGCGAATCTGGGGCGGTGGTTATTGATATTCGGCCGGCGGGAACATCTGTATTACCAGATATTTTATTGAACGGATTAAATAATGGCGCGATAAAGGTTATTGATAATCCATCTGCGGACAGTTCAAAGACAACGGATTGTCGCGCGATAATCAGTGAACTGGACGGTAACTATAATCAAATGTCGTTGTCACAATACATAATATGCCAATATGTCTTTTGGCACAGATTGGAACAACGTATAAATATCAAACAGTGTTTAATGGACGGGCGCAGTGACTGCTTCTAGGGTGCGTATTTTTGCGAATTCACAACGTGGTGCCAGTATGACCGAAGTATTACTGGCCATGGCGATTGTTGCGATGGCGGCGCCGTTCTTGTATGGCCAGATTGCCGATACAAATAACACGTTGCGTGATATTGCGGCGGCCAACAAGATTATAGGTTTGCGCGACAGTGTTTTGAATTTTGTCCGATTAAATCAAAATACTTGGCCTGATGTTGCCCAGATAAAATTATCTGATGAAGAATTGGATTCAATATCCGATGTCCCAGTCGCAGGATTTATTGATAAATATTCATTAAATGGCGCAACAGTCACAGATGTGTATTTGTCGTTTGATTTGAATCAATCAAGTTTGCGTACAAATCAGGTTGCGCGTCATATTGGTTCTGATGCCGCGGTTGTGGGTTCTGACGGAATTGCATATGGTGGTGCATGGGCGGTATCGGCCCCAGATTTTCGTCCAGGGGACTTAATATATAAAATTTCGCGCGATATCACCGGCGAAGATAAAACAAAATATCTGCATCGTACGGAAAACAGCGAAGAACAACTGAACACAATGTTTCGTGATTTGAATATGAATAAAAATCGTGCTTATAATGTTGGCGGTGTTGTTGCAGATTCTGGAAAGATAAAAAATGCATCTGTGCCATTTATTGAAACAGCCAGTTTGTCGGCCGATACACTGTACTTTTCATCTGGGGCCAGTTTGGATGCACAAAATACAGCATTTGGTAAATTGCGCGTCACAGGTGATATGTCTGGATTTCGTAATATATATGCAAACAAGTTAAATGGCGATGGATTTTCAACTAATGGTCGGATAATAACAGATCGGGCAACGGTGGCAAATTCTGTAAACGTGGCAAATAATTTTGAATTAAAATCTGATTCTTCGCGTACAATCAGTGCATTTACAGGTATATCTGCACATACGGTCAAGACATCATTTATATCAACCGAAGAAATCATATTTTATGATAATTTTGGATTAACAATTTCTGGCGAATTGTTGATGTCAACGACGGCACCATTGCGAATTGGATCGTGGACATTTCCATCATTAACCCCGCCACGTATCACAGAATTACACCTGCGTCGTGCGTCTGTGCCGGCATTACCGGTGGCAAATGAATTTTCGGTAATAATGTCTGATGATTGGCGCAGTGCAATGCCAATGGATTTAGTGCAATGAACAGAATACATATACCTTTTAACCACGAAAAATTATCCCAGCATGGCAGCATGTTGGTTGAATTGTTGATGAGTATTGCGTTGGCGGCAATCATAATGCCGTTTATATTTCAATATCAACAAACCGTTACCCAGCGTGCTGAAAACATCGCAATAACACGCCAGATGTCTGATATCCAAGATGCGCTGGAACGCTATATAATGGATCATCGTCAAAATTTATTGTCGGCGGTTGGGCGTAATATAACCCGTGTAAATATTTCTGAACTGGTTCCATATGGCGTGTCGGCTGATTTAACCGACGCAGGTGATATGTATCAATTACGGGTATTGAAATCCAATGATTCCAATGGACGGGCAACTTTACAGGGTGTTATTGTTTTTTCGTCGGATGAAATCAGTCCAATGCGCACGCGTGAAATTGTATCACTGGGTGGGGATAATATGGGATTTTTGGACGGCACACGTGCATATGGAACATTTGGGTCGTGGCATGCTGATGCGATTGATTTGGGTATATCGTCATCTGGGGGGATTATTGAAACGACATCTGTTAACACGGACAACACGTTGTATTTATGGCGTTTGCCGTCTGATGATGCGTCTGATGCGACAATGCTGTCTGGATTAAATCTTGGGGGCCACAATATATCAAATGCAAAATTTTTTGATGCGTCATCGGCCCAGTTTAACGAGAATTTGAATGTCGGCGTCAGTGTGGCAGATGATGTAATTTTTCAAACCAGAACAACACTTGATAAAGCACTGGAAGTATTAAATGTCAGTGTTGCCGGCACATTTACCGCTGATTCGCGGGAAATAGAGGTCGCAGATACATTTAATTTGGCAGATACAGGAAAATTTTCTAATTTTACAACGGGGGATTTGTATACGGCGAATTTGACATTGGGTGGTTTATCTGTGTCGTCTGATGAAACGGGTCCGATTGTTTTGAATATTAATAGAACTTTGGATATGACAGGCGGAACAATCAGTGCAATGTTTGTTACGGTTGGATTTGCTGGTTCGGTTGCACCGCGTTTAATTGTGCGCAATCGCATAGAAGATTCTGTGAATCCAAATTATTTTTGGGACGCCAGTACAGGTGTTATGAATTTTATGGACATAACGTTACAGGAATTAAACCGGATGGCCCAAGACATTACGTATGCTGAACGCGCGACGAACACGGTGGCATATGAAAAATTCAGTGCGGTTGTGGCGAATAAAAACGCAACTGTGTCTGATTATATTAATGCAATCCAAGAAATCCAGACCAGCGTTCGCGCAAAATATCGTATGTTGAATTTAGAATAAAATATGGTATAAATCGTTACATGAAAACAGTATGTGATTTTTGTAAAACAGAATATTCATTAAATTCAATCCCAAATGGGCCGGTTAAATGTGCGGTGTGTGGTAACACATGGGTTGTGCGTCGGCCGCCACGGCGTAATTCGTGGCTGGTATTTTTCGCGGCGCTGTGCGCATTATTGGCGGCGATTGTGTTTGCCGTGGCGGTTATGTCCCAGTATCGGGTTAAACAGATTCGTGAAAATCCATTGGTCGCGGAAATTTCCGAAATATCCACCGGGTTGGACGCGTTTGGTGCCCCACATTTTATGGTCAGTGGCACTGTTCATAATCGTTCTGAACAAATTTATGGTGTCCCAGGGTTATTAATAACATCATACGATACAGATGGAAACGTCGTTGAACGCCAGCGTTTTTTGCCACCGGCAACATTGCTGGATTCCGGTGGGGTTGCGACATTTTCGCATATTTTGTCTGTACCGACGGTTGGCGTTGCGCGGATATCTGTTGAATTGGACAATGGGGAAAAATAAATGCGATATTTTTTAATGTTTTTATTGTGCTTGATTCCGTGGGGCGCGTTTGCCGCTGATGCCCCGGCGCCCGCCCAAACACCACGAATCAGTCTGTTTTCCACCAGTACTGATTGGGAAGGGTTAACAGGATTGCGATATTCTGAATATCGTGGTAATTTTATTCCGTCATCTGGGATTGTGGGGCGTGGTTTGGTTTTGTACTATCTGGATGGCTTTCCGTGTTATGGATTAGGCGAAGGTGTTCGCGTATGGATTGGTCCGAACAATCGGCACGATGGCGAATTGCGAATTGCATGCCTGTATGCGCCCACAGAAATAAAATTTACATGGCGCAATGCGGCGCGTGACGCGACCCAGGCGGTCAGTACCGGCATATTAACATGCCCGGTGGACAGTGATGGCCGCGAATTAACGATTGATTTGGCGGATTGCGACAAGGGACCGGATTGGGATGAATACAAATAAAACGTTATCCGCGCGTGAATTTATTGTCCCAGATTCTGAATCTGGGACGCGTTTGGATAAGTTTTTGGCCACTAATTTACCCGAATTTTCGCGCAGTGAAATCCAGCGTTTTCCCGTAACGCTGAACGGTGGGGCGGTAAAGTTTTCTGTACGCGTTCGTCCGGGTGACGTAATTAATGTAACCCCATTGGTGCGTACAACCGATGTTGCCACAGATAATATATCATCTGATTTTGAACTGGATATTTTATATGAAGACGATGACATCATTGTAATTAATAAACCGCGTGGCGTCGTCATGTATCCATCGGCGGGGAACAAGACGGGTACGCTGGTTCAAAATATTTTATCCCATACACATTTGTCGCCACTGGGGGGCGAAACGCGCCCAGGGGTTGTTCATCGTCTGGATAAAGATACCAGTGGTGTTATGGTGTTTGCAAAATCTGATGCGGCGTATCGTGGACTGGTCAAGATTTTTTCTGGGCATGATTTGACGCGTAAATATTTGGCGTTTGTGTGGGGGGTGCCAAATTGGGACGGCGCAGATATTACGGGAAATATTGCGCGTTCGTCGCGAAATCGGCAAAAAATGACTATGGTTAAAACCGGGGGAAAGCCAGCGCACACGGTTGTAAATGTTGCATCTGTGTGGTCGCGGGCGGGAATTTCGCTGTTTCGTTGTACGTTAATGACCGGTCGCACGCATCAAATACGTGTACATTTATCGGCACATGGATTCCCGGTCGTTTGTGACCCAATTTACGGTCGTGGTTCAAATCGCATCGGCAGTGTTCAGGACATGGATTTGCGTGATTTTATAAAAAGTCATTCGGGCCAGATGTTGCACGCAGAAATATTGGATTTTGTACATCCGATTACTGGACAGCCGATGCATTTCAAGGCACGTATGCCGGATGATATGATGGAATTGCGCGCAATTTTAGATACGGCCCACGGGGCATAAAAATCGTATAAAATATATGTAAATTCACATATTTTTTCTTTGTCTGAAATTGATTTTATGTTATACTTACTTAATAAGTATGGAGTGAGTCTTATGAACTTGTTGAAAAAAACGATTGGATTTACGGCTGTTTTGTGCGTGATTCCGGCGGCGTTTGCATTAACGGCGCGCCCCAGTGTTGTTGGCACGGTGGCAACACGTTTACCGACGATGACGGCATACATAAATGGCGGTACAATTGTATCTGGGACAACGACAAATTCTTCGTCAAATTTGATGGACAACATTGAATGCATAGAAGCGTATACATCATGTATGTCTGATGCCGACGCGTGCGGCCCAAATTTTGAAGAATGCACAACCAAGGTTTTATTCCACGGCAAAATGCCAAAGTGTATCAGCACATTGGCCCAGTGCAGCGCGGCGGGTGTAAACAGTCTGTTTGGAACATCGTCAACAACGGCGTTGGCGAATGTCGCATCAACAAATTCAGATGGTGAAATTACCGACTATACGTATCCCACGAATGGCAGTGTTATGGGGCAAATGATTGCGGGCGCGGCAATTTCAAATATGTATGATACCAGTGACTGTATCAGACGTTATACAACATGTCTGCAACGTGACAATGTATGTGGTGCGGATTTTGAATTGTGTACAACGAATTCCGAATTCAAAAAGCAAAAAGTATTTTGTGAATCAACATTGGCCCGTTGCCAAAGCGAAGGGAAAACAGAATTATTTGGTTCAACAAATACATCTGGCAATCCCACATCTGACAGTCGCATCGGCATAATGATAAGTGAAGGTGCGGCCCTGGCGGCGGTGAATGCGGTATCTACGTGTTACAAGGTTGTTGATCAATGTTTCTATAATGCCTGTGCGGCCAGTCCGTATAAGTGCAGCGAAGGCATGTCGGGTCAAAACACGGCATTGTTTGATGCGATTCAATCAGGTACGTCAATAACATCACTGGCTGATTTGAATGTGAATACCAACGCGGTCAGCAGTTCTGATATCCAGGGTTATATAAAGAATCAATGCCTGGATACGATTGGGGCAAACAAATATTGCTATGCCACATTCTTGGGTAATGGTGCAATGCCAACCGCGTCACAATTAAGTGATATGGATAACCAAGAAGATATTTTTGCCGAAGCGTATTCGGCGCGTATGAATTCGTCTATGAAATCCAAAATCAATACATTAATAGAAGAATTTGACGCCGATGCGCGCGCCAGTTGCGTGGAAACAATTTCGTCATGCGTAATGCGTACGTGCGGCGGGGGCAGTGGTGCCGCCTGTTATTCCCAGGTGTTTGGTGGCACCGATAAATCAATTAACAGCAGTGCCGTTTATGACGAAATCAAAAACGGATGTTCGGCAATCGTGAATACAGATCCGTACTGTATGTATGCTGCGGCGAATACCGGCGGAATCGGTACGTATACATATTCATATATTAATCAAGATGTGTTTACGACATTATTCCCAGAATATAAAGACAACGGTTCTGATCCGATTGGGGTTGTCGCATCATTGAATGCCTCTTTGGCCAGCAGTTATAACGATGCGTCAATCGCCCAGATGCGCACACAATGCGAAAATGTTGCAAAAAGTTGTGTAAAGTCTATGTGCGGCGAAGAATATTCGGCATGTTATCGTAACCGTACGGACATATACTCGTCATTGACGAATTCAGAAAGCACATCGTTTAACAAGAGCATGAATCGCGTTGGTGGTGTTTTGGATTATACGATTGTATTGGGGTTGTGTCTGGATACGGTTAAAAATGCAACCGTGTGCCAAGAACATCTGGCAATTGAACAGGCCAAGGTTACCGCCAATATGTCCAACAGCACCAGTTCGTGGGGCAGTGCGACAAACGTTCGTGGTGGATGGCTGGATGCGGGTTCGTCCATTAATATCACAGAAGACCAGGTTCAAACAGATATCCAAGAAACAGATATTGATGGCAACAAATTGTGCTATGCATCTGACCGCAGCAAGGGCATTTGTGATACTGTGACCCCAGATGGGGATGTATACGATGAACCTGCCTATATTTCATATACAACATATACCCAAAATCGGGCCGCAGAATCATTGTTCTCGGATTTGATGTATGATTTAGAAAAAGAAGCCCAGGCAATTTATAACAGTAAATTAACCCAAGAACAGCACGCATGTTTGTCGGGGAATGCGGGCGGAATTATGGCTGCCAGTGATACTGGTGGTACATTCATGTGGTCAAAATTGCGCAGTAATCGCGTCCCAGATGATTATGGTATAAACGGTTTGGCGCGCAATGACTTTGTAACCAGTAACGATTTGTATGGTTCGTTCTGTGCGGTCAAGGTCACGTTGCAATCAGATGATGCCAAGGTTCAAGAAGCAATGAAGGGTGCCGATTGGTCAAACGCATTCTTTGCTGTGGGTGACACATTTACCTGTGGCAGTTGGATTCCGGCCGATGACCTGGAAGACATCACCAACAGTGTTGTTGCCGATGCAACCGCGGATATAGTGGCGAACCAGAACAGAACAACATTCTGGACAACATTGTTGGGAACGTTGGGCGGTGCCGTTGGTGGTGCATATCTGGGGTCTGGTATTCAAAAGGGCACGGTGTTCAGTGGTCTGACCGGATTCAATAATCCGAACAAGACACAATCTGGTACAACAGCCAGCAACAAAACCGTGCAATATATTGATGCGATCCGCGATATATTGAACGCGCCCAATATTCGTGATGTGCAAGATACGTTGCCAACATATGTTACAATGATGGAACGTAATGCGCGCGAACAAAATATTACATCCAGTGTTATCACGGGGGCGGTTAACGACGTTAACGCATGGTCCGATGCGGTTGTTACCACGGTGAATGGCCATGAACAGTTGATTATCAGCGACAGCGAAAATGCAAATAATATCGCGTCACTGAAAAGATCGGCGCTGCGTGCGTTGGATTTGTTGGAATCAGAATCAAATTCTGTTCAAACATCTGGAAAATCCAGCAATGCATGGAGTGGCCTGGGCGCAACATTGGGCGCGGCGGTCACTGGTGCAGCGGGTGGTTTCTTGGTATGGAAAGCCACGCGTGATATACAACAGTCCACGTTATCTGCCGCTGAAAAAGAGGCCTATGAAGAATGGATGGATGATATCGGCCGTCATATAAAGTGTTATATCGGCACGATGGAGGCCGGTGATTATGGCGACATAATCAGTGTCGGATTGGAATAAAAAGCGCCGCCCATTTGGGCGGTGTTTTTATGCATGCTTGTTGCGATGCTGGCATCCAAAAATGCTTTATCGCATATGTGTACGCAGATATATTATTTTGTCACGAATTGTTTTGTATTGATAACTGTTGGGTTTCAGACTTTTTGATATAAAACTGCATGCATCCGATATTTCCGGCACACTGTATTTATCCAATATGTATGTTAAATCATCCCACGAATGATATAATATTGTATTAGATATCTTCAAAACATGTCGTGATTGACGTAATCGTGCGTTATTTATCCGCAGTGCACCGATATCAATGACCGTATCACCACAAAAATTATTAATATTTCTGTCGTAAATATTAAAGTTTTTTAATGTCGGGGTGATGTGGCCACCTGGGTATATTTTGTTGCGATATTCGGTATATGGATATATTAAATATATCTCTCCGCGTTGGTTGCTGATTCCGGCCACAGATATTTTACGGAATTTCATTTTTCCGTAATACTTTCTGCCCGAAACCAAGAAAGAGTTTTGTAATTCTGTATTGTGATTCCAATCAGTGAATATTTTACCGTCGCGATTGCTGTGGTATATTTTCCACACATATTTTTTATCACCAGGAATTTGTACAGTATACGTTTTTGAAAAATTCCCAGATTCCAGATATTCTATGTTTACCGGCTGTTTAATTAATCGCCCCAGTGATTGTGCCATTTGTGCCAGTTCTTGGTTAAATTCTGTTTTGTTATCTGGGCCGTACATTTTTGTTGTGGTTGTCTGGAACAATGTGTGCAATTTTTGTGTTAATTTTCCACGTTCTTTTTTTGGTGTTTTGGCCAGCCAACTATACGGAAATGCGCCCGGATTTTTGTATCCTGCGCGTACAATGGCAATCATTTCATCGGCCGATACTGGGTGGCGTTTCAGCCAACGTGTACAAGACTGGGCAACGCGCGCATCATGGGGGCGCGGGGTTATTATATTCAATGTTTCGTCCATTGTTAAATCGTCCAGTTCTTGGATTTGTCCGCGTGCATTTGGATATTTTTTCATAACGTCATCAATATATTTTATGTATGTTGGGATATGACGTATATATTCATGAAACTTTTCACGCATTGCGATTGTCATTTCGTTTGTATGCCCCAGTGAGCGTCGCATTGCATGTCGCAGAACAGATTTATGTTCATCAAACTGTTCATGGTGTTGATTTTTTGAATCATAGATATATATTGCGCGTTCAAATTCTTGGGATATTTGGTGTTTACGGAAATTATTTATTGCGACATGAATATTGTTGCCAACCGTTGTTACGCGATTAATCCGAATACCTGTTTTTGTTTCCGGGGATATGCCGTTGGCATTGAAATTCAGCATATGTAATTTCAGAATTTTTATGTCACCGATGCAACGCCATCCAGATTCATAGTAATATGTGTTTTGAATTTTTTGTACAGGATAGTCTTGTTCACCCCCGTCCTGGGTACGTCTTATTATGCGACCCAGATTTGGAAATATGGTCCCCACCCACGGGTGCAGTGAATTCCATTTATATGGTATTTTAATTGTTTCCAGACGCGGACAGTTTTGAAAAGATTCAAATTCTATGCTGGCAACATTGTCACCGAAATCAATAAATTCCAGGTTTGGGTTATTATTAAAAACGCCGCCGGGAATACGTAATACCGAATTAGGAAAGTAAATTGCACGCATATTGGGGATGTTACAACCGACATTGTCGGCGAACCCAGTAACTTTGGGTGGTATACGTAACACACCGTCTGGATTTATATCAGACGCATCAATATTCGTTAAAGTTCCATTTTGTATAATCATATTGCAAATATTATACAAAATATAGTATTTTGTCAATTTTTATCTGGGTGCTTTTTGTGCTGTGTTGCGATTTTTATCTTTCAAGAATGAATTTTTTGTGTTAAAATTAATGCCAAGAGAGAATATGAAATACATACCCGCATTTTTATCGGTTGTGCTGGGGCTTGTGGCGATACATGCCACGGCGGCGCCGGTTGCCACCACGTTGGGCAGTAATTTAACCGCGTATAATCCGTCGTCTGGGGCGAATAATAATGCCATGTGGAATTCGTATATGAATCCGCGTGCGAATACCACGACCAGTGGTCCGGTGGCTGATTTTGGTAATTGTAATTCTGTGATATTGCGTTGTGCGCAACCAAAATGTGCTGGTGGCGGGTGCAGTACGATGGAAATTGCGCGTCCAATTGTATCAGGGTGTGTGGAATCAAATTCTGCATGTAAACAATACGGCGATGATTTGATTGAATATATATCGGCCCAGTTGGTGTCTGATGCAAACGCCACGGCCACCGCGGCGGCAAATGCGGCCGCCCAACAAAGCAGCCAACAAATGGCCATGATGCAACAGCAAATGACCGCCATGCAACAACAGATGCAACAGCAAAGTGCGGATACTGCCGCCCAGATCCAGGCGGCATTGGCGCAACAGCAACAGGCGACCGCCGATGCAATCGCGGCGGCGGCCCAGCAAAATGTTCAAACAGTAACTACGACCGCACCTGTGCAATCGGCGACAACCGGGGCCACAACCGGGACAACGGGGGCGCTGACGGCGGCCCAACAATCTGCGGCGGCGGCGGGTGTTTCGGCGGATGTTTTGGCACGTGAACAAATTGCCGGTCAAATTTTATCAAAGATAGAAGGGGCGGAAACCGCATTGCGTTCTGTCCAGGCGGCAATGACAACGGCGTTTGATTACGCCGGGTGTGATTCCAATGGTGGTAATTGTTCGGGCCCAAAGCGCGTCAGTGCGTTCAAAGAAAAAGCAATGCAGTTCTTTGATCCATATGATGACGTGCTGGATGAATTATATGATGCGTTAATTTTGGCCCAATCTGTGGGTGTGGATATTACTGATATATACATGATGCTGAATGGTTCTTGCAATGCGTGGGGACAATACTTGTGCGCCGAAGGCCAGGTTATGCACTATAACAGTATTAATTGCCCAAACGGGATGTCTGATGGAACGGTGTTTACAAACGGCGGGCGGGTGTATGGTAATGCGGCATGCAAACCGGGCCAGGTTGTACCCATGTCGGATGGCGGATGTCAATTAATCCGCGTATTGGCGGATGAAGAAGAGGTTCAGCGTAATTGGCTGTATCCCGAAGAAGGCGAAGACGGATTCCAGGTTCGTGTGGGTTGTGCGTCCGAAGTTTTGGATAATTCACCATTGTTCCGTGGACGCAGTGATGCCGCAGATATTGATGTTGAAACATTGAAACGTATCATTGACCAAGATGCCCCGTCCAGTTTTGGCAGTGGCCTGTTCGGTGGCACAATGACCCCGCAATCAGATGGCATTGTATACTGTGCGGTTAATGAACAACAAACGTATCGCGATTTGCAATCGGCGGCAAACTTAAAGAAATTGCCGCAACAGGTATGTGTAACCGATCGTGAAATGCGCAATACTGCGGGTGTGGCCAACCAGACAGTTTTGCAAACCAGTGGTGAATCGGACCAGCGTATACGCCAATTATGCAAAAATGACGCGCGTGAAAATGGTGAAATGCGTTGCCTGTGCGAAAATGCGCGGGACCAGATTACCAGATGGGAAAACAACAAATGCGTATGTGAAATATCGGGTTATGAATATAACTATGATACATTGATGTGCGAAATACCGGCGGTGCGTTACGCAATGAATGCATCAGATGCCGAATTGCAAAAATCAATCGCCGCAGATACACAATCGTTGCTGGGACAATTGTTGAAATGATGAAAGTAAAAGAATTTTTACAGCGCGCCTTGTTTACCACAGTTTTGGTGTTGGGTTGTGGCGCCACATTCATGGCCCGTGCGGCGGATGATTACGGATGTAATGACCCAAATAATGACCGTATTACGCCGATGCTGGCGTTATGCAGCACGCATGCATATAATATTGGTTTTTTGGAAAATCCGTCCACCGCGGCGGATCAACAGGCAATGCGTGATGTTGTCGCATTAAAAACGACGGTCATAACGCAACAGATGTACAAGCAATATGAATACCTGGATGCGACGATACGGCGGTTAAAAACGCAACTGGAACGCGAGATTTTGACCACAAAACTGGAATCGGCGGGTGCATCGTCTGGACGTTCGTCTGGGACGTCAATTGGTGGAAATAACGGTGTTGCTGGTGCGGAAAATTGTCGCAATGGCACGACCAGTGATGTTATGAATTGTTTGTCGCGTAACCTGGACAGAACAGTTGCCGCAATCAACAGTTCTGATTTGGGTGCGGCAAAGCGTCAAATTGAAACAGATTTACAAACATTGCATCTGTATGATCGTACGCAAAATGTCAGTCAATGTCAAAATCTGGATACGTATTGCACAAATTTGAATAACAACAGAAATGATTTGAATAACTGCACTGATTATATGCGTGTATGCATTACACGTAATTTAGAAGCATTGCAAGAACGCACATATAATACGTCGCCTGTGCGGATGTATTAACTGTTTGAAAAACAATTTGCCTGTGATATAATATGCCTTGCATTGGCCGATTACCGATGCGGGGTCTAGAAAACCTCTTAACAGAAACACTCCAACATGGGTTGGAGGGTTGCGAATATACAAAAATAAGCAACACTATTACTGTTAATAGTTTCTAGCCTCCAACCGCCCTTAATCACGGCGGTATTTTGTTTAACAAAACATATGGGGGGAATAAACAATGTCTGTTGTATTGGTTGATAATGCATACTATGGTCAAATAATACGTCGTGCACGTAAATGTGCGCATATAAAACGTCATGAAATGTCCCGAATTATGGGGATATCACGTCGTGATTTGACCCGATACGAAAGTGGCAAACGATTAATTCCAGAATCAGTATTGGAAAAAATCGCATATCATGGCATGGTAATGCTGGCTGCACGACATAATACAAAGCGTAAACATTAAAATTAAAAAACCGCCACGCGGCGGTTCTTTAATTCACTGCACTGACAGCCAGTCTTTTACGACCCGCTGCACGACGGCGGTTCAGTACCGCACGCCCAGATTTTGTTGCCATCTTTTCACGGAACCCATGTGTGCGCACACGGCGTGTTTTAGATGGTTGATATGTACGTTTTGTTGCCATAATTAAATCCTTTTGCGCGTATATTTAACCACAGGTTTTGTAAAAACGCAACCTTTTTTATTTAGATTTTACCAGCCCCAGTTTTTTCATACCTTCCAGTATCATATAATACGCAAACAGGGCCGCAAATAATCGCCACAGTGGTAAAAACATTGTCTGTTCCCTTTGTTGTGTTATAACACGTGGATTCTGATGCCAGAATTTTTATATTTATTCATATCTGTCACACAATAACAACCACGTATTATTGGTATCACAAATGGTTTATTTGTCAATGTATTTTTTAGGGTTTATGTCTTGACCAAAAGTCAAAAAATTTGCTATTCTTTACTTGTTAAAAACAAGGGAAATCATAGTATGTCAGAAACAAACAATATCAATGAAATAAATGAAGTCAAGGTTCCACAATCTTCCCTGGAACATGAAATGCGCACCAGTTTTTTGGACTATGCGATGTCGGTCATTGTTGACCGTGCGTTGCCAGATGTTCGTGACGGGTGCAAACCGGTGCATCGTCGTATTTTGTATGTGATGAATGATGTTGCGCCGGCGACAAAGCCGACGGTTAAATCCGCACGTATTGTCGGTGATGTTATGGGTAAATATCATCCCCATGGTGACAGTTCTATATATGAAGCAATGGTCCGTATGGGGCAAGATTTTTCCATGGGGGAAATGCTGGTCCAGGGCCAAGGTAACTTTGGTTCGCGCGACGGGGACAAGGCGGCGGCCATGCGTTATACCGAAGCACGGCTTAGCAAACTGGGCGCATCCATGATGGATGATTTGGATAAAGATACAGTTGATTGGCAACCGAACTTTGATGGCACATTACAAGAACCGGTTGTTTTGCCAACCAAGTTTCCAAATTTCTTGGTAAATGGTGGTTCTGGGATTGCGGTTGGTATGGCGACAAATGTGCCGACATATAATCTGGGGGAAATTTGCAATGGGATTTTGGCGATTTTGGATAATCCGAATTTGTCAGACGATGAATTGTTCGGCATAATTCCGGGGCCTGATTTCCCAACTGGGGCAATTGTTATGGGGCGCGCCGGCGCGTACAAGGCGCATACCACAGGACGTGGTTCAATAATTGTTCGTGCAAAAACGCACATGGAAACATTTCATGACCATCCGGCAATTGTTGTTGATGAAATCCCGTACCAGGTGAACAAATCGCAACTGATTATGAAAATTGCTGAATTAAGCAAGGATAAACGCATAGAAGGCATATCGGAAATTCGTGATGAATCATCCAAGGAAGGATTGCGCATTGTAATTGAATTAAAGCGTGATGCAATTCCAGATGTTGTGCTGAATCATTTGTTCCAGTACACAGAAATGCAAACGAACTTTCCGGTTAATATGATGGCGCTTAATCGTGGCCGGCCGATGTTGTTTAATGTTCGTGGTGTATTGGATGCGTTTATTGATTTCCGATGCGAAGTTATTCGTCGTCGTACGATTTTTGATTTGAACCGTGCGCGCAATCGGGCGCATACGTTGTTGGGGTTGTCGGTTGCGGTTGGTAACTTGGATGAAGTTATTGAATTAATTAAATCCAGTGAATCGCCGGATGCGGCACGTGCGGCATTGGTCGCGCGTGGGTGGCGGGCATCAGATATTGAAAATTATATTCAATTGATTGATGACCCAAATACTGAATACAAAGACGGCATGTTTTATATGTCTGATGACCAAGCACGTGCGATTTTGGAATTGCAGTTGCATCGTTTGACGGGGCTGGAACGTGATAAATTGCATGCTGATTTGGTGGAATTGGGCGCGCAAATCAAAGACTTGCTGGACATCTTGGGCAGTCATGCACGCATTATCCAAATTATTCGCGATGAAACGACAATGGTACGTGACAATTGGGCCAGTCCGCGTCGTACCGAAATATCTGATGCCGAAATAGATATTGATATAGAAGATTTAATCGCACGCGAAGATATGGTTATTACTGTATCAAATACTGGATATATAAAACGTGTATCACTGGATACGTATCGTGCGCAAAAACGTGGGGGCAAGGGGCGTAACGCAATGGCGACCAAGGACGATGACTATGTGGTCCAGGTTTTTGTTGCGAACACGCATACACCGCTGTTGTTCTTTTCGTCCCGCGGGATATGCTATAAATTAAAAACATATAAATTACCCGAAGCGGCCGCCGCAGCCAAGGGACGTCCGCTGGTGAATTTGTTGCCACTGGAAAATGGCGAAACAATCACGGCAATTTTGCCAGTACCCGAAGAAGATGTGGCCGCGGCTGCTGCGTCCGGCAAAGAACATTTCTTGATGTTTGCAACGGCGTCTGGGACGGTTCGTCGCAATCGCACATCTGATTTTGATTCAATTCGTGCAAATGGCAAGATTGCGATGAAATTGGACGATGGCGACAGTTTGATTTCTGTTTTACCATGCAGTGAAGACCAAGATGTATTCTTGGCAACGTATCGCGGGCGCTGTATACGATTCCCTGTATCTGAAATTCGTGTATTTGCCGGCCGTAATTCAACCGGTGTACGTGGTATGACATTGGGGCCAGACGATAAAATTATCGGCATGGCGATGCTGACACACGGCGAATCTGATGCCGCGGTACGCGCCGCGTATATCAAGCAATCGCGCGCTGCGCGTCGCGCCGCCACCGGCATAGAAGAAGAGGCGTCTGATGACGAAGAATCCACAACACTGACATTGGATGATAACCAAATGGCACGCATGGCCGCCGACGAGCAATTTATATTGACTGTGTCTGAAAACGGATTCGGCAAGCGCACCAGTTCGTATGAATATCGTACAACGCATCGTGGTGGCGGTGGATTTACAAACATCAAACTGGGTGGCAAGAACACTGCGGTGGCAGGTTCGTTCCCGGTTGCCGATAATAACGATATTATTATGGTGACCGACGGTGGCAAGATAATACGTACACCTGTGCGCGATGTTCGTATTGCTGGGCGTGCAACTGCGGGTGTGACGCTGTTCCGTACGGCGGAAAACGAACGCGTTGTATCGGCAATTTCTATTCTAAGCGATGAAGGCGAAGAATCCGAAGTTGAATCCGAAGTCGCCGAACAAAACACACAACAATAAATGGGGGTGCGGCATGGACAATGAATATTTTTCATCAATAAACGAAGTTTCAAAACGTTTGTCTGTGCCGGCACACACCTTGCGTTATTGGGAAAAGCAATTCCCCGCGGCAATTCGGCCAACAACTGGGGCGGGTGGGCGCCGATATTATCGCACAGAAACAGTGGAACGTTTGGTTGTAATTCGTGACTTGCTGTACAAGCATGGTATGACCATTGCCGGGGTCAAAAAATTATTGCGCGATGGCAATTTTCCAACATCTGCCGAAGAATTTGTGCGCAGTGTCGGCATGTCGGCCGACCAAAATAACACGGCACAATCACCCGAATCCCGCGATGGTTCGCGTCTGGGGGTGGCAATCGCCATACTGGAACAGGCGCGTGATTTATTGAAAAATTCATAATTTTTGGTTGCATTAATAATTCTTTTGAATCCACAGGGATGCGGCTTCGGGGACATAAGAAATCCCGTATGTACGCGGTGCCGGATTTTCGGCCACAGATGTCACCATTTGTGCAGGAACAAATTATAAATTCAAATTGTTCTGAATCTGTTCTTGTTCAAGGGTTGGCAAAAAAAATCGCGCCATTTTGGCGCGATTTTTAACGCGTGCGTTGCATCTTTTTCAAATGCCGTGCAATTACGGCGCTATGATAATCTGTACGCATTTGGGCCAGGTTATCCCCAAAACGTTTTGCCACCGGAACGCGGCGTATTGAATCGGTAATGACACTGTCGCGTTTCAAGTGCGCGATATTTTGTTGAATAAATTTGTTATACTGTTCTGCGCCCTGTAATTTACGATCTTTATTGATGTATTCACTGCGTAATTTTTCGGCCAATGAATCTGCGCGTATCAATATCATATCAATTTGGCGTAATACAGCGTTATATTCGTCCGCTGATTTATACCGCCCACTGTCCAGTTGCCCAGACAGTTTTTTTGCATCAGATATTAATTTCAAATATTCTGGATTGGTTTCCAGTGTATCTGCGCTGCGTATAACGGCATCGTTATATGCATTTTCATAATGGGTCAGTGCAAATTTTACCTTGGCACGGGCGTTTGCCATTTTTTCATTTGTATACCCGGTTGAATTATATTGTAACACGACCGCGGACATTATTATTGCGGCGGCGGCGGTCAAACTGATGGCCAATAAAACTTTATCTGATGTTTTTGACATAATATTCCTTTTGTTCTGTTCCATGTATGTACAGTGCACAACTGTGATTTTTTAAGTGTGGAATTTGTAAGTTCTGACACGGATATAAGTATATTCAAGATTTGCAGAAAGTCAAATTACGCATAATAAAAATCCCCCATTTGGGGGATTTTTTACGTACATTCGTGTGAACTAGAAATTATATCTGGCGCGAACCATACCTGTTTGTGATGTATAGTTTTCGCGAACTTCTATGTCATAGTTCAACGATACGTCAACGCCGGCATATGTCATGGTCAATCCCAGTCCGAATTCACCACCCAGACGTGACAGGCGTTCACCCGTCATAACATATGCATTAACGCCCGGCATGGTTACAGTTGTCATTGCCACGTCAGACAACATATCATATTTAACCGCCGCGCGCAGTTCGGGCCGGATAAAGAATTCATCTGTGGCCTGGAAATTAAATGCATATTTTGCACCCAATACACCAGTCAGATAATTCGTGTCTGAAATACTGTTGGCAACATCCAGACTGTTTTCATAATCCGCGCCACCGATGTGCAAGTACCGCACCGCCAGTTCTGGGGTGATGCCGATTGATGTATCGTACCCAGTGGCAATTTGACCACCAAACGCATTGATGTCGTATTCAGATGCCACCGCTAAATCCAGCGCATCGCCCGATTCAGTGTATCCGGACAACGTATAGTTCAATGTTGCGTTTGCATACCATTGTGATGGCTTGTATTGACCATACGCAAACACAGTGTGACTGTTGATTTCGGTATTGCGTGCTGTGGCATCAACATCGCTGTTTGCGAACGAATACCCGATTCCAACGGTCCAATCTGAACCGAATGTGCCGTCAAGGCCGACTGCAACACCACCAGTTGTTCCATCAAATTGTCCACTGTAATTTGTGCTGTTGAACAATCCTTGGGCCCACACACCGCCGGCGGTCAGTACAGAATCACCATCGCCACCATTGCGCCCGATTGTCATTCCAGACATACGATTTGCCGCCAATGATGTAACAGTGTTTTGCACAGATGACGCCATTGATTGTGTCACAGATGCTGTTTCTGGATTGATTGCCCGTGCGGCACGTTCAATAGAATCTGTGTCTTTCTGGGCCAACGCGATTTGTGCGCGCATGCTTAATTCGTTCAACGCATCAGATGTTGAATTGGTAATATTAACAACAGACTGTGCGGCGTTCCCCGACAGGTTATTATCAGATGCAATTTCATCAACCGATTTTAATTTTGCGGTAAATGATTTTTCGTCATCAGACCAATCCAGTTTGAAAATGTCGTTGTTGAATTCAACAGATGTTTTACCACTGAATGCGATTTCAGGGGCGTCAAATACTGTATATGTTCCGGCTGATTTAATCGCCATGTTTACAGTACCTGAACCGCTGATGCTGTCGGTGGCAGTGAACTTTGCCGTGTTGGTATCAGTCAGTCTGGCAAACACAGTCCCATCCAGTTGAATGGACGCCAGATTGATATTTGCATCACCGATGTTTGCGGTTGCATCTTGCCCGATAACCAACGCCCCAGTACCTGTGATGTCACCTGTGGCCACCAAACTGTCATTGATGGTTAATGAACCTGTATTTAATATTGCACTATTTATATTCGCGTTATCGGCCATAATGGCATCTGCGATATCAATGGTTCCGTTATCAACATTCAAATTATTTAACCCGGTATAATAAGAACCTGTTACTTCGCCTTTGTTATCAGCAATTTTTGTTGCTGTCCATTTGGCGCCGTTTGCCACGGTCAGATTCATGCCGGTAACAGTCAAATAACTGTCGTCTGGTGCCGGTGCGTCACCAAAATCATATGCAATCATGGTGTTGCCTGTCCACGACGAATCAGCCCCATTTAATACAACATTTACATTTGCATCAATTGGTGTATTAGATGACGATTCATGAAAGTCAAAACTGATATTTCCATCAATTTGTGTTGTGTGTGCACCATCTGTATTAATATTAACTTCGGCGCCACCACGTGCAACAATCGCCTTGGTACCAGAAATTTCCGCATCGCCATTAATGTTTATGATACCCTGGCTCATTGCAGACACAGCAACGTTTTCACTGGCGATTTTTACAGTATCTGCATTTAAGTTAACATTTGCCTGTTTGGTGTTCCCAGACGCCGTCTGTGTATTATTCCCGGCATGAACCGCGGCCGCTGTCGCTGATTTCGTTGATATATCTATGGATTTACCGGTCAAAGAAATCGCGGAACCATTTGCCAATGCAATAACTGCGCTGTCGCTGTCAGACGATATGTTCATACTGTCTTTTGCATTTACATTGATAACAGATTCCTTTTGTGCGGGCACGAGTGAATAATATACGGTATATAATCCCCGATTTTTGGCGTGAACAGTAACATTTTCGCCACTTATGTTCAATTGGGCCCCATTGGAGATTTTTGTGGCCATGCCCTGATCAGATTTCACAGAAATATCTTTGGTACTTTCGCCACCCAGTGTCAAAGTGGTTTTAGAACCATCGGCGTAAATTGCGCCATTTTCTGTGTAATTTGTTGATTCAATTGTTATGTTTGGTGTTGATAAATAAGAATCCCCGCGCGTTGCATGGATTGCTTTGTTGCCGTCAACCTTGATGATTCCATCTGGTACAACCGTATTCAGGTCTGGTCCCGAACTGCCAGCGTTTACCATGCTTGTTCGTTCGGCCATTGCGGGCATGACCAGCAGCGCCGGCAACACCGATATGCCGAACATCAAACCACGAATTTTAATGGGATTTGACATAGTTTTCTCCTTTTGTTTTTGCGTACTAAAACCCAAAAGGGAAACAATGCCGGGGGGTTCACAAATCTACAACAGAAGACTCCGATAGTTTTTCGGTTGCCCGTCTTTTATATACTATCGGCCCCCCGACCACAATCAGGGATTTTTTTTCAGGTGCGAAAACACCATGCGGATATTAACGATGCCTTCGCACCGCTGTTGCAGGAATTGTGACATTCCAGACCCCACAGTCCCCTATGGGATTCACAAGTTATGCTAGTATGCGCTATCCCGAAATGCAAGAATAAAAATTTTTTATTTTTAGTATGTTGGAAAATTACAATAACTGTACTTTGTAATAGTTTTTGGCAGTCCCAACGGGAATTGAACCCGTGTTTTCAGAATGAGAATCTGACGTCCTGACCCCTAGACGATGGGACCTGTGCGGTGTATTATTATCAATAATTATGTATTTTGCAAATCTAAATCACAATCCGTGCGAATAGCGAATAAAAAATACCCCTGTGGGGTGTTTTTTATTTGGTTGGGGCGCACGGATTCGAACCATGATAAAGAGAACCAAAATCTCTTGTCCTACCATTAGACGACACCCCAAAAGCAAACTGAATTATAAATATCTTTTTGTATTTTGCAATAACATTTTTTGCCAAGTGAATTGATATATAAAAATTTACAATTTTTTTATTTTTTGCACTTGCAATTTGTTTGTTAAAACATATAATCATTAAAGTTTTTAATAATTATGGCGAAATCACATTTTATAAAAAAAGGATTTTTAAGATGGCGCAAAAAGAATTCTTGAAAATAATGGAATCAAATTTAATCATAATGGACCGCTTGCTGGGGCGGTTAAAGCGTGACCCGATGCAGGTTATGGGATATCCACGTCAACAGGTCAGTATTTTGCTGCGGCTGCATTTGGCGGGGCCGGCCAAGTTAAAAGATATTGCACATCGTGAATTTATTACAACGCCTAATTTATGTGCCGCGTTTCGTAAACTAGAACGTGATGGTCTGGTGTTACGTCGCATTGATGACAAAGATCGTCGTAATACATGGTATTCTGTATCGGCGGCGGGTGAACGTGTTGCTGTTCGGGCATTGTCAGAAATGCGTGCCACAATTGAAAAATTTTTTTCATCATTATCGCGTTCTGATGCCGCAGATTTAACCAATGCCCAGAAAATAATTAACAGAATTTTAACCAAGTTGGAGATTGCGAATGCGTAAATTAAATCTGGCGGTTGTTGTATTGTCGGTTATGGCGTTTGCGCCGTGTGCGCACGCAATGGATTTGTCGTTGAATACGGCGGTTGATATGATTCTTGACCAATCACAAGATTTGAAAAAAGCCGCCGCCAATGTAAAAAAAGCCGAAGCGTCGCTGGATGCGGTGAATGCAAATCGCTGGTTCAAAATAGAAGGGACGGCAACATATATGAATGTTGTTGATATGGAAAATCCGTTCAAGTCATACAGCATAGACGTTCCCCCAGAAATTGGCGCAATGGTGTCGGCAATGACGCAACAGCCGATGTCCAGCACATTAGACATTCCGGACAATATGTTTATGGCGGGAATTTCTGTTACCCAGCCAATTTACACATTTGGTAAAATTGGTAACGCGGTCAAAAGTGTCAAGTCTGCAATCAAAATGGCCCAAGCCGGTCAAGAAATGACCCAACGCCAGGTACGTTACAGCGCGGTTGATTTGTATTGGACGGCAAAAATGACAGATGAAATTGTTAAAATATCGCGCGCAGATTTGAATGCGGCACGTAATGCAAAGAAAAGTCTGACATCCGCTGGGCGCGCAAATCGTATTAATCTGGTCAAAATAGAATCAGATATTGCGACCAAAGAAATTAATTTATCAAACGCCGAATTCAATCGTGATACGGCGCACAGAATGTTAAAGATTCTGGCCGGGATTGATATTAATGAAGAATTAAATTTGACGGACGAATTTCCAAAAAATTTTGGTGATTTGAATGCGGGGGAATTAACGTCAACCCCACAATGGGATATGTTGAATGAACAAATCCAGATGTATGAACGCAATGTTCGCGCCCAACGTGCAAATGCGTTGCCAACATTGGCGGCAACGGCGTCGTATAATTACATAACACTGGACCAAGATTTTAATAACCTGTTTCACAGCGACAGTATTAATACCCAGTCTGGATATTGGGGCGTTGCGTTACAGGTGCCGATTTTTTCCGGCGGATTAAATATGGCTAATGCCACGGTTGAGGCGATGAATGCGGAATCTGCACGTCAAGATTTGGACAAGGCGAAAAAATTAACAACCGAAGAATACAATCGTGCAATTGACCAGTATAATCATTTGCGTGGAAATCTGAAAACATTGGAAAACGCACGTGACTTGGCCGCCAAGGCATATAAGTTTTCCAGCGAACGTTTTGCCGCCGGACAAACGTCTGCGGTTGAATTGTCCGAAGTATCCGCCGGTCTGTATCAATTGGATATGGCGCTGCTGAACGCAAAATATAATATCTTGATGGCGGCAGAATCAGTTAAAAAACTAGGTGAATAAAGATGAAATCTGTTACGACAAAACTGGAACCACAAAAAACAAAGAAATTCTTGTACGGTGCATGCGCAATTGCCTTGGTTGGTTGGTTTGTGTTTCGTTGTGCCGCCATTGGCGCAGAAAATGCCCGCGCAATATTTAATCCGGTCCGAAACGCATTGGATGTTGGTGCGCCTGTATATGTGATGGAAATGCGCCGCACCCCAGGCACGTTGCACGAACCCATTGAAATAAAAAACAACCGTGCACTAATATCTGCGACCCGTGTCGGCAAATTGGCCCCAGGCCAACGTGTCGGTGACGGCGAAATTATATCTGTATCAAAAAATGTTGATTTGAACACTGGAATGCATGTTGTACGTACGCGTGGCGCATCAGATGGATTACAATACGCTGAATTCCAATCAGATGGCTATTTTGTGCCATTGGCGGCGATTGATAATAATGCGGTTATGGTTGTTGATGAAAACAGTACGGCCACCCCACGTAATATCACTATCCTGCGCCAAGATGCCGATTTTGCGATGGTTGACGGACTGGGCGATGGTGATGTTGTGATTTTATCGCACGTTGATGCGGGTGATAAAGTTTGGATACAAAAATAATATCAATTCCATAATTACGTTTTTTATCACAGGGGGTTATTTATCATGTTAAAGTTTTTTGTGCGTCGTCCAATTACGACAATAATGTTTGTGTTGTTCTGGGTTGTATTGGGATTAGTATCATTTCCGAAAATGAACATTGAACGCACGCCGGCGATAGATTTGCCGATGGTAACGGCAACGTTTATATATCCTGGGGCGGCCCCCGCAGAAATAGAATCCCAAATTATTAAACGCGCCGAAGATGCGATATCCGAAGTATCCGAAGTCAAAAAAATAACATCCCAGGCATTTGAAAATGGCGGTTTTGTAATGGCCGAATTTAATATCGGCGTTGATGTTAATGACAAAGCAAGCGAGGTAAAAACAAAACTGGATTCGTTGATATCGGATTTTCCCGCAGATATGGAACAGCCTGTTGTTGAAAAATTGAATCCATTGGAACAACCGGTTATGGATATAATGATTGCCGGTGATAATTTACGTGATTTGCAAGAATATGCGGATAATGTATTATCAAACAAACTGACGGGGATTGCGGGTGTTGCCAATGTGTCCGTATTCGGCGGCGAAACACGTGCAATTCGTATTGCGGTTAATCCTGATTTATTGGCCGCCAATGGCGCAACGCTGATAGATGTGGTATCTGCGTTGGGGTCACACAATATAAATGTTCCTGGTGGAAAAATTGAATATGGTCTTGATTCATCCACTGTGCGCTTTGTCGGTGAATTCAGCAGTGTTGATGAAATTGCCAATTTGCAACTGACCACTATGGAAGGCCAAACATTCAAACTGATTGACGTTGCATCGGTCAGTGATGTTGCCCGTGACATTGAAAATGGTGCCCGATATAATGGCCAAGAAGTTATTATTGCGTCTGTTATAAAATCATCTGATGGTAATGCAATTAACATTTCGCGTCAATTGCGCAAACAAATGCCCGAATTTCAAGATGATTTAGAATCACGTTTTCCGGGCGCTACAATGGAAATAATTTCTGATTCTTCTGTTTCTGTTGCAGACGAAACGTACGGTACCATCGGTGGTATATTGCTGGGGATATTATTTACAGTTCTTGTTTTGTTGGCGTTTACGCGCAATTGGCGTTCAACAATTATTGCCGGTGTTGTGATACCAGCGTCATTAATTGCCGGATTCTTTTTTATGGATTTCAGTAATTTTACAATCAATGCAATGACATTGTTGGCATATTCATCGGCGTTGGGAACACTGGTATCAAACGCAATTATTCTGATTGAATCTGCGTTACAAGAAATGCGCCACGGCAAAAATCCCGAAGATGCCGCAATTGACGGTACTAAAAAAGTATGGGTATCCGTACTGGCGGGGGTTGGAACAAATGTTGTTGTGTTCTTGCCGTTGGCATTTATGGGCGGAATTGCTGGACAGTTTATGAACCAGTTTGGATTAACAGTTGTTTATTTAACGTTGCTGTCATTGGTATTCTCGTTCACATTGACCCCGATGATGATTGCCAAAATATTACGAATATCACAAAAACGCCAAACTAAGAAAACACAAAATGCCAAAACGGTTCGTGCACGCGTTATCGCGGATGATAAAAACACTACTGAATCATTGCCAAAATCTGGTTTGCGTCGTTGGTTTGATTACCAGCATGCACATCCGTGGCGTGTTGTTATAATGGCTGTGGCGATATTGATTGGTTCTGTGATGCTGATGCGATTTGTGGGTAATGAATTCACCCCAGCCACAGATACAAATGAAATAAACATAACTGCGCGTGCACCGATGGGGGCAACATACGAAAAATCGTCTGAAATTGCCAAGCAGATTGAATCGCGCGTGGCCCAGTTTGATGACGTTCGTGCTGTGTCTGTAAAAATCGGTGAACGGGGATTACAGAATATTGCAATTAAATTAACATTGTCGGATGTTTCTGAACGTGATATATCTGATAAAGAATTGGCGCGCAAGATTATGCCGGTGCTATCAGACATCCCAGATGTTGAAATTCAAATACGGGCTGGTGCGGCGATATCAGCGGGGGCATCATCGGCGGATATTGTACTGAACATATACGGCGAAGATGATGACAAGCGAAACGCATATGCCAATCAAATTCTGGATATGATAAACCAGATTCCCGAAGTCCAAACAGCCGTTTTGGCCCAGCAAGAACCCGGCAAAGAAACACGATTTGTTCCAAATCAAGAAAAAATGAATTTCTGGGGCGTCAGTAATTCTTATGCTGGCATGACGCTGCGTACGGCCTTGTATGGTAACGACAGTTATAAGTATAAAGAAAATGGCGAAGAATATCCGATTATTTTGGAACTGGCCGAACCATTCAAAAATGTGTCTGTGTTTGATGATGTGTTTGTTAATTCTCAGAAAGGAATGGTGCCATTGTCGTCACTGGGGGATATCCAGCATGTGAACGCAACGCCGAATATCAGCCGTATTGATAAAAACAGAATTACCGAAATAGACGTTAATATTGGTAAATCTACAATGGGGCCGGTCCAGAAAAAAATCCAGGCCGCCATTGCCAAAATTAACTGGGATGCTGGGTATGGCGCGGAATTCGGTGGTATGTCTGAAATCCAAAGCGAAACGACCAGTGAAATTGGCATGGCATTCTTGCTGGCGGTTATATTGACGTACATGTTGCTGGCAGCAATTCTGAATTCACTGGCACATCCATTTACGATTGCAACATCTATCATAACCAGTTTTGCCGGCGTATTTGCATTGATGTTCTTGTCTGGGGCATCAATGAATGTTGGCGCGATGGTGTCGTTTGTGATGTTGGTTGGATTGGTGGTTAATAATAATATTCTGGTTTTGGAACCAACCGTTAATCGTATTGCAAACGGCGAACGTGCATATGATGCCCTGTGGTCGGAATTAAAGTCCAAACAGTCTATGATTCTGATGACATCAATTGCTGTTATGACCGGCATGTTACCGCAATTATGGAGTTCAGACGGATTAAAGGTTGCAATGGCCGCGGTTATGATTGGCGGAATGATGGCCAGTATGATATTTACATTCGTATTAACCCCGGCATTGTTCTTTTTGGTTGAACGCGGACGGCAACGGTTAAAACATCGCAATAAAAAATAGAAACGGGGTGCGCCCCGTTTTTATTTGCATGATAAAATATACCGTTATATAATGCGACCATGTTTAATTAACAAGGAAAATATAATATGTTAAGAAAAGAAGACGTTGTTGTTTTTGATTTTGATGGAACATTGTCTGCGCATGATTCTAATATGGAATTTGCCAAATATTGTTTTCGTAATTCTGGTCGTCCGTGGTTGTTTGCGCCGCTGATTGGGATTGCGGCGGTTGGGCGCATATTAAATCCGGCGGGCATTTGGTGGCGGCAAATGATGCGACGTTTCTTAACCCCGGATATGATTCAACACTTTGTTCCGGGCTTTGTTTGCCAGCATCGGCGCGAACGATTTGGATGGGCCGCAGACCAGGTTGCCAAAGAACGTGCGGCGGGCCGCATTGTTTTGCTGATTTCGGCCAGTCCAGACTATTTTATCCCGCAACTGGTGCGCGATATGAAATTTGATGCGGTTCTGTGTTCACGCATGGACGAAAAAAAACCGTGGCAGTATGAATTTTTGTGCTGGGGAAAAAACAAAGTTGTCGCAATGGACAAATGGGCGGCCAAGAATAAAATTATTCCACATGTTGTGCGTGCATATTCAGACAGCGCGTCTGATATGCCATTGATGGAAATCGCAGATGAAGCCGTATGGATTGACCGCAAAACAGGATTAAGAAAATCTGCCTAGTGCAAAAAATATTATATCTGTTATATTCCAGACATGGTTATAACAGATGTTTTATATGATTTGACTGTTGGAACAATTGGTGCGGTAATGGGGGCATTGATAATGTTGGTGTTTAACCGGCATAAAAACCGCAGTTTGACCGCCGAAATACAGATTAATCGTCGTGATATTGATGCGCTGCGCCAAGAAAATATGCGATTAATCGGCACCATCAAAACACGTGAAAACGAAATATTAAAATTGCAAAAGCAAATATTAAAGAAAAAATAAAAATCCGCCGTTTGGCGGATTTTTATTAAAAGCGATACATAAATCCAATTTTTATAATCGGATAGAATGTCAGTTTATTTAATTCTGGTTGTACTTCATCCAACACGGAATTAACAGACGTATTTAATTCTTGTTCCAGTTGTGGATTATCCACCGGTTCCCAGCGACCGTTTTCCATAACTTGCAGATTATCCACCGGTATATCCAGCCCCAGTTGCGCGGCCTGGCTGGTGAACACAACACCGGCATCCAGATATATTTTGAAACCTGCGAACAATCCTAAATCAAAACCGGCACCCAAGTATGGCCCACTGGTATTCCAGTTCAGATTTGCCGATGCATTCATTTGATTCCCGACATATCTGTAAGTCTTGTCATCCAATGTGAACGACAGTTCGTCATCTGGTAAATCGCTAATTTCGCCACTTAAACGCGCGCTTAATTCTAAATCACCCCAATAATAACCGCCGGTGATTCTGATTCCGCCCAAGAACCATGTATTCCCGAATGGATATATATCAATTAATGCGGCAAAATGTTGGGCCCCGATACCGGCATCTGTAATGGCCAGTCCATCGCCCATATCAAATCCGTCGCCCATAATTGAATCAATCCCCGAATTTATCATTGATTTTACCGGGGCGGTTCCTGCAAAGTCCAAGCGTACCCCAATACGCTTTAACCAAAAAGAATCAAAATCTTTATTTGCGTATCCAATAAATCCATTTAGTCCACTGGTCGCAGAAATCCCGACACCAAACTGTAACCCATTTGGAAATTTGGCGGCTGGATCATTCCACACAGATGTCCCCGTGTCTGTATCCGTCACGCTGGCCCCAGATTCCACAGCGTCGGTTGCATCCGCCACCGCGATTGTTTCTTCGGTCAAATCGGATGTTTCTGTTTCGTTTGCAAATGCCGGCATTGCTAGCGCAGGCACCATCATCAAAGCGATATATTTTTTCATTGTTTCCCCTTTGCTGTTTCAGGTTAATATAACAAAAACAAGAAAATAATCTCAACATAAAAATCATGTAAATTTGTATTCAAAAAGATTTTCTTTTGTGATATTATTCAATATATGAAGAAACGGATTTTGATTTTTTCGTCCCTGCTGGGGTTGTGCGGGGCGACATCTGTTATGGCATCCGATTGCGTTGGCGACGGGTGCCGTATTGACCCAATTATTATGCCGCCGGCGCCGATGTACGGTACTGTGCCGGATGTTGCGCAACACGGCATGGTTCCGGCGGTGCCACAGTATGCGGCCCCGGTTCAGTATGTGTCGTCGTACCAGATGCCGATGCGTTCTGTAAAATTGTTATCTATCAAACCGGTGCCCGAAGATACGCGTCCAAAGTTATGGGACGGCACAACCAGTGAATATGAAATCACCGGATATGACAAAACGGTGGATAAATGGGATGGGGCACCAATATGGGACGATTCTGTGTCCAGTTACAAGTACAAGGATTACAGTGACTGGTTCTTGCGCCCGATGCCAGAATTATATATTCGCGATGGCGATGTGCCGAATGCGCCGGTTGCAACATATGTTGAACAGAATCCATACAAACCGTCTGATACGGATGTTATAAATTTATACAAATCTAATATGGCGGAAATGGCCGAAACGCGCGCGCGGGTTGAAGCGTTGCTGGCCCCAAAAATGCCATCTGAAAATTTATGGTTGGCTGATACCACGACAACAGATGTCACAATTGATAAAGATTGCGCGGACAGTGGTGTTAAAACAGTTACAACCGAAGAAAATGTCACAATGGTTGATTGCGCGCCACAACAAAAGATAACATTGCCGGCGCCACGCCCTGAATATGTCGCCCAAGATTTAACAGAATTGGTGACGGTTACATTCGGGCGCAGTGACGGGTGCCCATTTGAAACGGATACAGAATGCGAAATATGGCGCAGAAAACCGATAATTCGTGAAACGGTATCGCCACGCAGTCCAAAGGTCAGAACAGATTTAATGGACGATTTTATCGCGGCGGCACGGTGTGATAAAACAATTACGGCGAATAACCCGTTGGCGGCGCCATTGCTGGAACGTTACAAGATGTTAATGAGTTCTGCGAACGCATGCTGTACAGATGGCATGGTGTATTCACTGAAACAGGCCGGTGCATCAGATGGGTTGGTATATAAATTTATGTCTGACGATGCGAATTTTTACGGATTTGGTGCGCGTTGTCTGATGATGACAGATGATGAACTGGATACCAAATATCCAAATACGGCAACGGCGGCGGTCGCAGCAGACGTACGTAACGGATGTCTGTGTCGCGGGCGGCAATGGTTCCAGGCAATGTTGGCGCCGTTTGAACAGGCGTATGCCGCGTTTCCGGAATTTGCAGATTACAAGTTTTATTACACATATACAGATGGTCTGCAACGCGAAGTTACTGTTTCTGTGAATAACGACGTACAAAATGTGTTGAAACAGTTATCTGTGTGTCCATAAAAAACGGCCCCATATCGGGGCGTTTTTTTTCACATATTGCGTACTATGCCGGGCATCTGGATATGAATATCAAAAATCAATTTTGTGTTTGTACTTGACATTATAAATCCCAGACCTATATATAACAGTGATCCGCCGTGTTGGGTATTTTCAACCAACGGTGCAAATCCTGCATTTTTGTAAAAATAAGTATGAATAATAACGAATCGTGATTGGCGGACATAAATTCTGTCATAACGAATCATGTTTTTGTCGTTTTACGAATCGTCTGATGGGGATTTGTATGACAAAACATAAAAATGTAATCTGGTTAAAATGGCGCAAATCCGGCATTTTTTCCTGGGTTGGGAATTTTTTTGAAATTATTTTCAACAAAATGCTTGACTTTTGATTGATTTGCACACATACTATACGGGCTTTCAAGTTGGGAACGGAAGAAACGAAATCTCAACCCCTGAAATTCTGCGGTTAACGGAACGACCAATGAAAAGTGGGTTCCATTAATTACGCAAACATTGTGAATAAAAGCAGCTCATCAAATTCAAGAAGGGATGTGCAGACAGTTGAATTTGGAAATATCCAA